>JABFXA010000253.1 GCA_013361955.1 Nocardioidaceae bacterium
CTCTTCCGATCTGGCGTTGATGGCGGTGGTGAAGGCCGACGGCTACGGGCACGGGCTGGTCCCGGCCGCCCGGGCGGCGCGGGCCGGGGGCGCGGACTGGCTCGGCGCCGCGGTGCTCGAGGAGGCCGTGGCACTGCGCGAGGCCGGCGACAGCGGGCGGATCCTGACCTGGCTGGCCACCCCGGACGAGGACTACACCCGCGCGGTCGAGCTGGACGTCGACGTGACGGCGTACTCCGTGCGCCAGGTCGAGGCGATCGCCGCCGCCGCGCGTGCGGTCGGCGTCCGGGCCCGGCTGCAGCTGAAGGCCGACACCGGGCTCGGCCGGGGCGGGGCCACCGAGGCGCTCTGGCCGTACGTCGTCGAGGCGGCCGCCGACGCGGAGCAGTCCGGAGCGGTCCGGGTCACCGGCATCTGGTCGCACTTCGCGTGCAGCGACGAGCCCGCGCACCCCTCCAACGACGCGCAGGAGAAGGCGTTCGTGCAGGCGCTCAAGGTGGCCGACGCGGTCGGCCTCGAGCCCGAGGTGCGGCACCTCTCCAACTCCGCCGGCGCGCTGCTGCGGCCCTGGTCGGCCTACGACCTGGTCCGCTGCGGCATCTCGGTCTACGGCCTCTCGCCCGCGCCCGACGCGATCACGTCGGAGGGGGTCGGGCTGGTGCCGGCGATGACCGCACGCGCCCGCCTCGCGATGGTCAAGGACCTGCCCGCCGGCCACCAGGTCTCCTACGGGCACACCTGGACCGCGGAGCGCGACACGACGGTCGGCCTGGTGCCCGTCGGGTACGGCGACGGGGTGCCCCGGCACGCGTCGTCGACGGCGTCCGTGCTGGCCGGCGGGAAGCAGCGCCGGATCGCCGGCCGGGTGTGCATGGACCAGGTCGTCGTCGACCTCGGCGGCGACCGGCCCGAGGAGGGCGAGCCCGTCGTGCTCTTCGGCTCCGGCGCCGACGGCGAGCCCACCGCCCAGGACTGGGCCGAGGCCTGCGGCACCATCTCGTATGAGATCGTCACGAGGTTGGGCGGGCGCTGGACCCGCCGGTACCTGTCCTCGGGCATGGAGGTGACCGACCAGTGAGGCGCAAGTGGATCGGGCTCGCGGCCGCCGGGCTGGGTGCCGCCGCGGCCGCCGCCACCGCGGGGGTGATCGCCGAGCGGCGGATCGTCCGGAACCGCAAGTCCGGCGCCCGTGAGGCCGACGAGCTCGGCGCCCTGCACAGCACGCCGCTGTCGGTGCTCGCCGACGACGGCGTGGTGCTGCACGCCGAGGTCGACGAGGTGGCGCCGTACGCCGAGGAGGCCGCCAAGACCCAGCCGCCGAAGGGCCTGCGCCGGCTGCGCCGTCCCGAGGAGCCGGAGCCCACCGTGGTGTTCGTGCACGGCTACGCGCTGAACCTCGACTGCTGGCACTTCCAGCGCCTCTTCTTCCGCGGCAAGCAGCGGATGGTCTTCTACGACCAGCGCTCGCACGGCCGCTCGGCCCGGTCCACCAAGCAGAACGCCACGATCGAGCAGCTCGGCGACGACCTCGCGCGGGTGCTCGAGGAGCTGGTGCCCGACGGGCCGGTGGTGCTGGTCGGGCACTCGATGGGCGGCATGACCCTGATGGCGTTCGCCGAGCGGCACCCCGGCGTGTTCGAGGAGCGGGTGGCCGGGATCGCGCTGGTGTCCACGACCGCGGGCGGGCTGCGCACGCACCGGATCGTCAGCCGGCTGATCCCCGACGCGGTCGGCGGGCAGGTCGGCCAGCGCCTCGTCGCCGGGCTGGCGCTCGCCCCCGAGCTCGTCGATCGGGTCCGCCGCCGCGGCTCCAACATCGGCTTCCTGGTCGCCGACCAGTTCGCGTTCGGCGAGGACGTGCCCGCGGCGTACGTCGAGTTCGTCGACAACATGCTCGCGGCGACGCCGTTCGAGGTGCTCGCGCAGTTCTTCCCGAACTTCGACTCGCTCGACAAGTTCACGGTGCTGCGCGAGTTCTCGCACGTGCCGACGTACATCATCAGCGGCACGAAGGACGTGCTCACCTCGGTCGGGCACAGCCGCAAGATGGCCTCGCGGATCAGCGGCTCGCGGCTCGTCGAGTGCGCCGGCGCCGGGCACATGGTGATCCTGGAGCAGGCCGACAAGGTCAACGCCGCGCTCGCCGAGCTGTTCGAGACCGCCGCCACCCGGCGCCAGTCCCGGGTCTCGTGACCGTCGAGGTCACCGCGGAGACCGCGGAGCAGACGCGCGCGCTCGGTACGTCGCTCGCGAAGCTGCTGCGCGCCGGTGACCTGGTGATCCTCAGCGGCGACCTCGGCGCCGGCAAGACCACGCTGACCCAGGGGCTCGGCGAGGGCCTCGGCGTGCGCGGCGCGGTCACGTCGCCGACGTTCGTGATCTCCCGGGTGCACCCGTCGACGACCGGGGGACCGGCGCTGGTGCACGTGGACGCGTACCGGCTCGGAGGCCTCGACGAGCTCGACGACCTCGACCTGGACGCCTCGCTCGACGAGTCGGTCACGGTCGTGGAGTGGGGGACCGGCGTCGCCGAGGCGCTGGCCGACGACCGGCTCGAGGTGGTCATCCTGCGCGCGCACGCCGACGACCAGGGCGAGGCGCGCACCCTGCGCGTGACCGGCGTGGGCGAGCGCTGGCGGTCGGTGTCCCTCGACGCGCTCACACCCGCGTAGCCTCGTCGCCGTGCTGCTCGCCTTCGACACCGCCACCCCCGCCGTCACCGTCGCGCTGCTCGACGGCGAGCGGGTCGTCGCGTCGCAGACGAAGGTCGACGCCCGGCGACACGGCGAGCTCCTCGCCCCCGGCATCACCGCGGTCCTCGACGAGGCGTGGGTGCCGCGGCAGGACGTCACGGCGGTCGCGGTCGGGGTGGGCCCCGGTCCGTTCACCGGCCTCCGGGTCGGCCTGGTCACCGCGCGCACCCTCGCGCTCACCCTGCAGATCCCCGTGTACGGCGTGTGCACCCTCGACGTGCTCGCCGCGCAGGCGGTCGACGAGGGCGCCGTCACGACGCCGTTCCTGGTCGCCACCGACGCCCGCCGCAAGGAGGTCTACTGGGCGGCGTACGACGAGCAGGGCCGTCGTCTCGACGGCCCGCACGTCTCGCGCCCGGCCGACGTGGCCACCGACGGGCCGGTGGTGGGCGCGGGCGCGCGGCTGTACCCCGACGCCTTCCCGCAGGCCGTCGGACCGGAGCACCCCGACGCCCGCGTCCTCGCCCGGGTGGTCACCGACGAACGGGCCGAGCTGCTCGACCCCGAGCCGCTGTACCTGCGCCGCCCCGACGCCGCCGAGCCGGGTGCCCGCAAGCCGGTGTCGTGATCCGGCCCGCCGTCCCCGGCGACGTCGACGCGGTGCACGCGCTCGAGGAGCAGGTCTTCGGAGCCGAGGCGTGGTCGCCCGCGTCGGTCCGCGAGGAGCTCACCGGCGACGGCCGCACCGCGGTGGTCGCCGACGAGGACGGCGTGGTCGGCTACGCGGTCACCCGGCGGGCCGGCGACGTGGTCGACCTGCAGCGCATCGCGGTCGCACCGGCGTACCGTCGCCGCGGCCTGGCCCGGGCCCTGCTCGCCGCGGTCACCGAGCCGCCGATGATGCTCGAGGTGAGCGCCGCGAACGAGCCCGCACTGGCCTTCTACGCCGCCGAGGGCTACGTCGAGGTGGACCGGCGGCGCCGCTACTACCGGGACGGCTCGGACGCCGTCGTGATGAGGTTGGGAGAATCCACGCCATGAGCGACGAGCCCCTGGTCCTCGGCATCGAGACCTCCTGCGACGAGACCGGCGTCGGCATCGTGCGCGGGCACACCCTCCTCGCGGACGCGGTCGCCTCCAGCGTCGACGAGCACGCCCGCTTCGGCGGCGTCGTCCCGGAGGTCGCCTCTCGCGCGCACCTCGAGGCGATGGTGCCGACGATCGAGCGGGCCTGCGAGACCGCCGGCATCGCGATGTACGACGTCGACGCGGTCGCGGTGACCAGCGGGCCCGGCCTGGCCGGTGCGCTGCTGGTCGGCGTCGCGGCGGCCAAGGCGCTCGCCATCGGGCTCGGCAAGCCGGTCTACGGCGTCAACCACCTCGCCGCGCACGTCGCCGTCGACCAGCTCGAGCACGGGCCGCTGCCGGAGCCGTGCGTGGCGATGCTGGTCAGCGGCGGGCACTCGTCGCTGCTGAAGGTCACCGACCTGACCACCGGCGTGCAGCCGATGGGCACCACGATCGACGACGCGGCCGGGGAGGCGTTCGACAAGGTGGCCCGGCTGCTCGGGCTGCCGTTCCCCGGCGGCCCCTACATCGACCGGGCCGCCCGCGAGGGCAGCGTGACCATCGACTTCCCGCGCGGGCTGACCTCGCAGCGCGACCTGCAGCGGCACCGGTTCGACTTCTCGTTCTCCGGGCTCAAGACCGCGGTCGCCCGCTGGGTCGAGGCCCGCGAACGCTCCGGCGAGCCGGTGCCGGTCGCCGAGGTCGCAGCCTCCTTCCAGGAGGCGGTGTGCGACGTGCTGACCCGCAAGGCCGTCGACGCCGCCGCCCACGAGGGCATCGAGGACATCCTGGTCGGCGGCGGGGTGGCCGCGAACTCGCGGCTGCGCGCGCTGGTCGAGGAGCGGGCCACCGCCCGCGGCATCCGGGTCCGGGTGCCGCGGCCGGCGCTGTGCACCGACAACGGCGCGATGGTCGCCGCCCTCGGCTCGGAGCTGGTCGCGCGAGGCCGGCAGCCCTCCGAGCTCGGGCTGCCGGCCGACTCCTCCATGCCGGTGACGACGGTGGTGGCCTGAGGCGCGTCGGCGAAGCCCTCGTCGGCTGCGCTACGACGATCGCTTCACCAACACGCCTAGACCCCGCCGAAGTGCACCGGGACCTCCTCGGCGGCGCCGGGCATCCGTCCGGTCGACACCGACGACACCGCGCCGTCCTGGTCCTCGCGCATCAGCGCCCAGCCGTCGTCGTACAGCATGGTCAGCAGGGTGTTGTTCACGTCCCACGCGGACTCGTTGACGAACGCGTCGCCCGGCGGGTCGAACTCCACCAGCGGCTTGCCGGTGCCCATGTCCAGGATCGCCACCAGCCCGTCGCCGATGCCGTCGCGGTACGCCGGCCGGCCGACGACGAGGTCGCCGTTCGGGCTGATCCGGCCGAGGGAGTAGTCGCAGGTCTTCCACAGCTGCCGGCCCTCGGGGCTCAGCGCCGCCGAGCAGGAGCCGGTGTCGGTGGCCGACACCATGCCGACCGCGACGCCGGCCGGGGACACGTCCTCGACGTTCACCAGGTCGCCGACCCGGTCCACGGTGCCGTGCCGGCTCGACGTCATCGCCACCAGGTCGCCGTTCGCGGACTGCTGGTTGTAGTAGACGATGCAGCCGCCCTGGCCCTCCGGGTTGTCGCACCGCTGCGAGCCCAGCACCGCGACCGGGTCGAGCGTGCCTGTGCCCTGCGTGCGCAGCTGCGCGGGGGAGCCCGGGCCGTCCCAGGCGACCATCAGCCGGCCGTCGGTGGTCGCGTAGGCGACCAGCGACCCGTCGTCGGAGAACGCCAGGTCGCCCTGCACCGGCTGCTCGTCGGTGACCTTGCCGCCCGCGTCGAGGAACACCAGGTCGGTGTCGCCCTGGTCGTCCGGGCTGGTCCGGCCGACCCAGCCCGAGCCGAACGCGCCGGCCTGCGACAGCGGCCGGTCCACGGCCACCGTCGACCCGTCGGGCTTCACGATCGAGCCCTGGAAGACGTACGGGATGTCCGGTTCGCCGCTGTGCGCCTCGGTGTCGCCGCTGAGCTTCACCTTCCTGACGCCGTCGACCGCGGTCGGGTTCGGCGCCGGCACGGTCTCGGTCGGCGTCGGGGCCGGGGTGCCCTCCTCGGAGGGC
>JABFXA010000377.1 GCA_013361955.1 Nocardioidaceae bacterium
CGCCCGCGCCGCAACCCGCTGCTCACGCACCACCGACTCGAGCGCGGACTTCGCGTCGAGGTCGAGGAGGGTTGCGGTGTCGGACATGGGTCCATCCAAGCAGTGGCCACCGACGGTTTCTGCGCCGAATCCCCTGCTGTGGAAAGGTGATTCTCCTCCATGACCTGTGGACGGAATCCGGCCCACCCGGGTTGGTTTCGAGGCTCGCGGTAGCCCGCTCGCACCTCAACCACCAGCCAAACGTGGGCTGCTTCACGACTCGGTTCGCGTTACAACAAACCTGAATCGGGGAACAGAGATCTCACCGCCATGAGAGAGGAGATCGCCGTGCTGCCCACCCGTCCGTCCCGTGATCCCGCCCTCCCCGGCGGGCCGGGGCCGCACACCGACTGAGCCGTGGACAGCGTCCTACGGACGTCCGGGTCGTCACCAGAGACCCGAGACGTGCCCCCGACCGATGCCCTCGTCGGGTCCGCGGTCGTCGTCGGTCGTTTCTCGTACGACGACGGCGAGTGGACCTGGAGCGACGAGGTGTACGCCGTGCACGGGTTCGCGCGCGGCGACGTCCGCCCGAGCACGGCGCTGATGCTCGCCCACCACGACCGCGACGGTTCTCCCGACGACGACGGCGTCGCCGAGACCGCGCTGCGCAGCGGATCGCCGTACGCCGTGCTCCGCCGGATCCTCGACGCCGAACGAAGGCGGCGGGTCGTCGTGATGACGGGTGACGGTGGGTCGAACGGCGACGGCGTGCGGCTCGACGGGTACCTCCTCGACCTGACCGACGTGCTGGCGCGTGAGACCAAGTCGGCCGTCGACGAGGAGGTGGCTGGCTTCGAGCGCCGGCGCGCGGTGATCGAGCAGGCCAAGGGGATGATGATGCTGGCCCTGGGGCTGGAGGCCGACGAGGCGTTCGGCCTGATGCGGGCGTACTCGCAGCGCCACAACGTCAAGATCCGCGACGTCGCCGAGCGCGCGGTGCGGGCCGCCAGGGACGGGCGGCCGCACGGCGCGGCGGCCCGGCTGCGGTCGCTGCTGACGGCGTGAGGGCTACTCGCCGAGGTACGGCAGCTTCACCAGCTGGAGCACGTGCTGCGCCACGGACCCGTACGGCGCCACCAGCGTGAATCCGGCGTCGTCGGAGCGCAGGACCTCGTGCAGCACCTGCACGCCCGAGCTGCCCAGGAAGGTCACGCCGGCCAGGTCCACCAGCACCTCGCGGCCGCCGTGCGGAAGGGTCCGCAGCAGCCGGGTGCGCAGCGCGTCCGCGCCGTCGAGGTCGACGGCCCCGCGCACCCGCACGGTCGGGGTGGGGGCGTCCTCGAGCGCGGCCTCGAACGGCGGCTCCTCGACCACCTCCCACCCGCCCGTGCCGGCGCTCGCGAGCATCAGCACCGGGCGGGTCAGCTCGTGGGCCACGGTCACCGTGGTGCCCTCCTCGCCGGGGTCGATCTCGACCTGCCCGACGAAGTTCCGCGCCATCACGAGGCCGGCGCCGCGACCCGGCTGCGGCCCGCTCGCCTGCCATCGCCCGTTGTCGCTGACCGTCGCGACGAACCGGCCGCGGGCGTCGACGTCGGCGCGCACCTGTACCGTGCGCTCCGCGTCGGGGCGGTCGACGTAGGCGTGCTCGACGACGTTGGTCGCGAGCTCGCCGAGCGCGTGCTGGACCGTCATCTCGTCGAGTGAGCGCACCTGCCACGCCGCGAGCCAGTCGGACAGCGCGTGCCGCAGGTCGCCCAGCGACCGTGGCTGCGCCGGGAGCACCAGGTCGAACGGCGTGATGGCGGGCACCCGCTGCGCGGCCAGCAGGGTGATGTCGTCGGTGTACCCGCCGATCCGGGTCAGCACCTCCAGGGTCAGCTGGCACACCCGCTCGACCGTTCGCGCGGGTGCCCCCTCGGACAGGGTGAGGTTGCGCGCGGTCGAGCTGGCCACCTCCGCGAGCTCCACGGTGCCGCGCGCCAGGTCGCGCTGCGGGCGTTCGACGATCCCGTCGGTGTAGAGCAGCACCAGGTCGTCGGGCTCCATCCGGTCGCGGACCGTGACCACCTCGCACCCGGTCGCCAACGGCCCGGCCCCGCTCGGGACCAGGTACCGCGTCTCGCCGGTCGACGAGACGACCAGCGGCGGCGGGTGCCCGGCGGTGCAGTACTCGATGTCGCCGGTCTCCGGGTCGAGCTCGACGACGCAGACGGTCGAGGCCCTCGCCTCGGTGCAGGTGGCCGCGAACGCGTCGAGCCGGCGGACCGCGTCGCCGAGCGGCACCGCATCGGTGAGCCGCTCCTGCAGCACCGACCGGAGGCTGCCCATCACCGCCGACGCGTCGACGCCGTGCCCGACCACGTCGCCGACGACGAGCGCCACGTGCCCGTCGGGCCGCACGACGGCGTCGAACCAGTCCCCGCCGGCCCTCGTGTTGTCGACCGCGAGCAGGTACCGCGCCGAGAGGTCCACGGTCGGCACCACCGGCAGCGCGTCGGGCAGCAGCGCACTCTGGATGACCTGGACGGTCTCCTCGGCGGTCTCCGCGCGCAGCTCCGCCGTACGCCGGGCAGCCTCGACGTTCTCGGCGGCCCGCCGCTGGCGCGCCTGCTCGCTGACGTCGACGCCGGTGGCCACCACCCCAACGACCTCGCCGTCGCGCCGCCACGGGACGATGGTCAGGTCGGTGATCACCTCGACCATGTCGCCGTCGACGGTGCGCATCTGGGTGCGCCACTCCGGCGACCGGTACGGCACGCCGGAGTGGAACACCTCGAGGTACCGCTCCACCCCCTGGTCGGAGGTGACCTCGGGCAGTGCCTCGGCGATCGGCCGGCCCTCGATCTCGCGCCCGGGGACCAGGTCCTGCATGGTGGCGTTGAGCGCGCGCACGACGAGGTCCGGCCCCTCGCAGACCACGATCAGGACCGTCGCCCCGTCGAAGCCCGCCTCTGCCGCCACGGTCCGGTCCGACTCGGCCATCAGTCGCTCCGTCAGTCGCTGAGCAGGGTGCCCAGGGGGCCGAGGTCGATGTTGAGGTCGGAGGTGGTCAGGTCGTAGCGGCTCTTCAGCTCCTCCATGGCCTCCTCCAGGTGCATCAGGCCGAGCCCGAGGCCCTCGACCTGCTCGTCGGTGAGGTCGCCCTGGTCGACACGACGCAGCGCCTGCGCCTCCATCAGCTGGCGGACCAGCTCGATGATCGTGAGGACCAGCTTGAACAGGTCGCGCTCGACCGACTCCGCGTCGGTCTCGAGCCGCTCGGGCAGCAGGTGGCGGCGCCGCTCGGGCTCAGCCATCGTCGGTCATCTCCGCGCGCACCGACGACACCAGGGCGAGCAGCTTGACCTGCACGAGGTCGACCCCGGCGAGCGAGATCACCACGTCGCCGGCGATCACCACGCCGGTGCCGAGCAGCCGGTCGAGCAGGTCGACCAGCGAGATCTGGGCCTCCGCCCGGCCCGAGGCGGTCACGGTCATGGCGAGTCCAGGGTCGCGAACGAGTACGGCGGCCAGGGCCCCTGCACCTCGACGCGGACGTCGGTGCGACCCTCGGCAAAGGCCTCGACGGCGCTCGCGAAAGACTCGTCGTCGGCCGGCACCAGGTACGCGCCGTTGAGCACCATCGTCCCGGCGTGGCCGGTCAGCCGCGGGTCCTGGGCGGCCAGCCGGCGGGACGCGACCGCCCGCCCGCACGCGAGCTCGTGCAGCTTCTCGGCCAGCTCGACGGCCTGTTGCTCGGACTCCTGGCGGCGCTTGCTGGCGGTGCGCTTGCGCATCAGGTACGCCGCGCCGGCGCCCGGGCCGTCTGCGGGCTCGTCGGCCGGCCGCTCGTCGGGCGCGGCCGCCTCGACGTACAGCTTCACGCTCCACTCGGCCCGGCCCTCGACCCGGTCGAGGGCACCGGTGAGCCCGTCGTGCCACTCGTCGAGGCGCTCACGGACCCCGTCGTCGTCGCGGCAGATGGTGGCCAGCCGCAGCGGCGCGACCACACCCCGGCGGGCAACCTCGCGCACCACGTCGTCGTGGGTGCGGGCGACCTCCTCCAGCCAGGCGAGGTCCTCCAGGTGGCGCTTCAGCCCGTCCTCGCCGAACTCGTCGAGGTCGACCTCGCTGACCACGGCGACCAGCCCGCGGTGCTCGACGTCGCGCAGCGGCGCGCCACGCAGGCCGGTGCCCGGCGCGTCGGAGGTGCCGCGCGTGACGGCGTACAGGTAGCGGCCCGACTCAGCCATCGGCGCTGTCGGCCCGCTTGCGGCTGCGGTTGTTGGACGACGACTCGAGCTCCTCGATACGGCTGCGCAGCTGGCGGTTCTCCTTCGCGAGGTCGTTGTCCTTGCCGCTCAGCATCGGGTCGTTGCGCCACCAGTCGATGCCCATCTCCTGGGCCTTGTCGACCGAGGCGACCAGCAGCCGGATCTTGATCGTCAGCAGCTCGATCTCGAGCAGGTCGACCCGGATGTCACCGGCGATGATGATGCCCTTGTCGAGCACCCGCTCGAGGATGTCGGCGAGGTTGGCGGGCTGCGGGGGCGCGGTGCGCCCCGCAGGCACCGAGAACTGCGGCCGGCGTGTCGGGGCCGCGGACGGTTCACGGGCTCCGGACTCGGTCACGTCTCACTCCTCTCCCGGGACTCCCCGGGCGTATCGGCGGAGCCGACGGTACGACTGCAGGTCGCCGTCTCCGTCCACCTCGATCTCGTACAAGGCGAGTATGTCGGTGGTGTCGGGGATCCGGCGTACCTCGACGACCTCGACCTGCACCCTCCAGCCGTCGTCGGTGCGCTCGAGCCCGGTCACGCCCTCGGCCTCCTTGCCGGTCAGCTCGAGCAGCTGCTGGGCGGCAAGGCCCGCCACCTGACCGCCGCTGACCCGTTTCGGAGCGGCCGCACGGGGTGCGGAGGCCTTCTTCGTCGCGGTCTTCTTCGCACTCTTCTTCGCAGTCTTCTTGGCAGGGGTCTTCTTGGCGGGTGTCTCCGCCGTGGACTTCTCCGTCGCCACGCTAGTCCTCTCTCGGCCGGTTCCGGCTCACGATCAGGCGCTCGATGAGCTCCTCCTCCCAGGCGGTGGCCTCGTCGTCGGTGAGCTCACCGGTCTCCCGGCGCCGGGCGACCTCCTCGAGCTCGCCGCGGATCCGGCGCGGGTCGTAGAAGTCCCGCTCCGCCTGCCGGCGCACCTGCTCGGCGATCGCCACGCTGCCCCGGACCGGCGCCAGCGGGAGGCCGAGGATGCCGGTGATCAGTCCCACTCAGATCCCTCCCGCGAAGTCGAACGGCGCGACCGGTCCGACCAGCTGCATCCGAATCCGTTCGTGCACGCCCTCGGCGAGCGACTCCAGCAGGTCCTCGAGCTCGGCCCGCAGCTCGTCGTCGACCAGGAGTGCCACGTCGAGCACGTCGGTGCCGCCGGTCTCCCGCAGCACGTGGCCGGCGGTCAGCGGCAGCACCCGGTCGAGCAGCATAGCGGCGTCGTCGTCGCGCTTGTGCTCGATCGCCTCGGCCACCAGCTCGCCGAGGCGCACCCGCTCGACGTACGACGTGGTCTCGTCGGCGCCCTGCGTCCGCTGCCGCAGCTCGGCGACGCGCGGGTCGTCGCGCACCACCTCACCGAGCACCACGTCGTCGACGTAGCGGGCCCGCAGGTTCAGCTGCGACCGGCCGGCGAGCTGCTCGAGCAGGTCGTGCAGCACGTCGGCGCGCGCCTCGAGGAGGCTGTTCCGGACGTCGCCGTCGTCGGCGAGCACCGACCCGAACTGCACCGGCACGACCGGTCCGGTCGTGCGCAGCGTGTCGAGCACGTCGTGGTGCGCCAGCAGGTCGGCACGGCTTCCCGGCGAGCCGCCGAGGTCGACGTCGCCGACCACGGCCGCGAGCCCCTCGTGGACGATGGTGCGCACGGGTGCGGACCCGACGCCGTCCAGCGCGTCGGGCACCGTCGTGCTCGCGGGCACGACGGCGTACACCCAGCAGGCGGTCTCCGTGTCGGTCACCCCCTGAGCGTATGACTGCGTCACTCTTCCTCGGACTCCTGACGCCGCGAGGACGAGCGCTTGCGGGCCCGCGGCCTGTCGTCGCCACCGGTCAGCGCCTTCTTGGCCCCGCGGATCGCGCCACTGGTCTTCTTGGAGGCGCCACCCTCCTGCAGGTCACCCACCGCCTCGGTGAGGTCCTTGCCGCCCTTCTCGTACAGGTCGAGCCGGTTGGTGGCCTCGGCGAAGCGCAGGTAGGTGTCCACGCTGGCGATCACGATGCGGGCGTCGATGGTGAGCAGCTCGATGCCCACCAGTGAGACCCGGATGTAGGCGTCGATGACGAGGCCCTTGTCCAGGATGATCTCGACGACGTCGGCCAGGCCGCTGGGGGCGGGGCGTTCGAGGTAGCCGCCCCCGCGACGGGACTGGGACTGAACGGTCATGTGCGGTGGATCCTCTCGGGTCGTTGGTGCAAGACGGCAGCGTCTCGGGGCTCAGGACGCCTGCCGCGACTCGGACTCGTCCTCGTACTCCTCGTCCTCCGGGACCTCCTCGTCCTCGGGGACCTCCTCCTCGTAAGCCTCGGGCTCCTCGTACTCCTCGGCGGGCTCCTCCGCCGCCTCGTCCTCAGGCTCCTCCTCCTCGGGCTCCTCCTCGAGGTCCTCCTCGTCGCTCTCGTCGCCCTCGTCGCCCTCGTCGCCCTCGTCGTACGCCTCGGGCTCCTCCTCGTCGGAGTAGTCCTCGGTCTCGTCGCCCTCGTCGGCCTCGTCCTCGGCGTCCTCGGCGTCCCAGTCCTGCTCGTCCTGCTCGTCCTGCTCGGCCTGCTCGCGCTCCTCCTCCTCGAGGGCCTCCTCGTGGGTCTGCACGACCTCACCGTCCTCGATGGTGCCGCGCCAGCCCTCGACCGAGTCGGGGTCCCGCACGGTGCGCGTCATCACGTGCCGCCGGAAGTGCTTGAGCTCCAGGCGCGCCCGCCGGCCCTGGGCGCGCCAGAGGTTGCCGGTGCGCTCGAACATGCCCTGCGGGTAGTACTCGAGGTCGACCAGGATCCGGGTCAGGTTCGGGCCGAGCTCGTGGAAGGTGACCGTGCCGTCGACGTGCCCCTTCTCGCCCTTGGACTGCCAGACGATCCGCTCGTCGGGGATCTGCTCCATGATCGTGGCCTCCCAGGTGCGGTGCGACCAGAACACCTGGGCCTTCCACTCGATCTTGTTGTCGTCGGCGGCATCGGCCTTCTCGACCTTCTTCATGAAGCCCGGGAAGTCGCCGAACGATGTCCACTGGTCGTAGGCCAGCCGGACGGGTACGCCGACGTCGATCTCCTCGATGATGTTCGTGGACTTCGTGGCACGGCCACCCTTGCCGCCGCCCCCGCCGCCGCCGGTGACCTTGTCCTTCACGCCGGACAGCGCGCCCTTGATCGCACCGCCGACCGGCGAGTCACCCTTGGCCGCTGCCTCGCCGCCCTTGGCGACCGCCTTGCGGATCGGGCCGCCGTCGGCGATGCCGTCGAGGTGGTCGCTGAGGCCGTTGACCCGGTCGGTCACGGACTCCATGGCCCGCTCGCCGAGGGACTTCAGCACGTCCTGCGAGACGTCCTTCAGCTTGTCGATGGGTTCCACCTTTGCCATCGGTCATCACCTCCCGGACCGCGAGCGGCTGCCGGCCTTCTTGGCCGTCTTCTTCGCGGTGCGCTTGGACGCGGACTTCTTCGCCGTCGTCTTCTTGGCGGCGGCCTTCTTGGCCGGGCCCGTGCTCTTCTTCGCCGCCGACTTCTTCGCCGCCGACTTCTTGGCCGCCGACTTCTTCGCCGCGGTCTTCTTCGCCGCGGTCTTCTTGGCCGCGGTCTTCTTGGCCGCGGTCTTCTTCGTGGCGGTCTTCCTCGCCGGCCGCGTGCTCTTCTTCGCCGCCGACTTCTTGGCTGCGGTCTTCTTCGCCGCGGCCTTGCGGGTCGAGCGGCGGGCCGACGGACGACGGCGGCGCCGGGGCTGCTCCTCGGGTTCTTCCTCGGGCTCGTCCTCCTCCGAGTCCTCGACCTCGGACTCGTCCTCGGCCTCGTCCTCGTCCTCGAGCTCGTCCTCGGGCTCCTCCTCGGGCTCCTCCTCGGGCTCCTCCTCGGGCTCGTCCTCGTCCTCGAGCTCGTCCTCGGGCTCGTCCTCGTCGTACTCCTCGTAGGAGTCCTCGTCCTCGGGCTCCTCCTCGTCGTACTCCTCGTCGTCGTAGTCCTCGTCGAGGACCTCGCCCTGGACATCCTCACCACGACGCTTCAGCTGGTCGTTGAAGCTCTCCAGCCGGGACGTGGCCGTGGTGATCGCCGCGGCCTTCGCGGAGTCCACCAGCTTGCCGGTGATCTGCCGCTGCAGCTGCTGCAGCTCCGGGCTCTTCTCGATCAGCGCGGACGACTGCTTGAGCAGCCCCTGGGGGCTGGTCGCGATCCGCTGGCCCGCGAGCAGGCCGCCGACGGTGATCGCCAGCCTGAGCTTCTTGGTCCGTCCGAGCAGGTAGCCGCTGGCTACTGCGGCAGCGATCCTCGTCGCGTTGCTCATCCGCTCCCTCTCCTTGCGGCACGCCGTCCGTGCCTCGTCCGTGTGAGCGTCCATCTGCGCCATGGGTGCAGGCAGCCACGACCGACGCTCGATCGACCCCTCCGTTGCCGACGGTGTGGGCTCCCTCTCTGAGTCGGTGCCCAGCACACCGCGTCACAAACGCCTCACCTTCGACACGGGTGTCGGCGCATGGGTTCTCCCGACCGGGGGTAACCCTCGAGGCCACGACCACGGACCCTGTGCCAGGACGGAGAACCCGATGACGGACGAGTCCCCCGACTCGCGGCAGCTGCTGCTGCGGACCCTGATGGCGAAGGTCGCCGACGAGACCTACCCGTCGAACACCACGCTCGACTTCATCGAGGAGCTGCTCACCCCCGACGAGGTCGACGCGTACGCGCAGATGCTCATCGGGCACATCGAGAACGACCAGTTCCCCAGCATTCCGATGATCGCGAGGGTGCGCGACCTGCTCACCTGACCGAGGTGCCGAACCGCTGGTCGTCGGGGACCGCTCGACGTGCGAGGGGCGCGTAGAGTGCAAAGAGGCCGAACAGCGCCACTGTCGCACTGTCGACGATTTGGTACGTGATGGACGAGCGCACCGACGCCGCCAACCTCTTCGCCCGGGTCAGCAAGGACCTGATGCGCGAGCAGGAGGAGGGACCAACCCTCCACCGCGTCGCGACCCGAGCCGTCGAGGTCGTGCCCGCGTGCCAGCACGCCGGGATCTCGCTGCGCCGGCCGAGACGCCGGGTCATGTCGGTCGCCTCCACCTCGGACCTCGCCGAGACCGCCGACCAGCTGCAGCACGAGCTGAGCGAGGGGCCGTGCCTCGACGCGGTGTGGGACGACGACTCGTACCTCGCGAACGACCTCGAGCACGACGTCCGCTGGCCGCGCTGGGGACCCCGCGTGTTCACGGCCGGCATCGGCTCGGTGCTCAGCATCCGGCTGGCCACCGAGACCGAGACCCTGGGCGCGCTGAACCTGTACGCCGAACCGGTCGACGCGTTCACCCCCGAGGACGTCGACCTCGCTCTGATCTACGCCTCGCACGCCGCCGACGCGATGAACACCGCGCAGCTCGTGAGCGGGCTGCAGGTCGCGGTCCGCAGCCGGCACCTGATCGGCCTGGCCCAGGGGCTGCTGATGGAGAGGTACCAGCTGTCGGTGCAGCAGGCCTTCGACGTGCTGCGGCGCTACTCCAACGAGTCCAACGTGCGCGTGCACGACCTGGCCCGGATCGTCGTGGAGGAACGCCGGCTGCCCGAGCTCGCCGACCTGCGGCCCCCCGAGCCGGTCGGCCCGGCAGGCGACGACGAGGCCCCGTAGGCTCGTTGGTCGGCGGCCGTGCGTCCGGGCACGACACGTCTCTCGGATGAGCAGGGGTCGTGCATGCGCATCGCCACGTTCAACATCCTCAACGGCCGGTCGCCCGGCGACGGCGAGGTCGACGTGGCGCGGTTCGCCGACGCGGTGCGGTCCATCGACGCGGACCTGCTCGCGCTGCAGGAGGTCGACCGGAACCAGCCCCGGTCGGGTCACGCGGACCTCACGACGGTGGCGGCCGAGGCGATGGGCGCCGTCGAGCACCGGTTCCTGCCGGCCCTGACCGGGACCCCCGGCGTGTGGGTGCCGGCCACCGGCGACGAGCCCGCGGACGCCCCGGCGTACGGCGTCGCGCTGCTGAGCCGCTACCCGGTGCAGGGCTGGGCCGAGGTGCGGCTGCCCGCGCTGCCGTTGTCGGTGCCGTACGGCTGGCGCGACGGCAGCCTGGAGTGGGTGCGCGACGAGCAGCGGGTCGGGCTGGTCGCCGAGGTGCTGACCCCCGCCGGTCGGCTCGACGTCGCAACCACGCACCTGTCGTTCCTGCCGTGGTGGAACGTCCGTCAGCTCCGGGTGCTGCTGCGCTCCCTCGACGCCCTCGACCCGATGGTGCTGCTCGGTGACCTGAACATGGGGCCGGTGAGAGCGCGGTCGGTCACCGGGCTGCGGTCGCTCGCCGACGGGCCGACGTACCCGTCGCGCCGGCCGCGCGAGCAGCTCGACCACGTGCTCGTCCGCGGCGACATCGGCCGCGGGTCTGGCGGCCCGCTCCGGCTGCCGATCTCGGACCACTGCGCGCTGGTCGCCGACGTCGCGCTCGACTGACGCGGGTTTGCGGCACCGGGGGGTCGGGCAGAGGCGGGGCGATGACGTCGTGGACCTACCTGGTGCGCAAGGCCGCACGTGAGTTCGGTCGGGACGAGTGCACCGACATCGCCGCCGCCCTCACCTACTACGCCGTGCTCGCTCTCTTCCCCGCCGCGATCGCGCTGCTGTCGCTGGTCGGCCTGGTCGGTCAAGGGCACGCGACGGTCGAAGCACTGCTCGGCGTGCTGCGGCAGGTCGGCGCCGGCTCCGCGGCCACCACGGTCGAGCCGACCCTGACGTCGGTGGCCGACCAGCCGAGCACGGCCGGTGTCGCGCTCGTCGTCGGCCTCGCGACCGCGCTGTGGTCGGCGTCGGGGTACGTCGGCGCGTTCGGCCGGGCGATGAACCGCATGTGCGAGGTCCGCGAGGGCCGGCCGGTCTGGAAGCTCCGCCCGCTGCTCCTTCTCGTCACCGCCGTCGCCCTGGTGCTCGCCGCCCTCGTCGCCCTCGCGCTCGTCGTCACCGGCCCGGCCGCCGAGGCGGTCGGCGACGTCTTCGGGCTGGGCAGCACCGCGGTGATGGCCTGGAACGTCGCCAAGTGGCCGGTGCTCCTCCTCGCCGTCATGACGGTGGTCGCGATCCTCTACTACGCGACGCCGAACGTCGCGCAGCCCACGTTCCGCTGGCTGAGCGCCGGTGCGACGGTGGCGATCCTGGCGTGGGTGGCGGCGTCGGCGCTGTTCGGGATCTACGTCGCGATGTTCTCGACGTACAACCGGACCTACGGGACGCTCGCCGGCGTTGTGGTCTTCCTGCTCTGGCTGTGGATCACCAACCTGGCGCTGCTCTTCGGCGCCGAGCTGGACACCGAGATCGAGCGCACCCGCGAGCTGCGCGCCGGGCTCCCCGCCGAGGAGTCCCTCCAGCTCCCTCCCCGCGACACCCGCACCCTCGCGAAAGCCGACGCCAAACAAGCCGAGGACATCGAGCACGCCCGCCGGGTGCGCGAGTCCGCCAGCGTTGGTTGAGGTGCGAGCGGGCTACCGCGAGCCTCGAAACCAAGGTCACCTCGGCGCGGTGTTGCGTTCGAAAGGCGCAGCAACGGGAGGGGTGGGCGCGGGGTGGCATGCGGGTTGCGTCCGGCTACCGGGTCACCGTTGGTTGGGGTGCGGGCGGCCTGCCGCGAGCCTCGAAACCAACCCGGGCGAGCCGGATATCGTCCACATGCGGATGGGGAGTATCCCTTTCCACAGCAGGGGATTCGGCGCAGAAACCGTCGGTGCGCACTGCTTGGATGGACCCATGTCCGACTCCGCGACCCTCCTCGACCTCGACGCGAAACACGCGCTCGAGTCGGTGGTGCGTGAGCAGCGGATTGTGGCCCGGGCGGAGGCGAACCGGCTGGCGGCGGTCGTGGCGTTCTGCGACTGCCACCCGGTCGTCGACGACCGCGACATCGCCGCCGCCTGGCTCGCCGATGCTTGCCTGGACGGCGAGGTGGCCGCCCCGCCGCTGGCCGGCGAGGGTTGCCCGGAGGTCACCGAGGACGCCGTCCATGAGCTCTCCGCCGCGCTGGGCATCAGCCACCACGCCGCGCTGGGTCTGGTCGGGCAGACGTTGGAGCTGCGGTTCCGCCTCCCCAGGCTGTGGCGGCTGGTGCAGGACCTCACCCTCCCGGCCTGGCAGGCACTGAAGGCCGCCGAGCACACCATCCCGCTGTCACCGGAGGCGGCCGGGTTCGTGGACCGCCACCTCGCCGTCGCCGGCAGACGCGGTCGGCTCACCGGCCAGACCATCACCTCCACCGTCGGGCTGGCCGAGGCACGGTTCGAGCCCGAGAAGGCGCGCGCCCGGGAGCAGGACGCAATGGCCGCACGCGGGGTCTGGTTCGACATCAGCCCCGACACCCCCGCGACCACGGACGTGTACGCCCGCCTGGACACCCTGGACGCCCAGGGCCTCGACGAGACCGTCAGCGACCTCGCCACGACGTTGGGCCGGCTCGGCGACCAGTCACCCCTCGACACCAGGCGCGCCACCGCGCTCGGGATGCTCGCCGACCCCCAGCACGTCCTCGACCTCGACCTCCCGACCCCGACCCGACCGGTGAGCACGCCGACCCTGTACCTGCACGTGGACGCCGACCAGCTCGAGACCGGCAGCGCCGGCAGCATCGAGAAGCTCGGCCCCGCCACCCTCGCCCTGATCGCCGACTGGCTCGAACGGGTCGGCAGGGTCAGAGTCCAACCGGTGCTCGACATGGCCAGCACCGAGGCGGTGGACCGGCACGACCCACCGGACTGGATGCACACGCTGGTGGTGCTCCGGGACAAGCACTGCGTGTTCCCCGGCTGCCGCACCGACGCCCGGTCCTGCGACCTCGACCACATCGCCCCCTACGACGACCACGGCCCACCCGGCCAAACCAGCCCAGCGAACCTCGCGCCCCTGTGTAGACGCCATCACAACCGGAAGACCCACCACGGCTGGCGATACCAACGCACCGACACCGGCTACGAATGGCGCAGCCCGCTCGGCCGAGAACACCTCGTCCCGCACCTCAACTAAGCAACGTGCACGCGTGCGACCCGACCACCCCCTCCAGGTGGCCGGGCCACACCCATGCCCCGTGGCCGAGTGAGGGGTGCGCAGGGGGTGCGGCGGAGCGCGTCAAGCGGCTTGGCCGCGGCGACGACCGCCGTACGCTGAACGCAAGCCAAGGCAGAAACAGAAGACGGCGGTCGGCGACGCGCCGCCGCAGCGCCCGGCGTACCCCCGGAGCACCCCCCAAGGCGAACACGAGGCACCCCAAGACGCCCGGTCACCACAACCATCCCCCACCCCCAGACACAGTCCCCCTGGTGGCGACAGGCCAGCGGGCTCGCACCTCATCCAGCGCGGGACGCGCTCACGCCGCCGCGATGTCGTCCGCGTCGACGATCCGGTACGCGTACCCCTGCTCGGCGAGGAACCTCTGCCGGTGCTGGGCGAAGTCGGCGTCGACGGTGTCGCGGGAGACGATCGCGTAGAAGCGGGCGGAGCGCTTGTCCTGCTTCGGCCGCAGCAGCCGACCCAGCCGCTGCGCCTCCTCCTGCCGGGAGCCGAACGACCCGGACACCTGGATCGCGACCGACGCCGACGGCAGGTCGACGGAGAAGTTCGCGACCTTCGACACCACGAGCAGGTCGATCTCGCCGTGCCGGAAGGCGTTGAAGAGACGTTCGCGTTCCTTCACCGTCGTCTCGCCCTTGATCACGGGAGCGTCGAGCCGTTCGCCGATCTCGTCGAGCTGGTCGAGGTACTGGCCGATGACCAGCGTCGGCTCGCCCCGGTGCTTCTCGACCAGCTCCTCGACGAGCCGGGTCTTGGCGGCGGTGCACGAGGCCAGCCGGTAGCGCTCGTCGGGCTCGGCGGTGGCGTACACGAAGCGCTCGCCCTCCGGCAGCGTCACGCGTACTTCGACGCAGTCGGCCGGGGCGATGTACCCCTGCGACTCGATGTCCTTCCACGGCGCGTCGAACCGCTTCGGCCCGATCAGCGAGAACACGTCGCCCTCCCGGCCGTCCTCGCGGATCAGCGTCGCGGTCAGCCCGATCCGGCGCCGCGCCTGCAGGTCGGCGGTCATCCGGAAGATCGGCGCCGGCAGCAGGTGCACCTCGTCGTAGACGATCAGGCCCCAGTCCTTGGCGTCGAGCAGCTCGAGGTGGCTGTACACGCCCTTCCGCCGCGTGGTCATCACCTGGTACGTCGCGATGGTGACCGGGCGGATCTCCTTCTTGGTGCCGGAGTACTCGCCGATCTCGTCCTCGGTCAGCGACGTACGCCGGACCAGCTCGTCCTTCCACTGCCGCGCCGAGACGGTGTTCGTGACCAGGATCAGCGTCGTCGCCTTCGCCTGCGCCATCGCGGCCGCGCCGACCAGCGTCTTGCCTGCGCCGCAGGGCAGCACCACGACGCCGGACCCGCCGTGCCAGAACGAGTCGGCGGCGTCGCGCTGGTAGGAGCGCAGCTGCCAGTCGGACTCGTCGAGCTCGATCGGGTGCGCCTCGCCGTCGACGTACCCGGCGTAGTCCTCGGCCGGCCAGCCGAGCTTGAGCAGCGCCTGCTTGAGGTTGCCGCGCTCGGAGGGGTGCACGACCACGGTGGCCTCGTCGAGCCGCGCACCGAGCATCGGCGCGACCTTCTTGGCGCGCAGCACCTCCTCGAGCACCGGGCGGTCGGTGCTGACCAGCACCAGGCCGTGGCTGGGGTGTTTCTCGAGGCGCAGCCGGCCGTAGCGGGCCATCGTCTCGGCGATGTCGACGAGCAGCGCGTGCGGCACGGCGTACCGGCTGTAGGTGAGCAGCGTGTCGACCACCTGCTCGGCGTCGTGGCCGGCGGCGCGGGCGTTCCACAGCCCGAGCGGGGTGAGCCGGTAGGTGTGCACGTGCTCGGGGGAGCGCTCGAGCTCCGCGAAGGGTGCGATCGCCTTGCGGCAGTCCTGCGCCTGCTCGTGGTCGACCTCGAGGAGCAGCGTCTTGTCGGACTGGACGATGAGCGGGCCGTCAGCCGACATGGGCCGCCTTCTGCCGGGCCCGGTACGCCGCCACGTTGGCGCGCGACGAGCAGCGGTCGGAGCAGTAGCGCCGCGACTGGTTGGGGGAGGTGTCCACGAAGACGTTGTCGCAGTTGTTCGCGTCACACACCCCGAGTCGGGTCGCGCCGAGGTCGCACACCAGCGTGGAGAGCCCCATCAGCGACTCGGCGATGAGCAGCTCGGAGACCGACGACTGCCGGTCGGCGACGTGCATGTGCCACCGGCCCTCGCCGGTGTCCGCCCCGTGCCCAGCGATGTACGGCGTCACCGGGTGCTTCGCGAGGAGGTCGTTGAGCCGCGAGACCACGCCCTGCTCGTCGCCGGCGTTCGACGCCTCGAAGACCGGGCGGACGTCCTTGACGAAGCGGCGGAGCGCAGCCGCGTCGCGCTCGACCACCGACGCGTGCAGCCAGCGTCGCTCGTCGAGGAACTGCAGCAGGTGCTCGGCGTCCGCGAGGTCGGCGTTCACCAACCCCGCTGATCGCTCGGCGTAACGAACAAAGTCCATCACTACATCTTACGTGCCCACGGGACGGACGAATCGCCCCATTCTGCTGCGCCGCGACGGTCCCGTCTGCTGCACTTTCCGGGACGGCGCCGTGGCGTTCCGACGCCGCGTCGAGAGGGGGACACGATGCGCGCGCCGGGCCGGCTGGAGGCCGCGATGTTCGCGGCGCTGGCTGCGTACCTCCTTGCTCTCGGAGTGCCCGCCCTGCCGGTCCCCGACCTGGTCCGCGACGGCGTGCTGGGCAACCTGGTCCTGGTGCTCCCGATCTCGGTGCTGGTGCGCTACGCCGCCGCCCGCCCGACCGAGCGGCGCTGGGCGCTGGTGCTGGCCGTCGGGCTGTGCCTGTACCTGTTCGGCAACGTGCTCTACTTCGGGCTGCACGCGTCCTCGTCGGTGCAGTTCCCGTCCCCGGCCGACGTCGGGTACCTCGGCACCTACCCGTTCCTGCTCGTCGCCCTGCTGGTGGCGCTCCGCGAGCAGCTGCGTGGGCTGCGGCTGAACGTCGCCCTCGACGGGCTCACCGGCCTGGTCGCCGGGGCCGCGCTGACCAGCTGGGTGATCGCCCCGCTGATCGCGCGGGTCTGGGGCGACTCGCTCACCGCGGCGGCGACCCTGGCCTACCCGGTGTGCTCGGTGGTGGTCGTCTCCGCCACCCTCGGCGCGGTCGGCATCGTGGGCCGGCAGCGCGGCCCCGGCTTCCTGGCCTGGGCGGCCGGCCTCGTGGTCTTCGGCGCCGGCGACATCGTGTACGCCTACCAGCTCGCCTACGGCAGCTACGCGTACGGCACCCTGCTCGACGGCTCGTGGGCCGTCGGCGTGGCGATGATGGCGTACGGCGCCTGCCGGCTCGCCGACCGTCCGCGGGCGAACGCCCTGCCCGGCACCCGGTCGCTGCTGGTGGTGACGGTGGCGTCCGTGACCTCGGTGCTGGTGCTCGCCGCCGCGCCGACCTGGCACGAGAACTACGTGCCCTCGGTGCTGGCCCTGCTCGCCCTGGCCGGCTGCGGGCTGCGGTTCCTGCTGGCCTTCGTGCAGCTGCGCGAGATGGCCGCGATCCGCGCGCAGGCGCTGACCGACGAGCTCACCGGCTGTGCGAACCGCCGCGCCCTGTACGCCGAGCTGGACCGGATGTTCGAGGGCGCCGGTCGTGACGCGCCGGGCAGCGGGCAGTGGGCGGTCGGCAACGGGTTCGCGCTCGCCCTGGTCGACCTCGACCACTTCAAGGAGGTCAACGACTCCTTCGGGCACGCGGCCGGCGACGACCTGCTGCGCGCCGTGGTGTCCCGGTTCTCCCGGGCGCTGGAGGAGCTGAAGACCCCGCACCTGCTGGCCCGGTTGGGCGGCGACGAGTTCGCGGTGGTGCTGCACGACGCGGGCTCGCGCAACGCCGCGCTCGCCTGCGCCTCGGCGCTGCAGGAGAGCCTGACCGAGCCGGTGCAGCTGCACGACGTGGTGCTGCACGCGCAGGCCAGCATCGGGGTCGCGACCGCCCCGCTGCACGCGCAGAACCGCGCCGACATGCTGTTCGCCGCCGACGCCGCGATGTACGCGTCGAAGACCTCCGGCGAGCCGGTCAGCTTCCACTCGCCCGAGGCGGTCGGCGACCGGCGCAGGCGCCTCGAGGTCGCGGAGGACCTGTTCACCGCCCTGGACCGCCGTGAGCTGTCGGTGGAGTACCAGCCGGTGGTCACCGGCGAAGGCGAGCTCGTCGCCGCGGAGGCACTGGTGCGATGGGACCACCCGCGGCGCGGCCGGCTGTCGCCGGCCGAGTTCCTGCCCTCCGCGGAGCGCTACCGGCTCACCCCCGCCATCGCGGAGCGGGTCCTCGACGTCAGCCTCGGCGACCTGGCGCGGTGGCGGGCGGCCGGCAAGGACCTGACCGTGGCCGTGAACGTCTCCGCCTCCGACCTGCGCGACGAGGGCTTGGTGAAGATCGTCGCCTCCGCGCTGCTGCGCCACGAGGTGCCGCCGGAGGCGCTGACCATCGAGATCACCGAGACCGCGATGATGCGCGACCCGGAGCAGGCGATGGTCGTGATGCGCGCGCTCGACGACCTCGGCGTACGACTGGCCGTGGACGACTACGGCACCGGGTACTCCAGCCTGGAGTACCTGCTCACCCTGCCGATCAGCGAGATCAAGCTCGACCGGGCGTTCAGCAAGCACGTGGTCACCGAGCTGCGGGCGACCGCGATCGTGCGCTCCACCATCGACCTCACCCACGCCCTGGGGCTGCGGATGGTGGCCGAGGGCGTGGAGGACGAGGGCACCCTGTTCATCCTGCGCGAGCTCGGCTGCGACCGGGTGCAGGGCTGGTACCTCGGCCGGCCGATGGCCGCCTCGGCGTTCGAGACGCTCCTCGCGCGCGGCGGCCGGCAGGCCGACCGGCTCTTCGGCTGACCTTTCTCAGCCTGCGTTCTCGAGCGAGTTGACGTACGGCATCGCCCACAGGAACGCCAGCGGCGCCGATGCGTCCAGGTCGGCCAGCTCCTCGCCCGGGTCGAGGCCCTCGTCGACGGCGATCTGGTACGACGTCACCCGGCGGACCACCGCCCCGACCGGACCGTCGCCGTGGAACGCGGCGGCGACCAGCGCGTCGTCGAGGTCGAGGCTGCCCTCGATCTCCTGGACAGGGACCCCGAGGAGCAGGTCGAGCGCGGACAGCAGTCCCGCGGTGAACGCGAACCCGGCGTCGAGGCCGGCGTCGGCCGCCGCGAGCTCACACATCCGGGCCCGCACGAGCGCGGTGGCGAGCGCGTCGGTGCGGCCGCCCTTCTGGCCGCCGAGGATGGTCAGGGCCACCCACTGCCGGATCCGGGTGGTGCCCAGCAGCACCAGCGCCTCGCGCACGGTGCGCACCTGCCGGCGCATCCCCCGGTGGCTGCCGACCGACGCCAGCTGCAGCACCTGGAGCACCAGGCCCGGCTCGCGCCGGAGGATGTCCTCGATCTCGTCGAAGTCGAGGTCGTCGGTGAGCAGCGTCATCGCCAGCTGCACCTGGGTCAGCGCGGACGGCGCGATCGTGGTGCCGCGGATGACCTCGGGGCGCTGGATCGCGTAGCCCTGGAACAGCTCGAACCCGACCTCCGCGGCCCAGCTCACGTCGTCGTCGGTCTCGCACTTCTCGGCGAGCAGGCGTACGTCGTACGGGCGGCACCGCTCCACCAGCGAGAGCACGTCGTCGCGGGAGGTTGCCATCAGGTCGATCTTCACGACGTCGGCGAGCTCCAGCAGCCGCTCCGCGCCGTCGAACCAGACGAAGTCGTCGAGCGCGACCGCGAAGCCCTGCTCCTTCAGCGCCGCGCAGCCCTGCACGGTCTCGTCGTCGACGCGCACCGACTCCAGCACCTCGATGACGGTGCGGTGCGGCGGCAGCGTCACCGGCGTCTCGCCGAGCAGCACGCCGCGCTCGGCGTTGCAGAACATCTTCTTGCTCGCCACCAGCTGGTCGACGCCGATGGTCAGGGTGCTGAGCACCACCGCGGCGGTCATCATCTCGCCGTCGACGTCCGTGCCGGCCGCGGTCGCGTCGGGGGCTGGACGGTACAGCAGCTCGAACCCCACGACCTCGCGGTCCCGGGTGACGATCGGCTGCCGCGCGACCACCACCTCGGCGCTGGTCCTGGTCCGCTCCGTGCGGAGCTCGCTCACCGTTCTCCCATCCTCACGAGTCCGGACAGTTTTCTGGACAGACAGTCTCCAGGGTCCCACGTGGAATGCGCACGGGGGACCCGAATGCGGCGATCTGCCCGTTCCTGGTACGGCGTGTCCCGAATCCCTTTACAGTTCCCGCGTGACCGACATTCAGGGGGAGACGTCGGCGACCCGCGCACCCGGCTGGTACCGCGATCCCGCACCCGCGAACCCGGCGTTCCCGACCACCGTCCGCTACTGGGACGGCAGCGAGTGGACCGGCCGGACCCGTCCCGCGAAGAAGGCCGAGCGGCAGTCCTGGCAGGCCGAGCTCGCCGCCGAGCAGCACGCCCGCGCGGTCGCGCAGGCCGAGCGGCTGTCCCGGATGGCCACGCCCGAGCAGATCGCGGCGATGGCGCAGGCGCAGAGCCGGCTGACCACCGACGACGGCCAGGAGCTCTCCGGCTGGTGGCGGCGGGCGCGCGCCGCCTGGGTCGACGGCATCATCGTGCGGACCCTGACGCTGGCCTTCGGTTGGGTGTTCGTCGAGCGGGTGATGGCCGCCTACCGCTCCTACGTCGAGCAGGTGGTCAGCGCCGTGCAGGCCGGAGCGGAGACCCCCGACCCGACCGGTCTCCTGCAGGCGGCCGGCAGCGCCCTGGTCGCGTTGGTGGTGATCGGCTGGGTGGTGTCCTTCCTTTACCACGTCGGCTTCCTCAAGGGCTTCAACGCGACCCCGGGCAAGATGCTGTTCGGCATCGAGGTGCGGCTCCGGTCCCGCCCGGGTGTGCTGCCGTGGCGGACGGTGCTGATCCGCTGGGTGGTGCGCTACGCCGGCTCGATCGTCGGGATCTTCCCGGTCGTCGGCCTGTTCAGCTGGATCTACACGCTGCTCAACTACCTCTGGCCGCTGTGGGACCCGCGTCGTCAGGCGCTGCACGACCACGCGGCGGGCACCCAGGTCTGCCGCCGCTAGCTCACGCGGGCAGCCGCCGCACGCCGGTGATCCGGTGCACGGCGAAGGACCGCACGTCCTCGGTGCGGTGGTCGTAGGCGCTGAGCCAGCCGGCCTCCACCCGCACCGGGTCGACGACGCGCTCGACGGTCGCGCCGGCGTTGTCGACGTATCCGATCCACACGCTCGACCCGGCCTCGACCGCCTCCCGCAGGGTGGCCAGCGTCGACGCCGGGGTGGTCGGCTCGGCCGCGCGCAGGGCGGGCTCGGGACGGTTCGCGGCGGCCCGGTCGCCGGCCCGCACCGCGGTCACCGTCGAGGCCACCCGGGCCGCGAACCGCGCGGCCGACCGGGCGTCGATCGGGCCGACCGG
>JABFXA010000087.1 GCA_013361955.1 Nocardioidaceae bacterium
GACCAGATGGCGGTGCACCTGCCGCTGTCGGCCGAGGCGCAGGCCGAGGCCCGGATCCTGATGCTGTCGACCAACAACATCCTCAAGCCGTCCGACGGCCGCCCGGTGACCATGCCGACGCAGGACATGATCATCGGCCTGTTCTTCCTCACCCGTGAGGTCGACCAGGAGCTGCCGGGCGACGGCCGGGTGTTCAGCTCGACCTCGGAGGCCGTGATGGCCTTCGACCGGGGCGAGCTCTCGCTGCAGGCCAAGGTCAAGATCCGGTTCCCGCAGGTCGTGCCGCCGCTGGGCACCCCGCTGCCCGAGGGCTGGGAGGAGGGTCAGCCGCTGACCCTCGAGACCACCCTCGGCCGGGCGCTGTTCAACGAGACGCTGCCCGCCGACTACGCCTTCGTGAACTACGAGGTGGGCAAGAAGCAGCTCGGCGTCATCGTCAACGACCTCGCGGAGCGCTACTCCAAGGTCGAGGTCGCCGCGGCGCTCGACGCCCTCAAGGACACCGGTTTCCACTGGGCCACCCGGTCCGGCGTGACGGTCTCCATCGAGGACGTCGTGACGCCCGAGCGCAAGGGCGAGATCCTCGAGGAGTTCGAGGGCCAGGCCGCCAAGGTGCAGAAGCAGTTCGAGCGCGGTCTGATCACCGACGACGAGCGGCGCCAGGAGCTCATCGAGATCTGGACGCAGGCGTCGAACAAGGTGGCCGACGAGCTCGAGACCACGTTCGACAAGTCGAACCCGATCTACATGATGGTGCACTCCGGTGCCCGCGGAAACATGATGCAGGTCCGTCAGATCGCCGCGATGCGTGGTCTGGTGGCCAACCCGAAGGGCGACATCATCCCGCGTCCGATCAAGTCGAACTTCCGTGAGGGCCTCACGGTGCTCGAGTACTTCATCGCGACGCACGGTGCCCGGAAGGGTCTGGCCGACACCGCGCTGCGGACGGCGGACTCCGGCTACCTGACCCGTCGACTCGTCGACGTGTCGCAGGACGTCATCATCCGCGAGTTCGACTGCGGCACCGAGCGCGGTCTGCCCAAGCGCATCGGCCAGGTCCTCGATGACGGTCGCGTGGTCAAGGACGAGAACGCCGAGACGGCGGCGTACGCGCGGTCGGCGGCGGTCGACGTCACCCACCCGGAGACGGGCGAGGTGCTCGCGGGGGCCGGCTCGGACCTCGGCGACGTGAAGATCGACGAGCTGATCGCGGCCGGCATCAGCGAGGTCAAGGTCCGCTCCGTGCTGACCTGCGACGCCCGCACCGGCACCTGCGCGAAGTGCTACGGCCGCTCCCTGGCCACCGGCAAGCTGGTGGACATCGGCGAGGCCGTCGGCATCATCGCGGCGCAGTCGATCGGTGAGCCGGGCACGCAGCTGACCATGCGTACCTTCCACACCGGTGGTGTGGCCTCGGCCGACGACATCACGCAGGGTCTGCCCCGCGTGGTGGAGCTGTTCGAGGCGCGGCAGCCCAAGGGCCGTGCCCCGATCACCGAGGCGGCCGGCCGGGTCGAGATCGAGGAGACCGAGAAGGCCAAGAAGGTCCTGGTCACCCCCGACGACGGCTCGGAGGTGCAGGAGTACCCGGTCAGCAAGCGCTCGCGGCTGATGGTCGCCGACGGCGACCACGTCGACGTCGGCCAGAAGCTCACCCAGGGCACGGAGGACCCGCAGGACGTGCTGCGCATCCTCGGTGTCCGGCGGGCCCAGGAGCACCTCGTGGACGAGGTGCAGGCCGTGTACCGCAGCCAGGGCGTGGCGATCCACGACAAGCACATCGAGATCATCGTGCGGCAGATGCTGCGCCGGGTCCTGGTGCTCGAGCAGGGCGACACCGTGCTGCTCCCGTCCGACCTGGTCGACCGGGTGAAGTTCGAGGAGGAGAACCGCCGGGTGGTCTCCGAGGGCGGCAAGCCCGCGGCGGGCCGTCCGCAGCTGATGGGCATCACCAAGGCGTCGCTGGCCACCGAGTCGTGGCTGTCGGCGGCGTCGTTCCAGGAGACCACGCGGGTGCTGACGGACGCCGCCATCCACGGCAAGTCCGACTCGCTGCGCGGCCTCAAGGAGACCGTCATCCTCGGCCAGCTGATCCCGGCCGGCACCGGCCTGGAGCGGTACCGCAACATCCGGGTCGAGCCCACCGAGGAGGCGCGTGCGAACGCGTACTCCGTCACCGGGTACGGCGACTACGACTACGACTTCGGCAATGCCGGGGGACAGGCCGTGGCGCTGGACGACTTCGACTTCGGTTCGTACCAGAACTGAGCGAGGCGAAGGTCTGGTCAGCACGAACCAGATCGAGCACGACGACGCCCGCCCACGCTTGCGTGGGCGGGCGTCGTCGCGTCTGAGGGGCCCCGAGAGGCGTGGTCGCCGCTCCCTGGTTTCGAGGCTCGCCCAGCGGCTCGCACCTCGACCAGGGGCTCGCACCTCGACCAGCGGTAGCGTGCACCTCGACCTGAGGGCTGCCGGGCGAGTGCGTCGTGCGGGCGCGCACCTAGGATGCTCGTCATGCCCGGGGGACCCACCGACAGCCCGCCGCGACGCCAGCGCGTCGCGGCGTACGCCGTGCTGACGCGCGCCGGCTCGGACGGCACCGAGGTGCTGCTCACCCGGATGTCGTCGCGGACCCGCATCGAGGGCCGATGGACCCTGCCCGGCGGCGGCATCGAGCACGGCGAGGACCCGCGCGAGGCGCTGCGCCGCGAGGTCTTCGAGGAGACCGGCCTGCACGTGCAGCCGGGCCGGGTGCTCGACGTGCACGCCACGCACTTCGTCGGGGCGCGGCACGACGGGCTGGTGGAGGACTACCACGGCATCCACCTGCTGTTCGAGGCCGAGGTGCTGCCGGAGTCCGCGGGCGTCGAGCCGCACGTCGTGGAGCAGGGCGGCTCCACCGACCTGGCCGCGTGGGTACCGCGCGACGAGGCCCTCGGCCGCGAGCTTCTCAGCGCCGCCCGCTACGCGCTGGGTACCGTGGCGTAGCAACTAGTCTCGGGGGCATGGCACCCACGAACCCGGAGACGGTCTTCACCTACGGCGCCCCGCAGCTCAAGTTCGGCGCCGGCGCGTCCGACGAGATCGGCCACGACCTCTCGACGTACGGCGTGCGCCGGGTGCTGCTGGTGACCGACCCCGGCGTCGCGGCCACCGGTCACCCGCAGCGGGTCGCGGAGCAGGTGCAGGGCTTCGGGATCGACGTCGTGGTGTTCGACCGGGCGCACGTGGAGCCGACCGACCGGAGCCTGGAGGAGGCGGTCGCGTTCGCGCGCGAGTCCGGGCCGTGGGACGCGTTCGTGGCGGTCGGCGGCGGGTCGGCGATCGACACCGCCAAGGCGGTCAACCTGCTCACCACCAACCCCGGTGAGCTCCTCGACTACGTGAACGCGCCGGTCGGCGGCGGCCAGGACCCGGTGCACCCGCTCGCGCCGCTGGTCGCGGTGCCGACCACCACCGGCACCGGCAGCGAGTCCACGACGGTGTGCGTCCTCGACGTGCTCGCGCAGCACGTGAAGAGCGGCATCAGCCACCCGCGGCTGCGGCCCACCCTGGCCGTGGTCGACCCGCGGCTCACGTTGACCCAGCCGCCCGGCGTCACGGCCGCCTGCGGCATGGACATCCTGTGCCACGCGCTGGAGAGCTGGACCGCGCGCCCGTACGACTCCTACGAGCGCAAGCGCCCCGAGCAGCGGGTGCCGTACTGCGGCGCGAACCCGGTCGGCGACATGTGGTCGGAGAAGGCGATGAGCCTGCTCGCCACGTCGTTCCGCACCGCGGTGCACCACGGCGACGACGAGGAGGCGCGCGGGCAGATGGCGCTCGCGGCGACGTTCGCGGGCATGGGCTTCGGCAACGCCGGCGTGCACATCCCGCACGCGAACGCCTACCCGATCGCCGGCCGGGTCAAGGACTTCCACCCGAAGGACTACCCGGACGCCGAGCCGATGGTCCCGCACGGGATGGCGGTCGCGCTGACCGCGCCCGAAGCGTTCCGGTTCACCTTCGACGCCTCGCCCGAGCGGCACGTCCGCGCCGCGCAGCTGCTGTCGCCCGGCGTGGAGCGCACCGACGACCCGCGCGACCTGCTGCCCGCCGTCCTCGCCGAGCTGATGCGCGACATCGACATCCCCAACGGCATCGGCGCGGTCGGCTACGACGAGGGCGACGTCGACGGCCTGGTCGAGGGCACGCTGAAGCAGCAGCGGCTGCTGGCCACCGCGCCCAAGGAGGCCACCGAGGACGACCTGGCCGGGATCCTGCGGCGGTCCGTCGAGCTGTGGTGAGCGCGGACGTCGCCGCGGCCCTGCGGGCCGCGGGTGTCGCCGACGTCGACGACTCCAGCCTGGCCCGGGCGCTGTACTCCACCGACGCGTCGTTGTACCGGGTCGTGCCGCTGGTCGTCGTACGCCCCCGGCACACCGACGAGGCCCTCGCCACCCTCGCGGTCGCCCGCGAGGCGTCGGTGCCGGTGACCCTGCGCGGTGCCGGTACGTCGATCGCCGGCAACGCCGTCGGCACCGGCATCGTCGTCGACACCACCCGGCACCTGAACCGGGTCCTCGACGTCGACCCCGAGGCGCGCACCGCCACGGTGCAGCCCGGCACCGTGCACGCCACCCTCCAGCGCGCAGCCACCGCGCACGGCCTGCGGTTCGGCCCCGACCCGTCCACGCACACCCGCTGCACGATCGGCGGCATGGTCGGCAACAACGCCTGCGGCTCGCGCGCGCTCGGCTACGGCCGCACCGCCGACAACGTGGTCGCGCTCGACGCGGTCACCGTGTCCGGCGAGCCGGCGAGCCGGCACGCGGACGCACTGCAGCGGCTCGCCGACGAGCACCTGGCGACGCTGCGCACCTCGTTCGGCCGGTTCACCCGGCAGGTCTCCGGCTACTCCCTCGAGCACCTGCTGCCCGAGCACGGCCGCGACCTGTCCCGCTTCCTGGTCGGCAGCGAGGGCACGCTCGCCGTCGCCCTCGGCGCGACCGTGCGGCTGGTCGAGGACGCCCCCGCGCGCGCCCTGGCGGTGCTCGGGTACGACGACATGTTCACCGCCGCCGACGCCGTGCCCGGCCTGCTCGCGGAGCCGCTGGTGGCCTGCGAGGGGCTCGACCGGCGCATCGTCGACCTGGTGCCGAGCCACCCCGACCTGCCGCGTGGCGGCGGCTGGCTGTTCGCCGAGGTCACCGGGGACACCGAGGCGGAGGCGCGGTCGCGCGCCGAACGGGTCGTGCGCGGTGCCGGTGCCCTGGACGCGCGGGTGGTCGCCGACCCCGCCGAGCAGGCCGCGCTGTGGCGGATCCGCGAGGACGGCGCCGGGCTGGCCGCCCGCAGCCTGGCCCGGCCGGCGCTGTCCGGGTGGGAGGACGCCGCGGTCCCGCCGGAGCGGCTCGGCGAGTACCTCCGCGGCTTCGACCGGCTGCTCCGCGACGCCGGCCTGGACGGCGTTCCCTACGGCCACTTCGGCGACGGCTGCGTGCACGTGCGCATCGACTTCCCGCTGGGGGAGCGGCTCGGGAAGGCGCGGTTCCGGCAGTTCGTGGAGGCCGCGGCCGACCTGACCGCCTCCCTCGGCGGCAGCTTCTCCGGCGAGCACGGCGACGGCCGGGCCCGCTCCGAGCTGCTGCCCCGCCTGTACGACGCCGAGGTGCTCGACCTGTTCGCGGCGGTGAAGCACCTCTTCTACCCCGACGACCTGCTCAACGCGGGCGTGCTGGTCCGGCCGCGGCCGCTCGACGCCGACCTGCGCGCCGCGCCCCGGCCGCAGGAGCCGCGGCGCACCCTGCGCCTCGTGCACGACCGGGGCTCGGTCGT
>JABFXA010000266.1 GCA_013361955.1 Nocardioidaceae bacterium
GCGGGCCGCCCGGGCGAAGGCGGTGCGCCGGCACACCACCGGCCGGCTGCCACGGGTGACGCCGGTGGGCCGCGACACCGGTGCGCTAGCCCGCCGCCGGCGGGTCGAGACCTCGCTCCTGGTGGCGCTGCTGGTCGCCGTGAACGTGGTGGTGTGGGTGGTCCGGCCCGACTGGCGGGCCCGGCTCGGGGCGCTGGTCGTGTGCGTGCTGGCGTTCCCGGTGCTGCACCTCGTGCTGCTGCCGCGACGGCGCTGACGACACCCGGTTCAGACCGGTGGTTGAACGTGCAGCCAGTTGGCTACTCTCCTCCAGGACCCAGGGCATGGGAGGGCCGAATGGACCAGGAGTTCGCCGGGATGGCCGAGCGGTTGGTGACCGAGTTCCCGGACATCCCCGCCCAGCAGGTGATGGCCACGGTGTGCCGTTGCTCCGACGAGTGCGACCATGCGAGCTCCTACTTCGTCGAGGCCGCGGCCCGGGCCACGTTGCTGCATCCCTGACCGCGCCCCGGCGGTGTAGCGTCGCGGACGACAACCGTCACGCCATGCTCGGGTGGTGCCGACCGGCACGGAGGGAAGCGTGGTCGACCTCACCGCCGTCGCGCGCGCCGAGGCCGCCGCGGCCGAGAGCGAGCGACGGCTCCGGCTGGCGCACGAGGCCGCCGAGCTCGGCAGCTGGCAGTGGGACATGGCCAGCGGCCTCGTGGTCTGGGACACCCGGCTCGAGGAGATCTTCGGGCTCCCGCCCGGCGGCTACGACGGCACCTTCGACACCTGGCTCGCGATGATCCACCCCGACCACCGCGACGAGGTCATGGAGATCGTGAACGACGCGCTGGCCCGCCGCGCGTCGTACCGCCTCGACTTCCGGGTGGTGTGGCCCGACGGCTCCGTGCACTGGGTCGAGTCCTACGGCCGGGTCACCAGCGACGACGCGGGCGCCCCCACCGGCACGATCGGCTGTGTCTGGGACACCACCGCCCGGCGGCAGGTCGAGGCGCTGAACCGCAGGATGCAGGCCGAGCAGGAACGTCTCGCCGCCCGCGTCGCCGACATCTCCGAGCACCTGCAGACCAGCCTGGCGGCGAGCCCGATCCCCGACGTACCCGGCCTCTCGGTGGCGGTGCACTACGCGCCGGGCGGTGACGCGATGGAGCACGTCGGCGGTGACTGGTACGACGCCGTGCCGACGTCCGACGGCAGCCTCGCCTTCGTCGTGGGCGACGTGATGGGCCGGGGCGTCCAGGCGGCGACCACGATGATCCGGGTCCGGGCCGGGATCCGCGGGCTGCTGACCGTCGACCCGGCACCCGAGGTGGTGCTCGCGCACGCCGACCGGATGCTGGCCCGCGACGCCCCCGAGCAGTTCGTCACCGCGGTCGCGGTGCTCGTCGACCCGGCGACCCGGCGGCTGTCGACGTGCAGCGCCGGACACGTCCCGGTGGTGCTGCTGCGACCCGACGGGCGGGTGACCGAGGTCGGGGAGGGCGGGCTCCCTCTCGGGCTGCCCGAGGGGCACCGGCGGACCGCCGCCGACCTGGTCCTCGAGCCCGGCAGCACGGTCGTGCTGGTCACCGACGGGGTCGTCGAGGGACGCGAGCACGACGTGGACGAGGGCATGGACCGGCTCCGGGCCGTGGCCTCCGGGCTCGCCGACCACCTGCTCGGCGAGCTCGTCGACGGGCTCGCCACCCTGGCCGACCCGACGCTCAGCGACGACGTCACCGTCGTGGCGATCCGCCTGGACTGACCCGCTGGTCAGCGCACCGCGTGACCGGTGGCGGCGAGCGACTGCTTCACCTCGGCGATCCGCAGCGTCCCGAAGTGGAACACGGTCGCGGCCAGCACGGCGTCGGCGCCGGCGTCGACGGCCGGCGGGAAGTGCTCGACGCGGCCGGCGCCGCCCGAAGCGATCACCGGGATCGACACCTCGCGGCGGACCAGCCGGATCAGGTCGAGGTCGAAGCCGTCCTGGGTGCCGTCGGCGTCCATCGCGTTGAGCAGGATCTCCCCGGCGCCGAGGTCGGCGGCCTGCCGCGCCCACGCCACCGCGTCCAGCCCGGCGCTCTTGCGACCACCGTGCGTGGTCACCTCGAAGCCGCTGTCGGTGCCCGGCGCGCGGCGCGCGTCGACCGACAGCACCAGCACCTGGTTGCCGAACCGGTCCGCGATCTCGGCGACCAGCGCCGGTCGGTTGATCGCGGCGGTGTTCACCGCGACCTTGTCCGCGCCGGCCCGCAGCAGCCGGTCGACGTCCTCGACGCTGCCGACGCCGCCGCCGACGGTGAGCGGGATGAACACCTGCTCCGCGGTCGCGCTGACGATCTCCAGGGTGGTCGCCCGGCCCTCGTGCGAGGCCGAGATGTCCAGGAAGGTGAGCTCGTCGGCCCCCTCCGCGTCGTACACCCGAGCCAGCTCGACCGGGTCGCCCGCGTCGCGCAGCCGCTGGAAGTTCACGCCCTTGACCACCCGGCCGGCGTCGACGTCCAGGCAGGGGATCACGCGGACGGCGAGGGTCATGCCGCGCCCTTGGTCAACGACAGCGCGTCCTCGAGCGCGAACCTGCCCTCGTACAACGCCGTCCCGACGATCGCGCCCTCCACGCCCTCGGGGACCAGCTCGGCGAGCGCGGCCAGGTCGGAGAGCTCGGTGATGCCGCCGGAGGCCACCACCGGTCGGTCGGTCACTGCGCACACCGAACGGAGCAGGTCGAGGTTCGGGCCCTGCAGCATGCCGTCCTTGTTCACGTCGGTGACCACGTAGCGCGCACACCCCTCGGCGTCGAGCCGGGCCAGCACCTCGAACAGGTCGCCGCCCTCCTCTGTCCAGCCGCGCGCCGCGAGCGTGCGGCCGCGCACGTCGAGCCCCACGGCCACCCGGTCGCCGTACGTCTCGATCGCGGCGGCGCACCACGCGGGCTGCTCCAGGGCGGCCGTGCCGATGTTCACCCGCCGGCAGCCGGTGGCCATCGCGGCCTCCAGGGACGCGTCGTCGCGGATGCCCCCGCTCATCTCGACGTCGATGTCGACGGTGCCGACGATCGTGGCGAGCAGGTCGCGGTTGTGCCCGCGCCCGAACGCCGCGTCGAGGTCGACGAGGTGGATCCACTCGGCGCCGCGGCGCTGCCAGTTGAGCGCGGCCTCGACGGGGTCGCCGAAGCGCTTCTCCGAGCCCGCCACGCCCTGCACGAGCTGCACGGCCTGGCCGCCGGCGATGTCGACCGCGGGCAGCAGCTCGAGGTAGGCACTCATGCGCCCACCCTAGAAGCGGTGGACCCGCTCAGAAGCCGAGGGCGGTGCCGCTGAGACGGGCCACGTCGGCGTCGGCGCCGAGCAGCTCCACGTCGGCGTGTGTCTTGCGGCCGAAGAGGAACAGCGTCACCTCGCTGGGCCGGCCGCGCACGGTGACCTCGCCCTCCCCGTCGGACAGGCGGACGCTCGAGCCGGTGACGACGTTCTCGATGCGGACCGCGACGGGGGCCGAGCGGGCCAGCCGCTTGCCGGCCGAGCGGGCCATCGCCCAGACCAGCTTCTCGTCGGCGTCGGGCAGCGTGCGCGCGGTCCACCCGGGCTGGGCACGGCGGATGTCCTCGTGGTGCACGAGGTACTCGAGGGTGTTCAGCAGCCGGTCCATCCGCGGGGCGCCGTAGATCGACAGCGTCGGCGGCCCGCCGCGCACCTGGCCGACGAGCGTGGCGAACTCCCGCTTCGCGACCCGGCCCATCTCGCGCTCGGTGAGCCCGGACAGCGCCGGCACCGCGATCCCGACGGCGAGCAGGCTGCGCTCGCGGACCAGCAGGTGGGCGAGCAGGTCGCGGACGTCCCAACCCTCGCAGAGGGTCGGCGCCTCCGGTCCGGCCTGGAGCGCGCTGTCGCACAGGGCGGCCCGCTCGCGCTGCGCCATGCTGCTCGTCGGGGGTGTCATGGCCCGATCGTAGGGTGGTCCCGTGAGCGCCCCGACGAGCAGCCTGAGCAGCGCGCACCGGGGCACACTTCGCGACGGGTTCCGGGTGCTCGGCGTCGCGATCCGGCGCGAGCCCGGCATCTTCACGCTGTCGACGCTCGGCAGCCTGCTGTTCGGTGCGCTGACCGTCGCGGACGCGTGGGTGCTCGGCTGGTCCACCGACCACGTCGTGCTGCCGGCGTTCGACACCGGCGACGTGTGGCCGGGCGGCCTGCTCGTGATCGTCGCGCTGTTCGTGGGCGTCGCGCTGCTGCGGGCCGTCGGCATCGTGGCCCGTCGGCTCGGGGCCGGCGTGATGCAGTACCGGATGCAGGCGCACTACCGCCGCGACGTCACCCGGCAGTACCTCCGGCTGCCGATGTCCTGGCACCAGCGGCACCCCACCGGCCAGCTGCTGTCCAACGCGAACTCCGACGTGGAGGCGGCCTGGGCCCCGATCGCGCCGCTGCCGATGGCGGTCGGCACCGTCGCGATGATGGTGATCGCGATCGGGCAGATGCTGTTCACCGACCTGGTGCTGGCCGTCGTCGGGCTGCTGGTGTTCCCGGTCGTGATCGTCGTCAACATCGTCTTCCAGCGGCTGCAGTCACCGCTGATGACCCGCGCCCAGGCGCTGCGCGCGGAGCTCAGCGAGGTCGCGCACGAGTCCTTCGACGGCGCGCTCGTGGTCAAGAGCCTGGGCCGCGAGGCAGAGGAGACCGACCGCTTCGCCCGCAAGGCGCAGCAGCTGCGCGACGTCAACGTGCAGGCCGGCCGGATCCGCGCCGCCTTCGACCCGCTGCTCGAGGCGCTGCCCAGCATTGGCGTGCTGCTGGTGCTGATCGTCGGCGTGGTCCGGGTCCGCGACGGGCTCACCGACCCCGGCAACGTGGTCACGATCGGCTACCTGCTCACCATCGTCGCCTTCCCGATCCGCTCGCTGGGCTGGCTCGTGGGCGAGTTCCCGCGCAGCGTCGTCGGGTTCGGCCGGGTGCAGAAGGTGCTCGACGCCACCGGCGAGATGGCGTACGGCGACCGCCGGCTGTCCCCGTCGGGGGAGGGAGCCCGGCTCGACGTACGCCGGGTGGCGTACCGCTACGACGGCGGCCAGGACCTGCTCACCGACGTGACCTTCGAGGTCGAGCCCGGGCGCACCGTCGCGGTCGTCGGCGCCACCGCCAGCGGCAAGAGCACCCTGACCTCGCTGCTGATGCGGCTCGTCGACCCCGACGACGGCCGCGTGCTGCTCGACGGCACCGACCTGCGCGACCTCGCCGCCGGCGCCCTGGCCGAGCACGTGGCGCTGGTGCCGCAGCAGGCCTTCCTGTTCGACGACAGCGTCCGCGGCAACGTCACGCTCGGCGCCGACGTACCCGACGAGGAGGTGTGGGCGGCCCTGCGCACCGCCCAGGCCGACGGGTTCGTCGCCGCGCTGGCGAACGGGCTGGACACCACGCTGGGCGAGCGGGGCACGTCGCTGTCCGGCGGCCAGCGGCAGCGGCTCTCGCTCGCCCGCGCGCTGGTGCGGCACCCGCGGCTGCTGGTGATGGACGACGCCACCTCGGCGGTCGACCCGGAGGTCGAGGCGCGGATCCTCGCCGCGCTGCGCACCGGCACCGCCAGCGGCACCGTCGTGGTGGTCGCCTACCGCAAGGCCACCATCGCGCTCGCCGACAGCGTGGTGTTCCTCCAGGACGGTCACGTCGACGACCAGGGCACGCACGCCGAGCTGCTGGCCCGCAACCCGGCGTACGCCGACCTGGTCAACGCCTACGAGCAGGAGCCGCAGCCGGAGGCCGCGCCATGAGCCTGCAGACCGCCGGCGAGGAGACCCCGGCCCTGCGCACCATCCGCCGCGGCGTCGAGCTGTCGCCGGAGCTGAAGCAGGGGATCGGGCTCACCCTGTTCTTCGCGGTGCTCGCCACCATCGGCCGGATCGTGGTGCCGGTGTCGGTGCAGCAGGTGCTCGACAAGGGCGTCGCGGCCCCCGGTGGGCCCGACGTGCGGTTCACCGTCGGCGTAACGGCGATCGCGGCGGTGGCGATCGTGGTCACCGGGCTGGCGTCGTACAAGATGACCTACCGGCTGTTCAGCAGCGCCGAGACCGGGCTCGCCACGCTGCGCACCAAGGCGTTCCGGCACGTGCACGACCTGCCGCTGCTCACCCAGAACACCGAGCGCCGCGGCGCGCTGGTCTCGCGGGTCACCAGCGACGTCGACCAGGTGTCGCAGTTCCTGATCTTCGGCGGGATCATCTCGATCGTCAGCGTCGGGCAGGTGGCGATCGCGACGGTCGTGATGGCGATCTACAGCTGGCAGCTCACGATCGTGGTCTGGGTCTGCTTCCTGCCCCTGTTCCTGTCGCTGCGGTTCTTCCAGCGCCGGCTGTCCGCGGCGTACGGCATCGTGCGCCAGCAGGTCGGCGTGATGCTCAGCAAGATCTCCGAGCCGGTCGTCGGCGCGGCCACCGTCCGCTCGTACGCCATCGAGGAACGCACCCAGGACCGCATCGACACGGCCATCGACCGCTACAAGGAGGCCAGCACTCGGGCGCAGGGGCTGACCGCCTTCTCGTTCTCGCTCGGCGGCGTCTCCGCCGGGCTGGCGAACGCCGGGGTGCTCGTCTTCGGCGTACTCCTCGGCGTCGACGACCAGATCACCGCCGGCAAGGTGCTGGCGTTCGCGTTCCTGGTCTCGCTCTTCGTCGGCCCGGTGCAGATCGGCACCCAGGTGCTCACCGACGCGCAGAACGCGATCGCCGGCTGGCGGCGGGTGATCGGCATCCTGGACACCCCGGCCGACGTCGTCGACCCCGGCGCTAGCGGCACCCCGCTGCCGCACCGGTCGGTGCGGATCTCCTTCGAGGACATCACGTTCGCCTACCCCGGCGGGCCGTCGGTGCTGCGCGACATCGACCTGGTGATCGAGCCGAACACCCGGGTCGCGGTCGTCGGCGAGACCGGGTCGGGCAAGACCACGCTCGCCAAGCTGCTGACTCGGCTGATGGACCCGAGCGAGGGCGTCGTACGCCTCGACGGGGTGGACCTGCGCGAGGTGCCCTTCACGTCGCTGCGCGAGCGGGTCGTGCTGGTGCCGCAGGAGGGCTTCCTGTTCGACGCCACCCTCCGCGCGAACGCCCTCTACGGCAAGCTCGACGCCACCGACGACGACATCCTCCGCGCGGTCGGCGAGCTCGGCCTGGCGGACTGGCTCGACACGCTCCCGCGCGGGCTGGACACCCGCGTCGGCCAGCGCGGCGAGTCGCTGTCGGCAGGGGAGCGGCAGCTGGTCGCACTGGTCCGTGCCCACCTCGCCGACCCCGACCTGCTGGTCCTCGACGAGGCCACCAGCGCCGTCGACCCGGCGCTGGAGATGCGCATCGGCCGGGCCCTCGAGCAGCTGCAGCGTGGCCGGACCTCGGTCACCATCGCGCACCGGCTCTCCACCGCCGAGAACGCCGACGAGGTGGTCGTCGTCGACCAGGGCCGCATCGTCCAGCGCGGCCCACACGCCCGCCTCGTCGCCGAGGGCGGCGTCTACGGCCGCCTGCACGCCAGCTGGGTGGCCCAGCAGTCCCTCCGCTGACCGCCGAGACGTCACTCCGGTCCCGCCGAGAGGTCACTCCGGTCCCGCCGAGACGTCACTCCGGTCCCGCCGAGAGGTCACTCCGGTCCCGGACCGGGAGCCAACTGACTTCTCGCGAGGGCGCGGGTGACTTCTCGCGGGGGCGCGGGTGACTTCTCGTAGGGGCACGGGTGACTTCTCGCGGGGGCGCGGGTGACCTCTCGCGGGGGCACGAGTGACGCTTCGGCGGGTCCGGGATACTGGAGGGCATGACCACCCCGACCAGCTCGCTGGACCCCGCGATCGCGGCGCGCCTCAAGCGTGACCGCGACGGCCTGGTGCCCGCGGTGGTGCAGCAGCACGACTCCGGGGAGGTGCTGATGGTCGGGTGGATGGACGACGAGGCGCTGCACCGCACCCTCACCTCCGGGCGTACGACGTTCTGGAGCCGCTCCCGCGAGGAGTACTGGGTCAAGGGCGAGACCTCCGGGCACCGGCAGTGGGTCAAGGAGGTCCGGCTCGACTGCGACGGCGACACCGTGCTGGTGCGCGTCGACCAGGAGGGCCCGGCCTGCCACACCGGCGACCGCACCTGCTTCGACGCGACCGTCCTGCTGGCGGCCGATGCCTGACCGCGACCGGACGTTCGGCCCGACCGTCCTCGCCGGGCTGGTCGGTGCCGCGCTGACCGCCGTCGCCTGCGGGCGCGACTGGGCCACCTCGACCGGCGACGCCGCCGGAGTGGCCGTCACGGCGACCGTCAAGGGCTCCTCCTCGGCGCCGCTCGCGATCGCGCTCGCCCTGGTCGCGCTGGCGGCGTGGGGCGTGCTGCTGGTGCTGCGCGGCCGGGTCCGCCGCGTGGTCGCGGTGATCGGCACGGCGGCGTCCCTCGGGGTGGTCCTGACGACGGCGCTGTCGTCCGGCACCCTGCACGACGACGCCACCGCCGCCGCGGTCGCCCGCGGGGCGACCGGCAGCGTCGACACGTCCGTGTCCGGCTGGTACGTCGTCGCGCTGGTCGCCGCGGTGCTGACCACCGCGGCGTTCGCGGTCGCGGTGGTCCGCTGCCCGCGCTGGCCCGCCATGGGCAGCCGGTACGACGCACCGTCGGCGCGCCCGGCGCCGACGGGGGAGCAGGACCTCTGGCGGGCCATCGACGAGGGGCGTGACCCGACCGCCTGAGGAGCCGGCCGCCGCATAGGATGTGAACCGCACGGCGACCGACCACAGGAGGACACCCCGCATGGCTCACCACGGCAACACCCCGGCTGCCTGGACGGGAGTCACGGTCATCCTGATCGGCTTCGTCGTCGGGTCGATCGGCCTGATCGCGGAGAACTGGGTGGTGTTCTGGGCCGGCGTCGTCATCGGCGTCCTGGTCGGTCCGATCGTCGGCAAGATCCTGCAGGTGATGGGCCTCGGCGCCGAGCCCCGCCGGGAGCGCCAGGAGGCGCACTAGTCGGTGACCGCCACGCTGCCCACGCCGATCTGGCACCGCAGCCGCTGGCGGCGGATGTCGGGACCGACGCTGCTCGCCGGCGGCGTGCTGGCGGCCAGCGTGCTGCTGCACCTGCGCGACCCGCACCAGGGCGGCAGCTACGGGCACTGCCCGTGGCTGTGGCTGACCGGCACCTACTGTCCCGGGTGCGGCGGGCTCCGCGCCGTCAACGACCTGACGAACGGCGACGTGGTCGCGGCGGCGTCGAGCAACCTGCTCTTCGTCGCGTCGATCCCGTTCGCGGTGCTGTTCTGGGGACGCACGATGGTGGACCGCTGGCGCGGCGTGCCCCGAGCCATGACCGCGCGGAAGGCACTCGTGCCGATCGTGGTGTTCTGCGTGCTCACCCTGGCGTTCTGGGTGCTGCGCAACACCCCGGCCGGGTCCTGGCTGGCGCCCTGACCCGACCGGGGTGGGCGAGGCTCAGGGAGAGGTCGAGTTGAAGCTCGGCGCGGCCCCGACGATGAACAGCACGACGTAGAGCGCGCTGAGTGCGATCGAGATGATGCCCAGGATGAAGCCGGCCTGGGCCATCCCGGCCCCGGTCTGCGACCCGGCGCTGGAGGCGATCTCGCGCTTGGCCTGCATGCCGAGGATCAGTGCCGGGATGCCGGCGAAGATCCCGCAGCACAGCAGGCTCAGGATCCCGAGCACCAGCGCCCAGATGGCCTTCTTGCTGGTCTGCGGCGCGGCGTAGCCGTAGCCGGGCGCACCGCCGTAGCCGGGCGGCGGGGGCGGAGCGCCGTACCCACCGGGTTGCCCGGGCTGACCGCCCTGGCCGCCCTGGCCGCCCTGGCCGTACGGGTCCTGCGGCGCCCCGGACTGGTCGTCCGGACCCTGTCCGGGCGGCGGCGGTGGCGGGTAGCTCATGGCGTCAGGTCTCCCCTCGTGGACGGCTCTTCGGTGGTGGCCGTCAGGTGCGCGCCGAACCTATCGGCTGGCGCCCTCGGGGGCGAGCGTCACACCCGGGTCTGCGAGAAACCGTCCCCGCCGGTGTCGCCGGACGCGATGGCCACGATGATCAGCACGATCGTGAGCAGTCCCAGCACGATCGCGATGGACCCGGTGACGATGCCGGCCAGCGCCATCCCGTCGCCGCCCTGCTGGCCGCCGGTCGCGCGGATCTCCGAGCGCGCCTTCACGCCCAGCACGAGCGGGACGATGCCGAGCACGCCGAGGCCGCAGCACCAGAACAGCACCAGCGACCCGATGCCGCTCCACAGCGCCGCCTGCGCCTTGCCGTTGGTCGGGGGAGCCGGGTAGCCGTACATGCCCGGCGGCGGGTAGCCCGGCTGGCCGTACGCCGGCTGCCCGTAGCCCGGCTGCTGCGGGTAGGAGGGCTGCTCGTACAACTGCTCGTACGACTGCCCGTAGGGCTGCCCGTACGGCGGCGGGGGAGCCGGCTCGGCGGGCTGCTCCGGCTGCTGGGCGGGCTGCTCGGGGTGCGGCTCCGGCTGCGGCTCGGGCTGGGCCGGCCGGCTCGGCGTGGCCCAGGGGTCGGTCCACCCCTCGTCGTCCCGGCGGCCGTCGTCGCCCGGGACGTTCGGGTCGCCGGGGCCGGGCGGGTTGCTCATGTCGTCTCTCCGGAACGGGTGGGTTCGGGGTGGTCGCACATCTCGTGAGAGTCTAGTGAGGCTGCCACAGGGGAAAGGTTCAGGATGTCGGTTCTCGACGAGATCATCGACGGCGTACGCGTCGACCTCGCGGAACGCCAGGCGACCACGTCCCTCGACGACCTGAAGCTCGCGGCCCGGCGCGCCCCCGACGCGCTCGACCCGATGCCGACCTTCCGGTCGCCGGGCGTGAGCGTCATCGCGGAGGTCAAGCGGTCCAGCCCCAGCCGGGGTGCCCTGGCCGCGATCGCCGACCCGGCCCGGCTGGCCGGCGAGTACGCCGCGGGTGGTGCCGCCACCATCAGCGTGCTCACCGAGCAGCGCCGCTTCGGCGGCAGCCTCGCCGACCTCCGGGCGGTGCGCGCCGAGGTCGACGTACCCGTGCTCCGCAAGGACTTCATCGTCACCTCCTACCAGCTGTGGGAGGCCCGCGCGGCCGGCGCCGACCTCGCACTGCTCATCGTCGCGGCGCTCACCCAGCCCGAGCTCGAGTCGCTGGTCGAGCGGGCCTGGTCGATCGGTCTGACCCCGCTCGTCGAGGTGCACGACGAGGAGGAGGTCGAGCGGGCGCTCGCCGCCGGCGCGACGCTGGTGGGCGTCAACGCCCGCAACCTCAAGACGCTCGAGGTGGACCGCGACACGTTCGCGCGCCTCGCCCCGAGGATCCCCGACGACGTGGTCCTCGTCGCGGAGTCCGGGGTGCGCGGTCCGCACGACGTGTTCGAGTACGCCAAGCAGGGCGCGCACGTGGTGCTCGTCGGCGAGACCCTGGTGACCGGTGAGGACCCGCGCGCCGCGGTCGCCGACCTGGTCGCGGCCGGTTCGCACCCCGCCCTGCGGCAACGCACCTGAGGCCGCCGATGAGCACCCAGACCGAACCCGCCACCGAGGGGCGCTTCGGACGCTTCGGCGGCCGGATGATGCCCGAGGCGCTGATGGCCGCCCTCGACGAGCTCACCGTGGCGTGGCGCGAGGCGATGGCCGACCCGGCGTTCACCGGGGAGTTCCAGCGGATGCTGCGCGAGTACGCCGGCGTGCCCAGCCTGCTCTACGACGCCACCAAGCTCTCCGAGGTCGCCGGCGCGCGGATCCTGCTCAAGCGCGAGGACCTCAACCACACCGGCGCGCACAAGATCCGCAACGTGCTCGGCCAGGCGCTGCTCACCCGGCGGATGGGCAAGACCCGGGTGATCGCGGAGACCGGCGCCGGGCAGCACGGCGTGGCCTCGGCGACCGCGGCGGCGTACCTCGGCCTCGACTGCGTGGTCTACATGGGCGAGGTCGACACCCAGCGGCAGGCGCTCAACGTGGCCCGGATGCACCTGCTCGGCGCGGAGGTGGTCTCGGTGAAGTCCGGGTCGCGCACCCTCAAGGACGCCATCAACGAGGCGATCCGCGACTGGGTGGCGACCGTCGACCACACGGCGTACCTCTTCGGTACGGCGGCCGGACCGCACCCGTTCCCGTCGATGGTGCGCGACTTCTGCCGCGGCATCGGCGACGAGGCCCGCGCGCAGTGCCTCGAGCTCACCGGCGCGCTGCCCGACGCGGCCGTCGCCTGCGTGGGCGGCGGCTCCAACGCCATCGGGCTGTTCGCCGGGTTCCTCGACGACGGAGCCGTCGACCTGGTCGGCTGCGAGGCCGCGGGCGACGGCGTCGACACGATGCGGCACGCCGCCACCATCTACGCCCACCAGTTCGGGGTGCTGCACGGCGCGCGCACGTTCGTGCTCCAGGACGAGGACGGCCAGACCGTCGAGTCGCACTCGATCTCGGCCGGCCTCGACTACCCGGGGGTCGGCCCGCAGCACGCATACCTCTCGGAGACCGGCCGGGCGACGTACCGCCCGGTCACGGACAAGCAGGCGATGGACGCGTTCGCGTTGCTGTCCCGCACCGAGGGGATCATCCCGGCGATCGAGTCGGCGCACGCGGTCGCCGGCGCGCTGCAGCTCGCGCGGGAACGCCCGGGCAGCACGATCCTGGTGAACCTCTCCGGGCGCGGCGACAAGGACATGGGCACCGCGATCGACTGGTTCGGGCTGGGCGAGGCGAGGCCCGACGACGACGCCGGGTCCGCATGAGCACCGCCACCGCCTTCGAGAAGGCCCGCGCCGACGAGCGCGCCGCGCTGGTCGGCTACCTGCCCGCCGGGTTCCCCGACGTCGCCGGCGGCATCGAGGCGATGACCGCGATGGTGGACGCCGGCTGCGACGTCATCGAGGTGGGGCTGCCCTACAGCGACCCGGTGATGGACGGGCCGACCATCCAGGCCGCCGCGCAGATGGCGCTCGAGGGCGGCGTCCGCATCACCGACGTGCTCCGCACGGTGGAGGCGGTGGCGGCCACCGGGACGCCGACCGTGGTGATGACCTACTGGAACCCGGTGCTTCGCTACGGCGTCGACCGGTTCGCCCGCGACCTGGCCACGGCCGGCGGCGCCGGGCTGATCACCCCCGACCTGGTCCCCGACGAGGCCGACGACTGGGTCGCGGCCGCCGACGAGCACGGCCTCGACAAGGTGTTCCTGGTGGCGCCCTCGTCGACCGACGACCGGCTCCGACGTACGACGCAGGCGTGCCGGGGCTTCGTCTACGCGACCGCCGTGATGGGCGTGACCGGGGCCCGCGAGTCGACGAGCTCGCTCGCGGGACCTCTGGTGGAACGCACCCGCGCCGTGACCGAGCTGCCCGTCGGTGTCGGGCTCGGCGTCTCCACCGGTGACCAGGCCGCCGAGGTGGCGCGGTTCGCCGACGGCGTGATCGTCGGCTCGGCGTTCGTGCGCCGGGTCCTCGACGCCGGCAGCGACCGCGCGGCCGGACTGGCAGCGCTGTCCGCACTGACCCGCGACCTCGCGGAGGGCGTCCGACGTGCGTAGTCGCCTGGCCGCCGGTCTCGCCGGCGCCCTGCTCCTGCTGGCCGGCTGCGGGGGGACCTCGCAGGGCAGCGGCAACGGGACCGTGTCCGGGGTCAGCGTGCACGACCCGGACAACCTGCACGGCATCGTGCTGCCGAAGCCCTACCGGCTGCCCGACGTACCTCTCGAGGACAGCCACGGCAAGCCGTTCGACGTGGCGAAGGACTCGACGAAGCCGCTGACGCTGGTGTTCTTCGGCTACACGCACTGCCCCGACATCTGCCAGCTGGTGATGGCGAACCTCGCCTCCACGATGACCCGGCTCGACGACGCCCAGCGGTCCAAGGTGGGCATGGTGTTCGTGACCACCGACCCGGCCCGCGACGACGCGGCGACGCTGCGTGAGTACCTCGGCCGGTTCGACCCGTCGTTCGAGGGCGCGACCGGCCCGCTGCCGCGGATCGTGCGGCTGGGCAGGACGGTGGGGGTCCCCATCGAGAAGGGCCAGAAGCTGCCGTCCGGCGGCTACGACGTCAACCACGGCACCCAGATCGTCGGGCTGGTGCCCGGCCACGAGGCGCCGTACGTCTGGACCGAGGGGACCGACCCGTCCGACCTCGCCGACGACATCTCCACCATCCTCGACGGCAAGGTGCGCAGCGAGTGACCGACTTCGTCCCGATCTTCATCCCGAGCCCGTCCGTGGGCGTGTGGCACATCGGCCCGATCCCGATCCGCGGCTACGCGCTGTGCATCATCCTCGGCGTCGCCGCGGCGATCTGGATCGGCGAGAAGCGCTGGGTGGCGCGCGGTGGCCGGCGCGGACAGGTCTCCGACATCGCGATCTGGGCGGTGCCGTTCGGGCTGGTCGGCGGCCGGCTGTACCACGTGATCACCGACCCGGCCAACTACTTCGGCGCCAACGGCGAGCCGATCAAGGCGCTCTACATCTGGCAGGGCGGCCTCGGCATCTGGGGCGCGATCGCGCTCGGCGGCGTCGGCGCCTACATCGGCGCCCGGCGGTACGGCCTGCGGTTCCCGCCGCTGGCCGACGCGCTGGCGCCGGGCATCGTCATCGCGCAGGCGATCGGCCGGTGGGGCAACTGGTTCAACCAGGAGCTGTTCGGCAGGCCCAGCACCGCGCCGTGGGCGCTGAAGATCGACCCCGACAAGCGGCCGCCCGGCTACGAGCAGTTCGCCACCTTCCACCCGACGTTCCTCTACGAGTGCGTCTGGGACCTCGGCACCGCGGGGCTGGTGATCTGGGCCGACCGGAGGTTCAAGCTCGGGCACGGCCGGGCGTTCGCGCTGTACGTGATGGCCTACACCGCCGGCCGGGCCTGGATCGAGAACCTCCGCATCGACACCGTCGAGGCCAACGACGTGTTCGGCCTCCGGCTGAACGTCTGGACCTCGATCGTGCTGTTCGTGCTCGCCACGGCGTACTTCGTGGTCGTCGGCCGGCTGCGACCGGGCCGCGAGGAGTCGATGTACCGCCCCGGCCGCGAGCCCGAGCCGGACGCTCCCGTCGACGAGACCCCCGACGCCGAGACCGCCGACGCCGACCCGACAACGGGTCGGGAGAGTGACCCAGAGGTCACTGAAAGCCCACCGACATCGGGTTCCGAACGCACGTAGGTGAGCCTGTCCTTCGGTGAAATACCGGCGTCCGGAGACTAGTTTCCCTGTCATGACCGCAGATGCCGCCGCTCCCGACTACCCGGAGATCACGCACGAGCACCCGGACGTCACCGGAGGCTGGCTGCGGCCCGCGGTGTTCGGGGCGATGGACGGACTGGTGTCCAACCTGGCCCTGATCGCGGGTGTGGCCGGCGGCACTCGCGGCAACGCCGACTCGTCCGCGGTGGTGCTGGCCGGCCTCGCCGGTCTGGCGGCCGGCGCGTTCTCGATGGCGGCGGGGGAGTACACCTCGGTGGCCAGCCAGACCGAGGCCGCGCAGCGCGAGATCGACAAGGAGCGCCGCGAGATCGTCTCGAACCCGAAGGCCGAGATCGGCGAGCTCGCCGAGATGTACGTCGACAAGGGGCTCGACCGCGAGCTCGCCCTCGAGGTGGCCCGGCAGATCCACGTCGACGTCGACCGGGCGGTCGCCGTGCACGCCCGCGAGGAGCTCGGCGTCGACCCCGACGACCTCGCGTCCCCGATGCTGGCCGCGGGCTCGTCGTTCCTGTCTTTCGCGGTCGGCGCGCTGCTCCCGGTGCTGCCCTACCTCGTGGGCGCCTCCAGCCTGCTGCCCGGCCTGGTGGTGACCCTGGTGGCGCTGTTCGTCTGCGGGGCGGTGGTGACCCAGGTGACCAGCCGGTCGTGGTGGTTCGGCGGGTTCCGCCAGATGCTCCTCGGCGGCGCCGCGGCCGCGCTCACCTACGGCATCGGTTCCCTGGTCGGCAGCTCGGGCCTGGGCTGACCTGCGGGTTCTCGGATTCCGTGACGAACCGGACCCGTCCGGAGTGTGAGCACGGGCTCTCGATGGGTGGGCAACCGGCGGTTACTCTGCTGTAGTCTGAGCGATCGCGTGGGCCAATGTCGTCCCAGCATCCAGCACGAGGAAGCACGCATCCGGTCCCCGGTCCGCCGGGCGCCTCCGGGAGCCACGACGACGGGAGAACTGCCTCATGCACGCGTCCCCGCCGCCCCAGGGTCTCTACGACGGACTGCACGAGCACGACGCCTGTGGTGTCGCGTTCGTCGCCACCCTGACCGGCCAGGCCAGCCACGACATCGTGGACAAGGCGATTACGGCCCTGCGCAACCTGGAGCACCGCGGTGCCACGGGCGCCGAGCCGGACTCCGGCGACGGGGCGGGCATCCTGCTCGGCATCCCCGACGCGTTCTTCCGCGACGAGTGCGCCGAGCTCGGGTTCACGCTCCCGCAGCCGCATGCGTACGCCGTCGGCACGGCGTTCCTGCCCGGCGACGACGACCAGGTCACCAAGACCCGTCGGCGCATCGAGGAGATCGCCGGTGAGGAGGGCCTGGCCGTCCTCGGCTGGCGCGACGTCCCCACCGACCCGACCATGCTCGGCGCCACCGCGATGAGCGTGATGCCGCGGTTCTCCCAGGTGTTCGTCGCCGCGGCCGGCGGCCGGATGATCGGCATGGCGCTGGAGCGGCTCGCGTTCGTGCTGCGCAAGCGGGCCGAGCACGAGACCGACGTGTACTTCCCGTCCCTGTCGTCGCGGACCATCGCCTACAAGGGCATGCTCACCACCGACCAGCTCGACCACTTCTACCCCGACCTGGTCGACGAGCGGGTCGCCTCGGCCGTGGCCGTGGTGCACTCCCGGTTCTCCACGAACACCTTCCCGAGCTGGCCGCTCTCGCACCCGTTCCGGTTCATCGCGCACAACGGCGAGATCAACACCGTGATGGGCAACCGCAACTGGATGCGGGCCCGGGAGGCGCTGCTGCGCAGCGACCTGATCCCCGGCGACCTCGACCGGCTCTTCCCGATCTGCACGCCGGGCGCGTCCGACTCCGCGTCGTTCGACGAGGTGCTCGAGCTGCTGCACCTCGGCGGCCGCACGCTGCCGCACTCGGTGCTGATGATGATCCCCGAGGCGTGGGAGAACCACGCCGAGATGGACCCGAAGCGCCGGGCGTTCTACGAGTTCCACGCGTCGATGATGGAGCCCTGGGACGGCCCCGCCTGCGTCGTGTTCACCGACGGCACCCAGGTCGGCGCGGTGCTCGACCGCAACGGCCTGCGCCCCTCGCGGTACTGGGTCACCGACGACGGCCTGGTCGTCCTCGCCTCCGAGGTCGGCGTGCTCGACCTCGACCCGGCCACCGTGGTCCGCAAGGGCCGGCTGCAGCCGGGCCGGATGTTCCTCGTCGACACCGCCGACCACCGGATCATCGAGGACGAGGAGATCAAGGGCGAGCTCGCCACCGAGCACCCGTACGACGAGTGGCTGCACGCCGGCATCGTCCGCTTCGAGGACCTCCCCGACCGCGAGCACATCGTGCACACGCACGCCTCCGTCACCCGTCGCCAGCAGATCTTCGGCTACACCGAGGAGGAGAAGCGGGTCCTGCTCACCCCGATGGCGAAGACGGGGGCGGAGCCGATCGGCTCGATGGGCACCGACACCCCGATCGCGACGCTGTCCGAACGGCCGCGGCTGCTCTTCGACTACTTCACCCAGCTGTTCGCGCAGGTGACCAACCCGCCGCTCGACGCGATCCGCGAGGAGCTCGTCACCAGCCTCGCCGGCACCATCGGCCCGGAGGCGAACCTCCTCGAGCCGACCCCGGCGTCCTGCCGGCAGCTGGTGCTGCCGTTCCCGGTGGTCACCAACGACGAGCTGGCCAAGATCCGGCACATCAACCGCGACGGCGACCTGCCCGGCTACGCCACCCACGTCTCCCGCGGCCTGTACGACGTCGAGGGCGGTGGCCAGGCGCTCGCCGACCGGATCGACCAGATCTGCGCGGAGGTGTCGGCCGCCATCGCCGACGGCGCGCGGATCATCGTGCTCTCCGACCGGCACTCCACCGCCGAGCTCGCCCCGATCCCGTCGCTGCTGCTCACCGGTGCGGTGCACCACCACCTGGTGCGCGAGAAGACCCGCACCCAGGTCGGCCTGGTGATCGAGGCCGGCGACGTCCGCGAGGTGCACCACGTCGCGCTGCTGATCGGCTACGGCGCGGCCGCGGTCAACCCGTACCTCGCCATGGAGACCGTCGAGGACCTCGCCCGTGACGGCTACTACGTCGAGGTGGAGCCCGACAAGGCGGTCCGCAACCTGGTGAAGGCGCTCGGCAAGGGCGTCCTCAAGGTGATGAGCAAGATGGGCGTCTCGACCGTCGCGTCGTACACCGGCGCGCAGATCTTCGAGGCCGTCGGGCTCGCCCAGCCGCTGGTCGACCGGTACTTCACCGGCACCACCAGCAAGCTCGGCGGCATCGGCATCGACGTGGTCGCCGAGGAGGTGGCCCGCCGGCACCGCACGGCGTACCCGGTCGACGGGGTGCCCCCGGCACACCGGCAGCTCGAGATCGGCGGGGAGTACCAGTGGCGACGCGAGGGCGAGCCGCACCTGTTCGACCCCGAGACGGTGTTCCGGCTGCAGCACTCCACGCGCAGCGGGCGCTACGACATCTTCAAGCAGTACACCGCGCGCGTCGACGAGCAGTCGAGGCGGCTGATGACGCTGCGAGGCCTGTTCCGGTTCAAGGACGCCGAGCGCGAGCCGATCCCGGTCGACGAGGTCGAGCCGGTGTCCGCGATCGTGAAGCGGTTCTCCACCGGCGCGATGTCGTACGGCTCGATCAGCAGGGAGTCGCACGAGACCCTCGCGATCGCGATGAACCGGCTCGGCGGCAAGTCCAACACCGGTGAGGGCGGCGAGGACTCCGACCGGCTGCACGACCCCGAGCGGCGCAGCGCGATCAAGCAGGTCGCCTCCGGAAGGTTCGGCGTGACGTCGGAGTACCTCACCAACGCCGACGACATCCAGATCAAGATGGCGCAGGGCGCGAAGCCCGGCGAGGGCGGTCAGCTGCCCGGGCACAAGGTGTACCCGTGGGTGGCCAAGACCCGGCACTCCACGCCGGGCGTGGGCCTGATCTCGCCGCCGCCGCACCACGACATCTACTCGATCGAGGACCTCGCGCAGCTCATCCACGACCTGAAGAACTCCAACCCGCAGGCGCGGGTGCACGTCAAGCTGGTCGCCGAGGTCGGCGTCGGCACCGTCGCCGCGGGCGTCTCGAAGGCGCACGCCGACGTGGTGCTGATCTCCGGCCACGACGGCGGCACCGGCGCCGCGCCGCTCACCTCGCTCAAGCATGCGGGCGGGCCCTGGGAGCTCGGGCTCGCGGAGACCCAGCAGACCCTGCTGCTCAACGGTCTGCGTGACCGGATCGTCGTCCAGACCGACGGCCAGATGAAGACCGGCCGCGACGTGGTCATCGCCGCGCTGCTCGGCGCGGAGGAGTTCGGCTTCGCCACCGCGCCGCTGGTCGTCTCTGGCTGCATCATGATGCGGGTCTGCCACCTCGACACCTGCCCGGTGGGCGTCGCCACGCAGAACCCGGTGCTCCGCGAGCGCTACGCCGGCAAGCCGGAGTTCGTGGTGAACTTCTTCGAGTTCATCGCCGAGGAGGTGCGCGAGCACCTCGCCGCGCTGGGCTTCCGCTCGCTCGACGAGGCGATCGGCCACGCCGAGGTGCTCGACGTCCAGGGCGCCGTCGACCACTGGAAGGCGGCCGGCCTCGACCTCCGGCCGATCCTGCACGTGCCCGAGCTCCCCGAGGGCGCGGCCCGGCACAACACCACCGGCCAGGACCACGGGCTGGCCAAGGCGCTCGACAACGACCTCGTGGTGCTCGCCGAGGACGCGCTGGAGAACGGCCAGCCGGTGCGCGCGCAGGTGCCGATCCGCAACGTCAACCGCACCGTCGGCACGATCCTCGGGCACGAGGTGACCAAGCGCTACAAGGGCGACGGGCTCCCCGACGGCACCATCGACATCACCCTGACGGGATCGGCCGGCCAGTCGTTCGGCGCGTTCCTGCCGCGGGGTGTGACGCTGCGCCTCGAGGGCGACGCGAACGACTATGTCGGCAAGGGCCTGTCCGGCGGACGCATCGTCGTACGACCCGACCGGGCGGCGACGTTCGCCGCCGAGGAGCAGATCATCGCCGGCAACGTCATCTGCTACGGCGCGACGTCCGGCGAGATCTTCCTGCGCGGCCAGGTGGGAGAGCGGTTCTGCGTCCGCAACTCCGGCGTGACCGCGGTCGTCGAGGGCGTGGGCGACCACGGCTGCGAGTACATGACCGGCGGCCGGGTGGTCGTGCTCGGCTCGACCGGCCGCAACTTCGCGGCCGGCATGTCCGGCGGGGTCGCGTTCGTGCTCGACCTCGACCCGCAGCGGGTGAACCCCGAGCTCGTCGAGCTCGCCCCCGTCGACGGCGAGGCCGCCGAGGAGCTCCAGGCCGTGGTGCGCCGGCACTTCGAGGAGACCGGCT
>JABFXA010000113.1 GCA_013361955.1 Nocardioidaceae bacterium
CGGTTGTCCTGGCGGTTGTCCTGGCGGTTGTCCTGGCGGTTGTCCTGGCGGTTGTCCTGGCGGTTGTCCTGGCGGTTGTCCTGGCGGTTGTCCTGGCGGGAGCCCTGGTTGTCCTGCTTGGACTCCTGCTGGCGGTCCTGGCGGTTGTCCTGCCGGGCGCCCTGGTCGGCGCGGGCGTCGCCGCCCCGGCCCTTCGGCTGCTCCGCCGGAGCCTGCTCCGCGGGCTTCTGCCGGCTGTCGGCCTTCGCCGACCCGGACCGGCCACCGGACTGGCCACCGGACTGGCCACCGGACTGGGCGGCCTTGATGGCCTCGATCAGCTGGCTCTTGCGCATGCCGCCGACGCCCTTGATCCCCAGACCACCCGCCATCTGCTTCAGCTCGGGGAGCAGCATCCCCGACAGCCCGGTGCCACGACGCTTCGCGCCGTTCCCGGCCTGCTCGGGAGCCGTCTCGGAACCCGCTGCAGGGGTCGTCTCGGAGGTTTCTGTCACGTGAGTTCCTTCCCACGTTGCTGGGCCGATCTGTGAAGGTCCTCGGCCACTACATCGGTGTGGTGTCGCACGCAACCTCCCGAACGGCGGTCCGACGTGTTGTCGGACTGGTCCCAAGGAGGTATTTGCGAGAGAGAAGCGCGATCCGGTGCGGGATGGGAGACGGGTCCGCACCTCGGTCACCGGCGCATCGGCAGCCTAGCACTAGCGCTCGGGGCTGACGTCACACACCACAACATCCGTCACGTGCGAGTTGTTCCCGCGCTGTGGTGGCTCCCGGGTACGTCGTACAGGTCCCGCGACCGTCGGGTCAGGGCAGCACCACCTGGGCGCCGTCCGGGTCGATCTCGACGTCCAGCACTCGCCAGGCCGCAGGCGACCGCTCGGCCACGGCGTCCCGCTCGGCGGCGTCGGTGAACACCAGCACGGTCGGTCCCGCACCGGAGACCACCGCAGGCAGGCCGTCGGCGCGGAGCCGGCGGACCAGCGCGAGGGTCTCCGGCATCGCCGGCTCGCGGTAGTCCTGGTGCAACCGGTCCTCCGTCGCCGGCAGCAGCAGCTCCGGCTGACGGCTGAGCGCGGCCACCAGCAGCGCGGCCCGGGCGGCGTTGGCGGACGCGTCGCGGTGCGAGACCCGGTCGGGCAACAGCCCCCGGGCCACCTCGGTGGACACCGGCTGCGGCGGCACGAACGCCACGACGCGTACCCGCGGGTCGACGCCGACCGCAGTGGCCCGGAACCCGTGCCCGTCGTGGAAGGCGACGGTGAAGCCGCCGTACAGGGCCGGCGCGACGTTGTCGGGGTGCCCCTCGAGGTCGGCGGCCAGCGCGAACAGGGCGTCGTCGTCCATCAGCAGCGACCCGCCGGCGACCAGGGCCCGGGCCAGGCTGACCCCGGCGACGATCGCGGCGGACGACGAGCCGAGGCCGCGGGCGTGCGGGACCAGGTTCTCGCAGTGCATCCGGACGCCGGGCACGTCGGCGCCCATCCGCTCGAGGGCGGCGCGCAGCGACCGGTACACGAGGTGGGTCTCGTCGAGGGGGACCTCGCCCTCGCCGACGCCGGTCACCACGATCTCCACACCCGCGCGGTCGACGACCTCGACGCTGACCCGGTCGCGCAGGGACAGTGCGAGGCCGAGGGTGTCGAAGCCCGGTCCGAGGTTCGCGCTCGTGGCGGGGACGGACACCGTGACGGGTCCGCTGACGAACGTGGTCATCGAAGCCCGGCGGCCTCGGCAGCGGCGTCCACGTCGGCGTCGACGACGGTGTCCACCAGGTCGGTGAAGGTGGAGAGCGCGGTGTCGATGTCCTTCAGCCCGTGGCCGGTGACGGTGACCACGAGCCGCTTCCCGGCGTACGTCGTCCCGTCGGCCGCCTCGGCCAGCAGCCCGGCGACGCCGGCCGCGGAGGCGGGCTCGACGAACACGCCGTCCCGGGCGGCCAGCTCGCGCTGGGCGGCGAGGATCTGCTCGTCGGTCACCGACCGGAACCGGCCGCCGGACTGCTCGGCGGCGGCGACCGCGAGGTGCCAGGAGGCGGGGTTGCCGATCCGGATGGCCGAGGCCACGGTCTCGGGCGCGGCGACCGGCTCACCGGCGACCAGCGGGGCCGCGCCGGCGGCCTGCCAGCCGAGCATCCGCGGGGTCCGGGTGGCCCGGCCGGCCTTCTCGTACTCCACGTAGCCCTTCCAGTACGCCGAGATGTTGCCGGCGTTGCCCACCGGCAGCACGTGCACGTCGGGAGCGTCGCCGAGGAAGTCGACGATCTCGAACGACGCGGTCTTCTGGCCCTCGAGCCGCATCGGGTTCACGGAGTTGACCAGCGCGACCGGGTAGTGGTCGGCGAGCCCGCGCGACATCCGCAGGCAGTCGTCGAAGTTGCCGCGCACCATGATCACCTGCGCGCCGTGCACGATCGCCTGGGCGAGCTTGCCGGCGGCGATCTTGCCCTGCGGCACCAGCACCAGCGGCTTGACGCGGGCGCGGGCGGCGTACGCGGCCATCGAGGCGGAGGTGTTGCCGGTCGACGCGCAGACGACCGCCTCGGCGCCCTCCCCGACGGCCACCGAGAGGGCCACCGTCATGCCGCGGTCCTTGAAGGAGCCGGTGGGGTTGTCGCCCTCGACCTTCAGCCACACCTCGCCGCCGGTGAGCTCGGACAGCCACGGGCTGTCCACCATCGGGGTGCCGCCCTCGCGGAGGGTGACCGTGGGCGTGTCCTCGGGGATGTCGAGCCAGGAGCGGTACTCCTCGAGGACGCCGCGCCACTGGTGGCTCATTCGCCGTCGCCCTCGACTCGCATGACCGAGGTGACGTCGTGCACGAAGTCCATGGTGCGCAACGACTCGACGGTCGCCGACAGGGCGGCGTCGGTGGCCCGGTGCGAGACGACGACGAGCTGCGCGTCGTCGCCGTGCCCCTCCTGCCGGACCGTCTGGATGGACACGTCGTGCTCGGCGAACGCGTGGGCGACCGCGGCGAGCACACCCGCGCGGTCGTCGACGTCGAGGGCGACGTGGTAGCGGGTCATGGTCTGCCCCATCGGCAGCACCTCGGCCTGGGCGTACGTCGACTCCCCCGCGCCGCGCACGTCGTCGAGCCGGTTGCGCGCGACGGTGACCAGGTCGCCGAGCACGGCACTGGCGGTCGGCGAGCCACCGGCGCCGGGGCCGTAGAACATCAGCTCGCCGGCCGCCTCGGTCTCGACGAAGACCGCGTTGAACGCCTCGCGGACGCTGGCCAGCGGGTGCGTGCGCGGGATCATCGCCGGGTGCACCCGCGCGGACACGGCGGGGCCCTGCGGGTCGTCGCGCAGCTCGCAGATCGCGAGGAGCTTCACCACACTGCCCATGTCGCGCGCCGACGCGACGTCGGAGGCGCTCACCTCCGAGATGCCCTCGCGGTAGACGTCGGCGGCGGTCACCCGGGTGTGGAACGCCAGGCTGGCCAGGATCGCGGCCTTCGCGGCGGCGTCGTACCCCTCGACGTCGGCGGTCGGGTCGGCCTCGGCGTACCCGAGGTCCTGCGCCTCCTCGAGCACCTCGGCGAAACCGCTGCCATGGGTGTCCATCTTGTCGAGGATGAAGTTGGTGGTGCCGTTGACGATGCCGAGCACCCGGCGTACCCGGTCGCCGGCCAGCGACTCGCGCAGCGGGCGCACGATCGGGATCGCCCCGGCCACCGCGGCCTCGAAGTACAGGTCGCGCTGCGCTTTCTCGGCGGCCGCGAACAGGGTCGAGCCGTCCTCGGCGAGCAGCGCCTTGTTGGCGGTCACCACGGACGCGCCGCTCTCCAGCGCGGTGAGGATCAGCGACCGGGCCGGCTCGATGCCGCCGATCACCTCGATCACCACGTCGACGTCGCCGCGGGAGACCAGGCCCTCCGCGTCGGTGGTGAGCAGCCCGGCCGGCACCTCGGCGTCGCGCTGCAGCTCGGGACGACGTACGGCGACCCCGACGAGCTCGAGCGGCGCGCCGACCCGGGCCGTCAGGTCGTCGGCCTGCTCGCGCAGCAGCCGCACCACCTGGCTGCCCACCGAGCCGCACCCGAGGAGTGCGAGCCGCAGGGGCCGATCCGCCCTGTTCACCGTGATCCGTCCTCTCCCTCGCGGGTTTCCACCGAACATCTTGGGGCATCCGGGCGCCGCCCCGCAGGAAACCCGGACGTCGTCCGGAGCCTGAGACCCGGTCCTTCCTCGATATCGGATATCTATCAGGGACCTGGGGGTCACTGATACCTATCCGATGTCGGAGGCGCCGACGTCCGTTCGCAGCAGGTCGTCCTCGGTCTCCCGGCGCACCACCACGGTGCTCCTCCCGTCGCGGACGGCGACCACCGGGGGGCGGAGCGCGTGGTTGTAGTTGCTGGCCATCGAGCGGCAGTACGCCCCCGTGCCGGGTACGGCGAGCAGGTCGCCCGGCGCGATGTCGCCGGGCACGAACTCGTCCTTGACCACGATGTCGCCGGCCTCGCAGTGCTTGCCGACGACCCGGCCGAGCACCGGCGGCGCCTCCGAGCGGCGCGAGGCGACGGTGCACGAGTAGTTCGCGTCGTAGAGCGCGGTGCGGATGTTGTCGCTCATCCCGCCGTCGACGGAGACGTAGGTGCGGCTGGCACCGGCGTCGAGCCCGACCTCCTTGACGGTGCCGACCTCGTAGACCGTGCACATCGCCGGCCCGACGATCGCCCGGCCCGGCTCGATGGACAGCGCCGGCACCGGTACGTCGAACGCCCGGCACTCGTGCTCGACGATCTTGGTGATCTCGGTGGCCAGCTGCGCGGGGTCGGCGGGGTCGTCCTGCGTGGTGTAGGCGATCCCGAAGCCGCCGCCGAGGTCGAGCTCGGGCATGGTCACACCGAGCTCGGAGGACACCTGGGCGTGCAGCGTCAGCACCCGCCGGGCCGCGACCTCGAAGCCGGAGGTGTCGAAGATCTGCGAGCCGATGTGCGAGTGCAGGCCGAGCAGCTCCACGCCCGCGGCGTCCTGCACCCGACGTACCGCCTCGAGGGCGTCGCCGGAGGTGATCGAGAAGCCGAACTTCTGGTCCTCGTGGGCGGTGGCGATGTACTCGTGCGTGTGCGCCTCGACGCCGGCGGTGACCCGCACCATCACCCGGGCGGTGCGGCCGGTCTCCGCGGCCACCGCCGCGAGCCGGTCGATCTCGTGGAACGAGTCGAGCACGACCCGGCCGACCCCGGCGTCCACCGCCCGGCGCAGCTCGCCGGTGGTCTTGTTGTTGCCGTGGTAGCCGATCCGGGCGGGGTCGAACCCGGCCCGCAGCGCCACGGTCAGCTCACCCGCCGAGCAGACGTCGAGGCACAGGCCCTCCTCGGCCACCCAGCGCGCGACCGTCGTGCACAGGAACGCCTTGCCGGCGTAGAACACGTCGTAGTCGGCGAACGCCTCCGCGAACCCCCGCGCCCGGGCGCGGAAGTCCGCCTCGTCGAGGACGTACGCCGGCGAGCCGTGCCCGGCCACCAGGTCGCGCAGGTCGACGCCGCCGACCACCAGCGCGCCGTCGGCGTTCTTGTGCGCGGTCGCGGACCACAGCAGCGGGACCAGGTCGTTGACGTCGGCGGGGACACGCAGCCAGGACGGACCCTGCAGGGCCCCGTCGGCGTGCGCCCAGCCGGCCTCGTGCGAGACGGGCACCCGTCACATCCTCTCGGGCGCGGAGACGCCTAGCAGCCGGAGGCCGTTGGCGAGGACCACCCGGGTGGCGGCGACCAGCAGCAGCCGGGCCCGGTGCAGGTCGGTGGCCTCCTCGTCACCCATCGGCAGCACCCGGCAGGCGTCGTAGAAGCGGTGGTACGTCGCGGCCGTCTCCTCGAGGTACCGCGCCACCCGGTGCGGCTCGCGCAGCTGGCCGGCGCTCGCGACGACCCGCGGCATCTCGGCCAGCGCCCGGAGCAGGTCGCCCTCCTTCTCGTGGTCGAGCAGCGAGGTGTCCGCGTCCGGGTCGACGGCGATGCCGAGGTCGGCGGCGTTGCGCAGGATCGAGGCCACCCGGGCGTGTGCGTACTGCACGTAGAAGACCGGGTTGTCGCTGGCCTGCCGGGTGATCTGCTCGATGTCGAGGGTCAGCGGCGAGTCGGCCGGGTAGCGGGCCAGGGAGTACCGCAGCGCGTCGACCCCGATCTCGTCGACCAGCTCGTCGAGCGTCACGATGGTGCCGGCACGCTTGGAGAGGCGGACCTCCTCGCCGGCCCGGGTGATCTTCACCAGCTGGCCGATCAGCACCTCGAGGACGTCGTCGGGGTCGTCGCCCACGCAGGCGGCCATGGCGCGCAGCCGTCCGACGTACCCGTGGTGGTCGGCGCCGAGCAGGTAGATGACGTGGTCGAAGCCGCGCTCGCGCTTGTTGACGTAGTAAGCAGTGTCGCTGGCGAAGTACGTGAGGTCGCCGTTGCTGCGGACCAGCACCCGGTCCTTGTCGTCGCCGAAGTCGGTGGTGCGCATCCACAGCGCGCCGTCGTGGTCGAACAGGTGGCCCTGCGACCGCAGCTTCTCGAGCCCGGCCACCACGTCGTTGCTGTCGTGCAGCGACCGCTCGGAGAACCAGACGTCGAAGTGGGTGTTGAACCGGTCGAGCGCCTGCTGCTGCAGCTTCAGCTGCAGGGCGTAGCCGGCCTCCCGGAACGCCACCAGCCGCTCGGCCTTCGGCAGCTCCAGGATCCCGGGCTGGTCGGCGACGACCTGCCGGGCCAGCTCGGGGATGTACTCGCCGTGGTAGCCGTTGTCGGGGATCGGGTTCCCGAGGGCGGCCGCCTCGAGCGAGGCACCGAAGAGATCCATCTGGGTGCCCCGGTCGTTGATGTAGAACTCCCGGGTGACCGTCGCACCCGAGGCCTCGATCACCCGGGCGATCGCGTCGCCGACGACCGCCCACCGGGTGTGCCCGAGGTGCAGCGGACCGGTCGGGTTGGCGGAGATGAACTCGACGTTCACCCGCTGCCCCGCCAACGCGTCGTTGTGGCCGTATCCCTCGCCCGCGGCGACCACCTGCGCCGCGATCACGCCCTGGGCGCCGGCCTCCACCCGGACGTTCAGGAACCCCGGACCGGCCACGTCGACCGACGCGACACCCTCGGCCCTGCCGAGCTCCTCGGCGAGCAACCCGGCCAGGTCGCGCGGCGGCATCCCGGCCTTCTTGGCGAGCTGGAGGGCGACGTTCGTGGCGTAGTCGCCGTGCTCCTTGCTCTTGGGCCGCTCCACCACGACGGTCGACGGCACGCCGTCGGGCAGCGTCAGACGGCCCGCCGACGCCAGGGCGGTCAGGGCGTCGACGATGGTCGTGGAGAGCTCCTCGGGGGTCACCGACCCAGGGTATCGACGCCTGTGCGAGCGCCTCACTCCGATATCGGAGTGCGGCCGTGACGGGCCAGCCGAGTCACCGTCTCGACCAGGTCGCCGGGCTCGAAGGGCTTGCTGACGTAGTCGTCCGCGCCCAGCCGCAGCCCGAGGTCGCGGTCGGTTGCCTGCGCCCGTCCGGTGACCACCACGACCGGCAGGGTCGCGGTGCGCGGGTCGGCGCGCAGCCGGGCGATCAGGTCGAACCCGCCGAGCCTGGGCATCATCACGTCGACGGTGATCACGTCCGGCAGCCAGGTCTCGAGCACCTCGAGCGCCTCGAGACCGTCCTCCGCGGTGCGCACCTCGAAGCCCTCGAGCTCCAGGTTCACCCCGATCAGGCCGCGCACGACGACCGAGTCGTCGACCACCAGGGCCCGCAACGGAGCGGGAGGTCTGGTCATCCACCACCCCCGTCGTACGTCCCGGTCCGTCATGTACGCTCGTCGCGCACTGAGCCCCCGTAGCTCAGGGGATAGAGCACCGCCCTCCGGAGGCGGGTGCGTAGGTTCGAATCCTACCGGGGGCGCTGGTTTCTAGCGGGCTCCACGCCCGCTTCGCTCCTCCGAAGCCCGCTCTCCTCCCTGCCCAATTCACGTCCTGGTTGCGAGGCTCGCCTTCCGGCTCGCACTTCAACCAGCGGCGGCAGCGTCCGGTCAGCAGCCGTGGTCGAGAGTGGCGTCCTTGCGGGCGTCGTTGCCGAGCCGGCGGGCCTGGCCGACGTTCGGGAAGACCACGCTGGCTCCGCCGGCGTTGCCGGTCGGCCCCTGGACCACGCAGCCCTTGAACCGCCACGGCTTGACCTGGGCCGCGCCCTGGGCGAGACGGTACAGCTCGGAGGGCTTGAGGTCGGTGTTCATGTACTTCACCGCGGCCATCACCCCGCGCTCCATGTAACCCGGCTGCCGCTGGTGGGCGCGGACCTTGCGCAGGATGGCGCGGAGCAGCTCCTGCTGGTTCGCGGAGCGGTCGAAGTCGCCGCGCGGGAGCGGGTGCCGGACCCGGCCGAAGATCAGCGCCTGGAACGGGTTCAGGTTGTTCTTGCCCCGGTGGTAGCCCTGCGGCCGGATCGGGTCGCGGAAGGCGAACTTGGAGAACACCGTGACCCCGTTGATCGAGCGCACCATCCCCCGGAAGCCGAGGAAGCCGGTGGTGAACACGTAGTCGGGGCGTACGCCGACCAGCCGGCCCACGGAGTCCGCCATCAGCTGCGGGCCGCCGAAGAACATGGAGGCGTTGATCTTGTTGCGGCCGTGGCCGCGGATGTCCACGTAGGAGTCCCGCGGGACGCCGATCGCGGTGCCAGCGCCGGTGCGCAGGTTCAGCCCGACGAGCTGGATCGCGTCGGCTCGGGTCCCGGTGAGCCGCTGCCCGGGACGGGCGTCGGACCCGAGGCAGAGGATCCACACCACGTCGCGCGGGTGGTCCACCGCCTGGGCGGTGCGCACCCGCACCAGCGCGACGTCGGTCTGCCGGACGGACGACTGCGGCACCACGACCAGGGTGACCGCCAGCACCAGGGCCAGGGTCAGGCCGCGACGCAGCCGGCGCCAGATCGGGGCGTGAGCCGGGGGGATGGTCACGAGGCGCTCCTCACGGGGGTGTCGGACCGGACCAGGTCGTAGCCGAAGATCGACCAGTCGTTGCGGCTGTTGCGGGACAGCAGCAGCCGGCCGTGCAGGCGGACCGTCTCGTCGGGCTGCCCGCTGCGCTCGACCCGGAACACCAGGTCGACCCTCGCGGTCACTCCGGCGGCCACCTTGTAGGGGGCGAGCACCGACAGGTACGCCGTACGCCGGATCGCCCGCACCGACTCGGTGGTGCGCCCGTAGCCGGCGTTGGTGAGCATCCGGGCGTCACGCCTGGCCCGCGCGCGCATGTGCGTGGTGAACCGGTTGAACGCCGCGTCGAACCGGGTCTGCGGGTAGTCGTCGCGCAGGAACGCCGCGTCCAGGTACTGCGAGAGCGTGGCCCGGACGTTGCCCTCCAGGGGTGCCCGTGCCTTGGCGGGCAGCCGCCCGTGCACCCGGGTCACCACGACCTTGAGCGGCGCGGACCTCGGCTCGGGCGTGGCCGTGCTGCTGCTCGGGCTCGGGGACGGCTTGGCGGCGGGTGTCTCCTGGTCGCCCGTGCAGCCCGCGACCCCCACCAGCAGGGCCAGCGCGACCGCCGCGGCAGCGACGAGCGGCGCCGGCCGACGGCGCGGTGGACGGGGTCCTGGTCGGGGGGCTCTCACGCACTCGGTCCCTTCGTCTCCGTCTGGTGTCTCGGGCGGTCTCGGCGGGTCTCGGGGCGGTTTGGGAGGACTGTGCGGCAGGTGTCCGGACCGGCTCGCGGCCCGGGACCAGTGACGCTCGCAACACCTGCGGCTCGGGCGGCGATCCCCGCTTCGCTGAGTTGTCGCGACGGTCTAGCCTTGATGTCGGTCCCACCACCCTAGACAAACTGCTGCGTATCACATCGGAAGAGGCGAACCAGGCCGTGGCCGAGTCTTCGAAAGGCACATCCAACGTCGACAATCCCCTGGAGGAGTTCGGGGCCAACGAGTGGCTCGTCGACGAGATGTACGAGCAGTACCAGCGGGACCCGAACAGCGTCGACAAGGCCTGGTGGGAGTTCTTCCGCTCGCACCCCCAGACCGGTGGCAACGGGACCCCCAACGGCACCCAGACGCCGGCCGCGAGCCCGCAGCAGGCTCGCGCCGAGCAGGCCGCCCCCGAGCGGAAGCAGGAGCAGGAGCAGAAGCCGGAGCCGGAGCAGAAGCCCGCCCCGAAGCCGGCCCCCGACCGCAAGCCGGTGGAGAAGGAGCCCGTCCCCGCCGCGAAGGCCACCCCGTCCGGCGAGACCGCCAAGCGGGCCGACGCCCGGCCGAGCGCCCCGTCGTCGACCTCCCCGGTCCCCAAGGACCCGGAGCCGGCCGCCAAGGCCGATGCCTCCGACCAGCCGGAGCTGGTCACCCTGCGCGGCGCCCCCGCGCGGACGGCGCAGAACATGGACGTCAGCCTGTCGATCCCGACGGCCACCAGCGTCCGCTCGGTGCCGGTGAAGCTGCTCATCGACAACCGGGTGGTCATCAACAACCACCTGGCGCGCGCCCGCGGCGGCAAGGTGTCGTTCACGCACATCATCGGCTACGCGCTGGTCAAGGCGCTGAAGACGATGCCGGAGATGAACAACGGCTTCGACGTCGTCGACGGCAAGCCGACCCTGATCCGCCCGCAGCACATCAACCTCGGCCTGGCCATCGACATGGCCAAGCCGGACGGCACCCGGCAGCTGCTGGTGCCCTCGATCAAGGGCGCCGAGACGATGGACTTCGCGTCCTTCTGGACGGCGTACGAGGAGATCGTCCGCAAGGCCCGCAACAACAAGCTCGCGGTCAGCGACTTCCAGGGCACCACGATCAGCCTCACCAACCCGGGCACGATCGGCACCAACCACTCCGTGCCGCGGCTGATGAAGGGCCAGGGCACGATCATCGGCGTCGGCTCGATGGACTACCCGCCGGAGTACCAGGGCGCCTCCGAGGAGACCCTGAACCGCAACGCGGTCAGCAAGGTGATGACGCTGACCTCGACCTACGACCACCGGGTGATCCAGGGCGCGCAGTCCGGCGAGTTCCTCAAGCGGATCTACGGGCTGCTGCTCGGCGACGACGACTTCTACGACGAGATCTTCCGCGCGCTGCGGATCCCCTACGAGCCCATCCGCTGGGCCAAGGACATCTCGGCCAGCCACGACGACGAGATCAGCAAGCAGGCCCGGATCCTCGAGCTGATCCACGCGTACCGGGTGCGCGGCCACATCATGGCCGACACCGACCCCCTGGAGTACCAGCAGCGCAGCCATCCCGACCTCGAGGTGGAGACGCACGGCCTGACCCTGTGGGACCTGGACCGCGAGTTCGCGACCGGGTCGTTCGGCGGGGAGGGCCGGCGGTTCATGAAGCTGCGCAACATCCTCGGCATCCTGCGCGACTCGTACTGCCGCACCGTCGGCATCGAGTACATGCACATCCAGGACCCCGAGCAGCGCCGCTGGATCCAGCAGCGCGTCGAGCAGCCGCACGTGAAACCGCCCCGCGAGGAGCAGCTGCGGATCCTGCTGAAGCTCAACCAGGCCGAGGCGTTCGAGACGTTCCTGCAGACCAAGTTCGTCGGCCAGAAGCGGTTCAGCCTCGAGGGCGGTGAGACCACGATCCCGCTGATCGACGAGATCTGCGAGGCGGCGGCCGAGGCTGGCCTCGACGAGGTCACGATGGGCATGGCGCACCGCGGCCGGCTCAACGTGCTGGCCAACATCGTCGGCAAGAAGTACAGCCAGATCTTCCGCGAGTTCGAGGGCAACATCGACCCGCGCACGGTGCAGGGCTCGGGTGACGTGAAGTACCACCTGGGCGCCGAGGGTGCGTTCACGGCGGGCAGCGGCGCCGAGGTGAAGGTGTCGGTCGCCGCGAACCCGTCCCACCTCGAGGCGGTCGACCCGGTCCTCGAGGGCATCGCCCGCGCGAAGCAGGACGTCCTCAACCGCGGCGCGGCGTTCCCGGTGCTGCCGCTGCTGGTGCACGGCGACGCCGCGTTCGCCGGCCAGGGCGTGGTCGCCGAGACGCTGAACCTGTCGCAGCTCCGCGGCTACCGCACCGGCGGCACCATCCACGTGGTGGTGAACAACCAGGTCGGCTTCACCACCTCCCCCGCGTCCTCGCGCTCGTCGCTGTACTGCACCGACGTCGCGCGGATGGTGCAGGCGCCGATCTTCCACGTGAACGGCGACGACCCCGAGGCGTGCATCCGGGTGGCCCGGCTGGCCTTCGAGTACCGCCAGGCGTTCAAGAAGGACGTCGTCATCGACCTGGTCTGCTACCGCCGGCGCGGCCACAACGAGGGTGACGACCCGTCGTACACGCAGCCGCTGATGTACGACCTCATCGAGCAGAAGCGCTCGGTCCGCAAGCTCTACACCGAGTCCCTGATCGGCCGCGGCGACATCACGCTCGAGGAGGCCGAGCAGGTGCTGCGCGACTACCAGCAGCAGCTCGAGCGCGTGTTCACCGAGGTCCGCGAGGCCACCCAGCAGCCTGACGAGTGGACGACCGTCCCCGACTACCCGGAGAAGCGCGGCGGCGAGCTGACCACCGCGATCTCCGAGGAGACGCTGAAGCGGATCGCCGACGCGCACGTGAACACCCCCGAGGGCTTCACCGTGCACCCGAAGGTGCTCCCGCAGCTGCAGCGGCGGGCGGCGGCGATCACCGACGGCCCGATCGACTGGGGCACCGGCGAGATCATGGCGTTCGGCTCGCTGCTGATGGACGGCCGCCCGGTGCGGCTGTCCGGGCAGGACTCCCGGCGCGGCACGTTCGTGCAGCGGTTCGCCACCATCATCGACCGGCAGAACGCCAACGAGTGGACCCCGCTGGCGAACCTCAGCGAGGACCAGGCGTCGTTCTTCGTCTACGACTCGCTGCTCTCGGAGTACGCCGCGATGGGCTTCGAGTACGGCTACTCCGTGGCCCGGCCCGACGCGCTGGTGCTGTGGGAGGCGCAGTTCGGCGACTTCGTCAACGGCGCGCAGACCGTGATCGACGAGTTCATCACCGCCGGCCAGACGAAGTGGCGCCAGCAGTCCGGCGTCGTGCTGCTGCTGCCGCACGGCTACGAGGGCCAGGGCCCGGACCACTCCTCCGCCCGGATCGAGCGGTTCCTGACGATGGCCGCCGACGAGGCGTTCGTGGTCGCACAGCCGTCCACGCCGGCCAGCCACTTCCACCTGCTGCGCCAGCACTCCCTCGGCGAGGAGCACCGTCCGCTGATCGTGTTCACGCCGAAGTCGATGCTGCGCCGCAAGGAGGCGACGTCGCGCCCCGAGGACTTCCTCGGCGACACGACGTTCCGTCCGGTCATCGGCGACGACGCGGTCGACCCGGCCGCGGTGGAGCGGGTGCTGCTGTGCAGCGGCCGGATCACCTGGGACCTGATGGTGGAGCGCAAGAAGCAGGAGGGCGACACCCCGCACACCGCGATCGTCCGCCTCGAGCAGCTCTACCCGCGCCCGGTCGAGGAGCTGAAGGCCGAGCTCGGGCGGTACCCGAACCTCAAGGAGATCCGCTGGGTGCAGGACGAGCCGGCGAACATGGGCCCGTGGCCGCACATGGCGCTGAACCTGACGCCCGAGCTCGGCGGCATCCCGTTCTTCCGGGTGTCCCGGCCCGAGTCCTCGTCGCCCTCGGTCGGCCAGGCCTCGCGGCACTCCGAGGAGCAGAAGGCACTGGTCCAGCAGGCCTTCAGCTGACGGGCGGCCGTGTACTTCACCGACCGCGGCATCGAGGAGCTCGAGCAGCGCCGCGGTGATGAGGAGGTCACCCTCGCGTGGGTGGCCGACCGGCTGCAGGAGTTCGTGGACACGTTCCCCGAGTTCGAGACGCCCGTCGAGCGGCTGGCCACGTGGCTGGCCCGGCTCGACGACCCGGACGACGAGTAGGGGTCCTCGCTCCGACCCGATATTGGATAGCTTTCAGTGACCTGGAGGTCACTGAAAGCTATCCAATGTCGGATGTCAGGCGGCGGCTTCGGGCACCGGCTCCCCGGTCCCCTGAGCGGGGGTACGGCGCGGCAGCCGGAAGGCGAGCACCAGGACGCCGACGGCCAGCACGGCGCCGATGCCGAAGGCCCACTGCATGCCGCCGACCAGGGCGTCCATCGGGTCGCTGCCGGCCTGCGCGAGCTCGGCGGCGCGCCACGACATGACGGTCACCACGACCGCCGTACCGACCGCGGCGGCGACCTGCTGGAGGGTGCCGAGCAGCGAGCTGCCGTGGGAGTACAGGTGCGGCGGGAGGGCGCCCAGGCCGACGGTGAACACCGGGGTGAAGACGGCCGCCAGGCTGACCATCAGCAGCACGTGCGCGACGAGCACCAGCGCCACCGGGGTGGTGCGGCCGACGGTGGTCAGCAGCGCCAGCGCGGTCACGATGCCGACCGACCCGGGGATCACCAGCGGGCGGCTGCCCAGCCGGTCGAACCAGCGGCCGACGCTCGGGCCCATCACGCCCATCACCAGACCGCCGGGCATCACCAGCAGGCCGGTCTGCAGCGCGTTGAGGCCGCGGACGTCCTGCAGGTACAGCGGCAGCAGGATCATCGAGCCGAGCATCGCCATGAACGCCACCGACATCAGCGCCAGCGAGACCGCGAACGTCGGGTGCCGCAGGGTGCGCAGGTCGAGCAGCGGGCGGTCGCTGCGCTGCAGCACGAGCTGGCGGACGACGAAGACCGCGATGGCGGCCAGGCCCACGCCGATCATCGCGTACGGCGAGACGAGGGCCGAGCTCTCGGCACCGAGCTGGCTCAGCCCGTAGACGAAGCCGCCGAAGCCGAACGCCGCGGCCGCGACGCTGAACCAGTCGATGCTGCCGGCCTGCGTCTCACCGTGGTTGGTCAGCCGGCGCAGCCCGACCACCGTGATCGCGGCGGCGACCGGCAGCACCAGACCGAACATCCAGCGCCAGGACAGCCACTGCAGCACGACGCCGGAGACGGCCGGGCCGAGCGCCGGGGCGCAGGACATCGCCAGCGTGACGTTGCCCATCACCCGGCCGCGGTCGTGCGCCGGCACGACGGTCATCAGCGTGGTCATCAGCAGCGGCATCATCACCGCCGTACCGGCGGCCTGCACGACGCGCGCGCCGAGCAGCACCGGGAAGGTGGGGGCGAGCGCCGCGAGGAGGGTGCCGGTGCAGAACACCAGCATCGCGGTGGCGAAGGCGGCCCGGGTGGTGACCCGCTGGAGGAACCAGCCGGTGACCGGGATGACCGTCGCCATGGCCAGCATGAACGCGGTGGACAGCCACTGCGCGGAGCGGGCGGAGACCTCGAACTCCCCCATCAGCCGCGGGATGGCGTTGATCATGATCGTCTCGTTGAGGATCACGATGAAGGTGGCCAGCACGAGCCAGCGGAGCACGCCGTAGCCGGCAGGCTGGTCGGCGGTGGTGTCGTCGGCAGCCCCGGCCGCAGCCGGTGCCTCGCTCGGGAGGGTGTCGCACGTGGTGGTCATGCTCGTACCGACCGGCCACCCCGGCGGAACTCATCGGTGCGACACCGACGAGATGTCAGCGGGTGAAGACGACCTTGCCGAACACGTCGCCCTGCGCCATCGCCGCGAAGCCGTCGCGCGCCCGGTCCATCGGGAGCACCTGGTCGATCACGGGACGGACGCCGCTGACGTCGAGGAGCTCGGTGAGACCGGCGAGCTCGGTGCGGGTGCCCATCGTCGACCCGACCACCCGCAGCTGCAGGAAGAAGACCCGGTTCAGCTCGGTGCGGTCGGGGTTCGGACCGCTGGTGGCGCCGGAGATCACCAGCGTGCCACCGGGGCGCAGCGACTTCAGCGAGTGCGACCAGGTCGCGGCGCCGACGGTCTCCATCACCGCGTCGACCCGCTGCGGCAGCCGGCCGCCGGACTCCAGCACCTCGTGCGCGCCGAGGTCCAGCGCCCGCTTGCGCTTGTCCTCGTCGCGGCTGGTCGCGAAGACGCGCAGCCCGCCGGCGCGGCCGAGCGCGATCAGCGCCGTGGCCACCCCGCCGCCGGCGCCCTGCACCAGCACGGAGTCGCCGGGCTTGAGGCCGCCCTGCGTGTAGAGCATCCGGTACGCCGTGAGCCACGCCGTCGGCAGGCACGCGGCCTCCTCGAAGCTCAGCGAGGCCGGCTTCGGCACCACGTTGCGGGTGGGCACGGCGACCAGGTCGGCGAAGGTGCCCTGGTGCCGCTCGGAGAGCAGCGACCGCTTCGGGTCGAGCGTCTCGTCGCCGGTCCACGACGGGTCGCTGACCACCGCGTGCACGACCACCTCGTTGCCGTCCTGGTCGAGCCCGGCGGCGTCGCAGCCGAGGATCATCGGCAGCTGCTCCTCCTTGAGCCCCACGCCGCGCAGCGACCACAGGTCGTGGTGGTTGAGCGAGGCGGCCTTCACCCGGACGGTGGTCCAGCCGTCGCCGGGCTGCGGGTCGGGCCGTTCGCCGACCACCAGGCCGGCCAGCGGGTCGTCGGGCGAGAAGGACTCGGCGTACACGGCGAACATGCCTGCGACCCTAGCGAGCCCTGCTCAGACCCGCGCCACCCCGTCGGCGCGGGCCGCCTCCGCGACGGCGCCCGCGACGGTCGGGCCGACCCGCGGGTCGAACGGCGACGGCACGATGTAGTCGACGCTGAGGTCGTCGCCGACCAGGCCCGCCAGGGCGTTGGCCGCCGCGAGCTTCATGCCCTCGGTGATCGCGCTGGCCCGGACGTCGAGCGCGCCGCGGAAGATGCCGGGGAACGCCAGCACGTTGTTGATCTGGTTCGGGAAGTCCGACCGCCCGGTCGCGACCACCTTGGCGTGCCGGTGCGCGACCTCGGGGTGCACCTCCGGGTTCGGGTTCGCCAGCCCGAAGATCACCGCGTCGTCGGCCATCCGGGCCACCACGTCCTCGGGCACGGTGCCGCCGGAGACGCCGATGTAGACGTCGGCGCCGTCGAGCACGTCGGCCAGCGAGCCGGTGCGCCCGGTCAGGTCGGCGGTGTCGCGGGCCAGCGACTGCTTCACCGGGGTGAGGTCGCCGCGCGAGGTGTTCAGCACGCCGCGCCGGTCGGTGACCGCGAGGTCCTTGACGCCGGCGGCGAGCAGGATCCGCGCGACCGCGACACCCGCGGCCCCGGCACCGGAGATCACCACGCGCACGTCCTCGACCGCGCGCTCGGTGATCCGCAGCGCGTTCTCCAGGGCGGCGAGCGCGACGACGGCGGTGCCGTGCTGGTCGTCGTGGAACACCGGGATGTCGAGCAGGTCCTTGAGCCGCTGCTCGATCTCGAAGCAGCGCGGCGCCGAGATGTCCTCGAGGTTCACGCCCCCGAAGCTGGGCGCCAGCCGGGCCACGGTCTCGACGATCTCGTCGGTGTCCTTGGTGTCCAGGCACACGGGGACGGCATCCACCCCGCCGAACTGCTTGAACAGCACGGCCTTGCCCTCCATCACCGGCATCGCCGCGGCCGGCCCGATGTCGCCGAGCCCGAGCACCGCGGTGCCGTCGGTGACCACCGCGACGGTGTTCGACACCCAGGTGAAGTCCGCGACGAGCTCCGGCTGCGCCGCGATCGCCTCGCAGACGCGCGCCACGCCGGGGGTGTAGGCCATCGAGAGGTCGTCGCGGCCGTCGAGCGCGACCGTCGAGACGATCTCCATCTTCCCGCCGACGTGCAGGTCGAAGACCGGGTCGCCGGCGAACGCGGCCGCGGGCCGCTCGGGGTGTTCCGGGAGCTGTGGCATCGGACCCGATGCAACCACGTCCCGGGGTCCGGTGTCTGCCGCGACCTCGTCCGCGAGACGCCGCGCCCGCCTCATCGACGGGCGCGACGCCAGGGCCACAGCCGCATGCGCACCACCGCGAGGACGTCCTCGTCGGGGATCGCGCCGACCAGCCAGGAGTCGGTGCCCTCGTCGGGGTTGTCGCGCTCCACCCACCAGCCGTCGTCCCGGCGCGTCGTCGCGCGCTTCACCGCGAGCCCCCGCCGCGGCAGCCGTACGACGACCAGCCGGCCGGGCCGCGGACGCGCGCCGTGCCGCACGAGCAGCCGGTCGCCGTCGTACAGGGTCGGCTGCATGGAACGGCCCCGCACCACCACGACGCCCCACCTGCGCATGCCTCCGCTGACCAAGGGGTACCTGCCGATCTCGTGGCCGTGTCTCGGGCGTGCGCCCTCCGGGAGCTGCCCCGGGAAGCCGGGAGTAGTGTCGCAGGTGGCGTCACCCGAGCGGCTCGACCGCACTGACGAAGGAACAGAAAGGACCCGCATGTTCGCGCGACTGTTCGCACCGACCCTCGAAGTCCAGGCCCACTGCGACCTGCCTTGCGGCGTCTACGACCCGGCGCAGGCGAGGATCGAGGCCGAGTCCGTCAAGGCGATCATCCAGAAGGTCGCCGACAACGACGACCCGGACTTCCGCACCCGCGCCATCCTCATCAAGGAGCAGCGGTCGGAGCTGGTGAAGCACCACCTCTGGGTGCTCTGGACCGACTACTTCAAGCCCCCGCACTTCGAGAAGTACCCGCAGCTGCACACGCTCGTCAACGAGGCCACCAAGCTCGCCGGCGCGACCGGCACCAAGGGCGAGCTCGACGCCGCGAAGGCCGACGAGCTGCTCGCGAAGATCGACGAGATCGCGGAGATCTTCTGGGAGACCAAGAAGGGCTGACGCCCGCCGCGGGCTCGGACACGCACGACGAGGATGGGGTCGGACGCACTGCGCGTCCGACCCCATCCGCCATGATGGTCGGGCATCATGGCGGCACCACCCGGCCGAGCCCGCCGCCGTACGCCGTACCGACCTGTTGACGAAGGGGTAGCCCGAACGTGGCACGAGAACATCCGGACGTGGAGCTGCGGATCCCGGCCGACAGCGCTTTCCTGGCGGTGCTGCGCACGGCCACCGCGGGCCTCGCCGCGCGCCTGGACTTCACCCTCGACGACATCGAGGACCTGCGGATCGCCGTCGACGAGGCGTGCGCGATGGTGCTGCCGCAGGCGCGCGAGAACTCCCACCTCACCTGCACCTTCGACCTTGAGGCGGCCCGGCTGGTGGTGTCGGTGACCGCCGAGTGCGACGCGCCGCGCCCGCCGAACAAGGACGGCTTCGCGTGGACGGTGCTGGCCGCGCTGACCAACGAGGTCACCGCGCAGGTCCACGGCGACCGGCTGACCGTCACGCTCGCCCGCGGCACCGCCGACGACGAGTCCGTGTCCACCGGCCCGGAGTAGGGCGTGACCGGCGCGACCAGGAACGAGCACGGCGACCTGGCCGAGATGCGGGCGAGGAGCGCGGAGCTGTTCGCGCTCCTCGGCGACGACGCCTCCGACGAGGTCGAGCGCAGCCGGGTGCGCGACGAGCTGGTGCGCCTGCACCTGCCCCTGGTCGAGCACTTCGCGCGCCGGTTCCTGAACCGCGGCGAGCCGTTCGACGACCTGCTCCAGGTCGGCACGATCGGGCTGATCAAGGCGATCGACCGCTTCGACACCGACCGCGGCGTCGAGTTCTCGACGTACGCCACCCCGACGATCGTCGGCGAGATCAAGCGGCACTTCCGCGACCGCGGCTGGGCGATCCGGGTGCCGCGGCGGCTGCAGGAGCTGCGGCTGTCGATCACCTCCGCGACCGCCGAGCTCACCCAGGAGCACGGACGCTCCCCGACCATCTCCGAGCTGGCTGGGAAGATCGGCGTCTCCGACGAGGAGATCATCGAGGGGCTGGAGTCCTCCAACGCGTACTCGACGCTGTCCCTCGACGCACCCGACTCCAGCGAGGACAGCGCGCTGTCGATGATCGACGTGATCGGCAGCGACGACGAGGCGCTCGAGCACGTCGAGAACCGCGAGACCATCAAGCCGCTGCTCGAGGCGCTCGACCCGCGCGAGAAGCACATCCTCACGCTGCGGTTCTTCCGGGGCATGACCCAGTCGCAGATCGCCGCCGAGATCGGCATCTCCCAGATGCACGTGTCCCGGCTGCTGGCCCGCACCCTCGAGCGGCTGCGCGACTCGCTCCAGGTCGACGAGCCCGAGCCGCCGGACGCCGCCGCCGGCTGACCGGCGCTACTCCTCCTCGTCGTCCGCGAGCGCGGAGAGCGAGGCCGGGTGGAAGACCCCGGCGAGCACGACGACGGCGAGCACCGCCAGCGCCACCGCGGCGACCGTGGACGCCCCGCCGCGGAAGCTCCACGCCACCCCGAGCTGGATCAGCTGGGCGAGCACGACCGGGGCCCGGGCCCACGACTGCATCCGGCGCAGCTGCCAGGCGCAGTACGCCAGCCCGAGGCCGTACACGACGAAGAAGAGGGTGGTGGTGATGCCCATCGCCACCCGCGCGCCGTGCAGCGAGCGCAGCTCGGCGAGGCCGAACAGCACCAGCAGCAGCGCCTCCAACCCGGCCACCGAGACCGCGACGACGAGGGGGGCCGGCGGCCGCCCGGCGAGCGGTCCTCCGGGACCTTCGAGGGACGGCTGGGGGCTGGTCACGGGGGACGATGCTACGGGAGGGACATGTGGTGCTTCCGGTCCAGTCTGCAGCGCGTCGCCCCTGTCCTCGAAGTGATCCAACCGTTACAGTCGTCGGCTGTGACCGACGTGACGATCACGCAGGGTTGATCGGACGCCGAGTTCGCGCCACGCTAGAGAGGTTCCAGAGGTCATCAGGCGCTTCGCACCTGACACGGGAGATGGCCGCCCCCCACATCGACGCCTGACATCGTCCTCGTGGGAGCACGTTCGTGAAAGCGTTCACAACATGGGACGCCGACACGCTGGGGCTCGATGCATGGCCGAGCACAAATCGGTCACTGGCAGCAAACACGAAGTCGAAAAGGAGTCCGCCGCCATGGATTGGCGCCACCGCTCTGCGTGCCTCGATGAGGACCCGGAGCTGTTCTTCCCGATCGGCAACACCGGGCCGGCCATCCTCCAGATCGAGGAAGCCAAGCAGGTGTGCCGACGATGCGACGTGCGCGAACAGTGCCTCGCGTGGGCGCTCGAGGCGGGACAGGACCACGGTGTCTGGGGCGGCATGAGCGAGGACGAGCGCCGCGCCCTCAAGCGCCGCAACGCCCGAGCCCGGGTGCGCACCGCCTAGCTCCCCGCCTGCCTCATAGCGGGACCTCGATCGAGACCCGGGTCCCGCCCTCCGGTCCTGCCCCGACGGACAGTCGGCCGCCGAGCTCCGACGTCACCAGCGTGTGCACGATCGAGAGCCCGAGGCTGGTCGACCCCTCCACGTCGAAGCCTGGCGGCAACCCGCCACCGTCGTCGTCGACCCGGACCCGGAGCAGGGACCCGGACCGGCTCGCCCCGACGGTGATCCGGCCCGCCCCCCCGCCGAACCCGTGCTCGACGGCGTTCTGCAGCACCTCGGTGAGCACCATCGCCAGCGGCGTGGCCACCTCGGCGGTGAGGGTGCCGAAGCTGCCCTCGCGGACCGTGCGGACGTCGGCGCCGTGCGAGCTCACCTCGGCCACCATCAGCCGCAGCCGGTCGGCGACGTCGTCGAAGTCGACGAACTCGTCGAAGGACTGGCTGAGCGTCTCGTGCACGATCGCGATCGACCCGACCCGGCGCACCGCCTCCTCGAGCGCGTGCCGGCCCTCGGGTACGTCGATCCGCCGTGCCTGCAGCCGCAGCAGGGCGGCGACCGTCTGCAGGTTGTTCTTCACCCGGTGGTGGATCTCGCGGATCGTGGCGTCCTTGGTGACCAGCTCCCGGTCGCGGCGGCGCAGGTCGGTCACGTCGCGCAGCAGCACCAGCGCGCCGATGTGCTCGCCCGCGGGCCGCAGCGGGATCGCGCGCACGATCAGCACCGCGGCCCCGCTGCCCGCGTCGGTACCGATCTCGGTGTCGCGCGGCACCGTGCCGCCGAGCACCGCGCTGACCGTCTCCTCGTCGGGGCGCCGCGCCGCCGGCACCAGCTCGCGGGTGGTGTGGGCCAGGTTCAGGCCGGTCAGGTCGCTGGAGAGCCCGAGGCGGCGGTAGACCGACAGCGCGTTGGGGCTCGCGTAGGTCACCCGCCCGGAGGCGTCGATGCGCACGAACCCGTCGCCCACCCGCGGCGAGTCCGCGTGGTCGGAGCGCTGACCCGGGAACGGGAAGTGCCCGCCGGCGATCATCTGGGTGAGGTCGGTGGCGGTCTGCAGGTAGGACAGCTCGAGCCGGCTCGGCGTCCGCACCCCGAGCAGGTTGGTGTTGCGGCCGACGATGCCGACGATGCGGTCGCCGCGTCGTACCGGGATCGCCTCGACCCGCACCGGGATGTCGTCGCGCCACTCCGGGTCGCCCTCGCGCGCGACGCGCCCGAGCTCGTGCGCGGAGTCGAGCAGCGGCCGTCGGCCCTTCGGCACGAAGGCCCCGACCAGGTCGTCGACGTACGCCGTCGGGCCGGTCGTCGGCCGCATCTGGGCCGCCGCCCAGTAGCCGATCCCCTCGCGGTCGGGCAGCCACAGCACCAGGTCGGCGAAGCTCAGGTCGGCCACGATCTGCCAGTCCGCGAGCAGCAGCTGAAGCCACGCCACGTCCTCGTCGTCGAGGTCCGTGTGCGCCCGCACGAGCTCGGTCATCGACGGCACAGGCGCCAGGATAGGGCGCTCACCCCCGCGGGGACGGGTCGGCGGTCAGTGGCAGGATGAGCGCCATGGAGTCGGCGTTCTGGGACCGGGTCGTCGCCGGTGGCCACAAGGTCCCGGACGACAAGCCCCTCGCCGACCTGACCGCCGAGCTGACCACGATGCTCGGCGACACCGACCCGCGGCGCCGCGACGAGATCGCCTATCCCACGCTGGCGACCTGGGTCTCCGAGGGTGTGTACGACGAGCTGCTGGCCGGCCTCGGCGACGGGATGACGACCGGGCTGACGGTGGGGCTCGGCGAGGACGGCACCGACACGGTGTTCCGCCGCAGCTTCTCGGCACTGGTGCTCGCCGAGTGCGTCGAGCGCGCCGCCACCGTGGACGCGGTCCCCGACGAGCGGGTGCTGCGCTGGGGCGACCGGATCGCCGGCTGGCTGGTCCGCGAGCGCGACCTGCGCGGCTTCGTGCCGACGAAGGGCTGGGCGCACGCCGTCGCGCACGGCGCCGACGCGATCGGCACCTTGGCGATGCATCGTGCGATGGGCCGGCTCGAGCTGACCGTGCTGCTCGACGTGATCGGCGACCGGCTGCTCGAGCCGACGACGTACCGGTTCCTCCACGGCGAGGACGACCGGCTGGCCATCGCCACGATGCGGATCCTGCGCCGCGACGTGCTCCCCCTCGACGTCCTGGAGCCGTGGGTGGCCCGGCTGGCGAGCAGCGCCGGCACCTTCGGCGGCGCGGCCGACCGCGACCCGTACGTCGGCGCCGGCAACGTGCAGGCCTACCTGCGCGCCCTGCACATCCAGCTCGCGCTCGCCGCCGACCCGCCGGCCTGCCGCTCCGACCTGCTGCTCACCGTCATCGACCACCTCAAGGCCGCCAACCCCCACCTCCTCGGCTGACCGACTGCGCCGAGGCGTCTCGTTCTAACGCTCTGGCTGCGCCGAGCCGGTTAAGGGTGGGGTTCGACGGGGTACCCCTCTTCCGAAGTGTCGGCGAGGTGGCTAACGTCACCCCGGCTGTCCAAACCGACTCGGAGGTGCGATCCGTCATGGCCGTCGCGGGACCAGGCAAGGAACGAGGTGCCCCGGCCACCCGGGTCACCGGGGGGACAGGCATCGTCGTCGGGATCCTGCTGGCGGTCGGCATCGTGCTGCCGCTGCTGGTCCCGGTCTACGACTCGGACGCGCCGCGGCTCGGCGGCTTCCCGTTCTTCTACTGGTTCCAGCTCGCGCTCATCCCGGTGGTGTCGCTGCTGACCGTCGTCGCGTTCCGGCTGTCGCTGCGCAGCACCGACAAGGAGCGCGAGTCGGTCGGGCTGCCGCCCCGCAAGGACGCGGAGGGTGACCGCTGATGGGCAACGTGAACGGCGTCGAGCTCGCCATCTTCCTGTTCTTCTTCGCGGTCGTCACGGTGCTCGGCTTCATGGCCGCGCGCTGGCGCAAGGGCGACTCCCTCGACAGCCTCGACGAGTGGGGGCTCGGCGGCCGTGGCTTCGGCACCTTCATCACGTGGTTCCTGGTCGGCGGCGACATCTACACCGCGTACACCTTCATCGCGGTGCCCGCCACCCTGTACGCCGGCTCGGTCGTCGGGTTCTTCGCGGTGCCGTACACGATCGTGCTCTACCCGATCATCTTCATCTTCCTGCCGCGGCTCTGGTCGGTCTCGCACCGGCACGGCTACGTGACGCCGGCGGACTTCGTGCGCGGCCGGTTCGACTCCAAGGTGCTCGCGCTCGCGGTCGCGATCACCGGCCTGCTCGCGACGATGCCCTACATCGCGCTGCAGCTGATCGGCATCCAGGTGGTGCTCGAGGTGATGGGCATCGGCGGCGGCAGCGACTCCACGTTCCTCGCCAAGGACCTGCCGCTGTTCATCGCGTTCGCGGTGCTGGCGGCGTACACCTACGCGTCCGGGCTGCGCGCGCCGGCGCTGATCGCGTTCGTCAAGGACACCCTGATCTACGTGGTGATCCTGGTGGCGGTGTTCTGGCTGCCCAGCCAGCTCGGCGGGTGGGGGCACATCTTCGACGTCGCGCAGCAGTCGTTCGACGCGTTCAACAAGGACAACGCCGACGCGATCGCGTCCGGTGCGGCGGCCGCCAAGGGCAGCATCCCGCCGCCGGTCGCGCAGTGGGCCTATGCCTCGCTCGCGCTCGGCTCGGCGCTCGCGCTGTTCATGTACCCGCACTCGCTCACCGGCGTGCTGGCGTCGAAGAACCGCTCGGTGCTGCGCCGCAACGCCGCGCTGCTCCCGGCGTACTCCTTCCTGCTGGGCCTGCTCGCGCTGCTCGGCTTCGCGGCGATCGCGGCCGGCGTCACGGTCGACAACCCGCAGCAGGCGGTGCCGGCGCTGTTCGACAAGCAGTTCCCGGACTGGTTCGCCGGTCTCGCGTTCGCGGCGATCGCGATCGGCGCGCTGGTGCCGGCGGCGATCATGTCGATCGCGGCCGCGAACCTGTGGACCCGCAACGTCTACAAGGCCTTCATCAACCCCGGGGCCACCGCCAAGCAGGAGGCCACGCAGAGCAAGCTGATGTCGCTGGTGGTGAAGTTCGGCGCGCTGGTCTTCGTGCTCGGCCTCGACGCGCAGAACGCCATCAACTTCCAGCTGCTCGGCGGTGTGTGGATCCTGCAGACCCTGCCGACGATCGTGTTCGCCCTCTACACGCGCTGGTTCCACCGGTGGGCGCTGCTCGCCGGCTGGGCGGTCGGCATGGTCTACGGCACGCTCACGGCGTACAACGTGCCGAAGCCGGGAGAGGCCGGCAGCCACTTCGGCGGTCCGCTCCAGGTCATCCCGTTCACCGACACCAAGGGCTACATCGCGCTCACCGCGCTGGTGATCAACATCCTGGTCGCGGTCGTGCTGACGCTGGTGCTCCGCGCGGTGAAGGTCGGCGAGGGCGTCGACCAGACCCGCCCGTCCGACTACGTCGCGGACTCCGGCGACCCGGGCGTCGAGGAGGTGCTCGTGGGCGAGCCGGGCACGGCACCCTCGGGCGGCTGAGCAGTACCGCCCGGTAACCTCCAGGCATGACCGACACCTCCGCCGCTGCCCCGTCCGCCTCCGCCGTGGAGGGGCACGGCGGGGAGCATGCCGTCGCGGTGGCGGGCGCGCACGGCGTGGACACCTTGTTCACGCTGTCCGGCGCGCACGTGTTCCCGATGTACGACGGAGCGGTCAAGGCCGAGCCGCCGATGCGGATCCTCGACGTACGGCACGAGCAGACCGCGGTGTTCGCCGCCGAGGCGGTCGGCAAGCTGACCCGGGTGCCCGGGCTCGCGGTGCTGACCGCCGGGCCCGGGGTGACCAACGGGGTCAGCCCGATCACCCAGGCGCACTTCAGCGGTTCGCCGCTCGTCGTGGTCGGCGGGCGAGCGCCGGCGAACCGCTGGGGCATGGGGTCGCTGCAGGAGCTCGACCACCCGCCGCTCCTGGCGCCGGTGACCAAGCTGGCCACCACCGTGCACCAGGTCGCCGACCTGCCCGGCGAGGTCGACCGGGCGTTCGGCGTGGCCGGGGCGCCGCACCGCGGGCCGGTGTTCCTCGACGTGCCGATGGACCAGTTCTTCGACAAGGCGACCGTCGAGCGGCCCGCCCCGCCGGCCCGGGAGCGGCTGGAGGCCGACCCCGAGGCGCTGCAGTCCGTGGGCGCGCTGCTGGCCGCGGCGTCGCGGCCGGTGCTGGTGCTCGGCACCGACGTGTGGGCCGACGGCGCCGAGGAGGCCGCGCTCCGGTTCGTCGACGAGACCGGGATCCCGGTGATCACCAACGGCATGGGCCGCGGCGTGATCCCCGGCGGGCACCCGCAGCTGGTGACCAAGGCGCGCGGCAGGGCGCTGGGCGGCAGCGACCTGGTGGTCGTGGTGGGCACGCCGCTGGACTTCCGGCTCGGCTACGGCGTCTTCGGCGGCAAGGACGGGGCCACCCCGGCCCGCGTGGTGCACCTCGCCGACTCCCCCGGGTCGGTCTCGCAGCACGCCGAGCTGGCCGCCTCCGCGTCCGGCGACCTGTCCACGGTGCTCCACGGCGTGCAGCAGGCGCTTGAGCGGCAGCGCACCAAGCCCGACTGGTCGGCCTGGGTCGCCGACCTGCAGGCCGCGGTGCGCGCGGCGGTCGAGCGCGACGCCGCGATGCTCGGCTCCGACGCCGACCCGATTCACCCGGCGCGCATCTACGGCGAGCTGGTCCCCCGCCTCGAGGAGGACGCGGTGGTGATCGGCGACGGCGGCGACTTCGTGTCGTTCGCGGGCAAGTACGTCGAGCCCAAGCGGCCCGGCGGCTGGCTCGACCCCGGTCCCTACGGCTGCCTCGGCGCCGGGCTCGGCTCGGCGATCGCGGCGCGGCTGGTGCGCCCGTCGTCGCAGGTGGTGCTGCTGCTCGGCGACGGCGCGGCCGGGATGTCGCTGATGGACGTCGACACGCTGGTCCGGCACGACCTGCCGGTGGTGATGGTGTGCGGCAACAACTCCGCGTGGGGCCTCGAGAAGCAGCCGATGCAGATGCTCTACGGGTACGACGTGGCCGCCGACCTCGCGCCGCAGACCCGCTACGACGAGGTGGTCAAGGCGCTCGGCGGCGGTGGCGAGACGGTCACCGACCCGGCGCAGATCGGTCCGGCTCTCGACCGCGCGTTCGCCGCCGGTACGCCGTACCTCGTCAACGTGATCACCGACGTCGACCAGCCCTACCCCCGCAACACCTTCGGCGTATGACGATCGTCGTCCGGCCGGCGCACACCTCGGAGCTCGGGGACATCGGCGAGCTCACGGTCCGCGCCTACGCGGAGGTCCTCGTCGACGGCAGCTCCTACAGCACGCACCTGCGCGACGCCGCCACCCGCGCCCGCGAGGCCGAGCTGTACGTCGCGCTGCTCGGCGACGACCTGGCCGGCACCGTGACGTTCTGCCCGCAGGGCTCGCCGTGGGCGGAGATCGCGCAGCCCGGCGAGGGCGAGTTCCGGATGCTCGCGGTCGACCCGAGGCACCGACGGCAGGGCGTGGCCGAGGCGCTCGTGTCGACGTGCCTCGAACGGGCCCGCGAGCTCGGCTACCAGGCGCTGGTGCTGTGCAGCATGGACGTGCAGGCACCGGCGCAGCGGATCTACGCGCGGTTCGGCTTCGAGCGCGCGCCGGACCGCGACTGGTCGCCCGTCGAGGGGGTCGACCTGCGCGGCTTCCGGCTGGCGCTCTAGTCCCCCGCCGGCACCCGGGCCAGGAACCGCTCGCGGTCGACCACCACCCGGGTCACCTCGCCGTGCGCGACCGCCTTCGCGTCGTGCTCGTGCTCGGCGACCACGTCGAAGCGGACCAGCCGGCCGTCGACGTACGCGACCGTCGCGGTGACCGCGAGGGTCGCGCCCAGCGGGCTCGGCCCGACGTGCTCGAGCCGCACCCGGGTGCCGACACTGGTCCGGTCCGGGTCGAGGTCGAGCGCCGCGCAGGTGGCCGCCTCGCACCAGGCCAGCGCCCGCGGCGTGGCCAGCACCGGCAGGTCGCCGGACCCGAGGGCCGCCGCCGTGTCTTGGTCGCCGACCGTGAACCGCAGCGTCGCCGTGTCGCCCACCTCGATGCCCATGCGCCCATCCTGCCGTCCGGATTCGGCGTACGGCGCACCGGATGCGACAATACGGTCAGGCCCCGTCCGTCGAGTCGACCGCGTCGGGGCCGAACGTCGTCCCAGGTCGAAGGAGGACCCGATGGGCAAGACCGGCCGCAAGCGCCGCGCGCGCAAGAAGAAGAGCGCCAACCACGGGAAGCGTCCCAACGCCTGACCGTGACTCCGGGGCGCACTGCCCCGGAAACCAGCACTCCCCATGGTGGATCCACCATGGGGAGTGCGTGCTTATGGCGAGGTGTCAGTCGACGCGGGTCTCGGTGATCTCGACCTGCACCTGACGGATCCGCAGCAGCACCTTGTCGCGCAGCGTCTCGGGCGCGTGCTCGGAGCAGGACCGCTGCACCAGCGTCTTCACGGTGCGCTCGAGGTCGTACTTCTCCAGGCACGGGCCGCACTCGTCGAGGTGCTGCTGGATCTCCGAGGAGTCCGCGGTCGGCAGCTCGTTGTCGATGAAGAAGAAGACGCGTTCGAGGACCTCGGCGCAGTCCTTGTCGTGGGGGTCGCCGCACGTCATGACGCGTCCCCTCCCCCGCGCGGCCCGGCCCCGGCCGCGGAGAGGCCGCGGTTGCGGGCGTAGTCCTCGAGCAGGTCTCGCAGCTGCCGCCGGCCGCGGTGCAGGCGGGACATGACGGTGCCGATGGGGGTGTCCATGATCTCGGCGATCTCCTTGTACGGGAATCCCTCGACGTCCGCGAGGTAGACCGCGAGCCGGAAGTCCTCCGGGAGCTGCTGGAGGGCGTCCTTGACGTCGCTGTCGGGGAGGTGCTCGAGCGCCTCCGCCTCCGCGGACTTCAGACCGGTCGAGGAGTGCGACTCAGCGCGCGCCAGCTGCCAGTCCTCGACGTCCTCCGCCATGGACTGCTGGGGCTCGCGCTGCTTCTTCCGGTAGGAGTTGATGAAGGTGTTGGTCAGGATGCGGTACAGCCAGGCCTTGAGGTTGGTGCCCGGCTTGAACTGGTGGAAGGCCGCGAACGCCTTGGCGAACGTCTCCTGGACCAGGTCCTCGGCGTCCGCCGGGTTGCGGGTCATGCGCATCGCCGCGGAGTAGAGCTGGTCGAGGTACTGCATGGCATCGCGCTCGAAGCGCACCGAGCGCTCGGCGTCGGTCTCGGTCTCGAGGTCCACCTCGTCGACCTCGGGGGGTGTGGGGGCGTCAGTCATCGCTTCCCAGCCTACCGGGAGGGTCGGGTAGGACCCCCGCCGTGAGACGGTCGCGCGACGCTCGTCACAGGCGACTGCAGGCACCTCGCTCCTTCGCTCGTGCTGGTGGGTGGTCTCGCCAGTGCGAACGCGTCACGCCGGGCTCTGATTCCCCAGCGCCCCCACCACGTCGCGCACCACCCACTCCAGCACCGCCTCGACCACGATCGCCATCGCCTCGTCGGGCGTGACCGGGCCGCCCCGCGGGACCTTGAACCCGTGGTCCGCCCCGGGTACGACGGCCAGCTCGCGGTCCGGCGGGAACTCCTCCGGCGTGCCGAAGGGGTCCTTCTCCCCCTGCACCACCAGCGTCGGCACCTCGACCGCCTCGAGCTCGGCCAGCCGGGACTTCTCGGGCCGGCCGGGCGGGTGCAGCGGGAACGACAGCGCGAGGTAGCCGGACGCGCCGAGCTCGCGCGACGTACGCGCGGCCGAGCGGGCGCCGGCGCTCCGCCCGCCCACCACCAGCGGGGTGCGCACCCGCAGCGTGTTGGCGACCGCGACGAAGCACTCGTCGAGCACCGCCGGCCGCGACGCGATGCGCTTGCCGGCGACCCGCCACGGCTGCTCGACGCGGAGCACCGAGATGCCCTGCCGGGGAAGCTCGGTGGCCAGCGCCACGAGGTCGCGCGCGTCGGCGCCGCCGCCCGCGCCGTGCCCGAGGAGCATGGTCGCCATCGGGTGCCGGGACCGGTCGCGGATCAGCCGGGCGTCGCCGTGCGGCGTCGGCACCAGGCGGACCTCGCTCATGCCTCGACACCCTCGGGGAGGTCCTCGGGCGGCAGCGCGGACAGGAGCTCCGGGCCGTTGTTGCGCACGTTGTTGACCAGGGTGCTGACCGGGTAGGCGTCGAGGCGGCCCGGCGCCGCGGGGACCAGCAGGTCCTTGAGGTCGTCGACCGCGGAGTTGCCCGGGTCGAGCCAGGCCGCCCACCGGTCGCGCTCGACGAGCAGCGGCATCCGGTCGTGGATGTGGCCGACCGCGTCCTCGGCGGTGGTGGTCAGCACCGTGCAGGTCCAGGAGAACCGCTGCGGGTCGTCGTCGTCGCGGGTCGGGTCCTTCCAGATCTCGTAGAGCCCGGCCATCGCCATCGTGCCCCCGTCCTTGGGGCGGATGAAGAAGGGCTGCTTCAGCGGCTTGCCGGCCCTGGTCTTCTGCTGGGTGGCGTACCACTCGTAGTAGCCGTCGGCCGGCAGCAGGCAGCGCCGCGACGCGAACGGCCGCCGGAACGCCGGCTTCTCGTGCACGGTCTCCATGCGCGCGTTGATCATCTTGTTGCCGATGGAGGGGTCCTTGGCCCAGAACGGCACCAGTCCCCAGCGCAGGCTGCGCAGCTGGCGCTCCGAGGGGCCGGTCCTGTCCTCGGGGTCGACCGGCCGCTGCACGACGGCGTACACCTGCTTGGTGGGCGCCACGTTGTAGTCGGGTGGCAGCGGCTCCGCGACCTCGTTCTTGTCGATCTCGAACTCCTCGACGAGATCGTCGGGCTTCCGGCTCGACGCATACCGACCGCACATGCGGTCAGGCTAGCGAGCGGGGCCGACCGGTGGCCCGGACGCGCCTAACGCGCCAGGTCGTCCAGCAGCAGGCTGGCGGACTCGGCGCTCGTGGGCAGCCCCTCGATCCAGACCCGGACGTCGGTGTCGCCGAGGTCGAGGTCGCCGAGGAACTCCCGCAGCAGGCCGACCGAGGTGCCCAGGTCGGCGGAGCGCGGCACCAGGGCGCAAGCGCGGTCCAACCCGAGCCGGCCGATGGTCTGGCCGCCGGCGTACACGGCACGCATCGCCTCGGTCACCTGGACCAGCCGCAGCGCCCGGGTGAACTGGTGGCCGCGCGTCGCGGTGGCCTCGCGGAAGCCCAGCTCGACGATCACCAGCGCGTGGCTGCCCGGCACCCGGACGTCGGTGATCTCCGCGTCGCGGTAGATCTCGTCGAGGCGGGTGCGCACGTGCGCGAGGCTGGCCAGCCCGGTGAGCGGGTCCTCGCAGGAGAGGTCGTGGAGGTACTCGAGGGTGGCGTCGCTCCACGCCACCGACAGCGCCTCCGCCGCCTCGAAGTCGGGTGCTCTCCCCAGCACCAGACGGTAGGTCGTACGCAGCCCGGACAGTGCCTCTCCCAGGGCGGCACCGTCACGGGCCACGTCACGACCCACCACGGAGCAGGCCGCGATGACGTCGACAGTCCGGTGTTCCGGGGCTTCTCCCCCCAGGAGAGCTTCCCCGACCGCCTCGAAGCGTCTCGGCAGTGCCTGCCGAACCGCCTCGGGGAGGTCCCGCTCGCTGGCCGGCTGGGCCGGCGTCGCGGAGCGCCGGAAGGTGAGCGCTGAGAACATCGGCATCGGAGAACCGACCTCCTCTGGTCACCTTGGCGTAGACGTCATCCGTGGCCTTGCAGCGATGAGACGGGCGTCCTCGGCAGGCATGACGCGGATCTGAGCACTTTTTTCGGCCGGTTCCGGGGACAGAGGTCGCCAAACGGACAAAACCGCAGGCAAATCCCGGGTTGTGACCCGGCAGAGTCGCCCGACGGCTACCTTGTTGCCAGGACAGACGCGCCCGCGGACGCGCACGCGGACACCCTTTTCCGCGTCACGAACCGGGGCTCGTTCCGTCTCCTTCCCAGGAACCGGCGGAGCCGATCCGTCGCCGCCTGAACCGGAGCCCGCTTGACCGACGTCCTGAACGACCTCGACACACCGAGCGACGCCGAGCTGATCTCGCGCGTCCGCGGTGGGGACGTCGCTGCCTACGGGGACCTCTTCGCCCGGCACAAGGACGCCGCCCAGCGGCTGGCCCGGCAGCTGGTCCGTGGCCCGGACTCCGACGACCTGGTCTCCGAGGCGTTCGCCAAGGTGCTCAGCGTGCTGCAGAGCGGTGGCGGCCCGGACGTCGCGTTCCGCGCCTACCTGCTGACCGCCGTACGCCGGCTGCACGTCGACCGGGTCCGCTCCGGCCAGCGGCTGCAGACCACCGACGACCTGACGCCGTTCGACCCCGGGGTGCCGTTCCAGGACACGGCGGTCGCCGGCTTCGAGAGCGGCGCCGCGGCCAAGGCGTTCGCGTCGCTGCCGGAGCGCTGGCAGCTGGTGCTGTGGCACCTCGAGGTGGAGGGCCAGAAGCCGGCCGACATCGCGCCGCTGCTCGGCATGAGCGCGAACTCCGTCTCGGCGCTGGCCTACCGGGCCCGCGAGGGGCTGCGCCAGGCGTTCCTGACCATGCACATCTCCGACATCACCGAGACCGACTGCCGGTGGGTCAACGAGCACCTCGGCGCGTACGTCCGCAAGGGCCTCTCGAAGCGTGACGCCGCCAAGGTCCAGCAGCACCTCGACGGCTGCCGTCGCTGCACTGCGATGTACCTGGAGCTCAACGAGGTCAACTCCAACCTGGCCGGCATCATCGCGCCGCTGCTGCTCGGTGCAGCCGCAACCGGCTACCTCGCCTCCACGGGCGTCGGCGCCGCCGGCCTGCTCGGCGTGGTCGGACGGGTCAAGGAGTTCGTGGCCGCCAACACCGGCGCCGTGGCCGCGGGCGGTGTCGGCGCGGCCGTGGTGGCCGCAGCGGTCACCGCGATCGCGGTCGGGGGCAACGGCGGCGGCAAGCCCGACGTGAACGCCGACGTCCCGGCCTCCATCACCACGAACGTCGCCCCGTCGACGTCCCCCGCCTCCCCGTCGACGAGCCCGTCGGCAAGCGCGTCCGCGTCGCTGTCGCCGTCGCCGTCGCCATCCCTGTCCCTGTCCCCCTCGCCGAGCAGCAGCGTCTCCGCGCTGCTGCCCTCGACCAGTCCCACCGACCTGGCGTCCGGGGAGACCCCGACCGACACCATCGCGCCGCCGCCGCCCCCGCTGGACCTGACCGGCACATCGATCAGCGACAACGGCGTGAACCTGGTCGCCACCGCCGACCCGCTGCCGCCCGTGCTCACCGTCGACCTCGTGTCGCAGCCGTCCGGCGTCGTGTTCTCCGACACCGGCGCCTGCACCAAGGTGTCGCCCACCCAGGCGCAGTGCCTGACCGGGTCCGGCGCGGTCGGGGCCGGGCTGCCGGGCCAGGCGGTCCTCACCGCGGCGAGCACCTTCTCGACCACGCTGTCGTTCGACCAGACCCAGGGTCCGGGCAACGCGGACGTGTCGATCTCGGTCAACGGCCAGGCGGCCTCGGGTGCCCCGCACGCCTTCAGCCGCAACGTCGACGTGCACTTCGGGCTGGCCCAGGCCGCGTCGCGTCCGAACGACGACGGTGACAGCTACTCGGTCGACGGCAGCCTCTCGGTCGATGGGCCGCGGGCGGCCGACGTGACCGGCATCCGCTACAGCGTCAGCGGCGGCACGTTCGGCAACGGCGAGACCGACGTGGTCCGCGGCGCCGACGTCGCGAACCCGTCGTTCACGGTGGTCCCGGACAGCCAGTCCGACCCGAACGTGCACATCTCCGCGTCGCCGCAGCCGGCGTTCAACGACACCGACAGCGGCAACGACCGCGACCAGGCGAACCTGCGCCCGTACGACCTGCGGGTAGTCTCGCTGGCCCCGGAGACGCCGACCGCGAACGGCGATGACGACCAGACGTTCTCGGCCACCGTCGATCTCGACCGCTTCCCGAACCCGGGTGCCATCGGGCTCGACGTGACGGTGCCGGACGGCGACAAGCACGGAACGCCCGTGCTGAGCGGCCACACGGTGACGTTCACGGTGAACGGCGAGGTGCGGGGCGACGTGAACCTCGACGTGTTGCTGCCCGCACGGTTCACCGACGCCAACCAGGCGGACAACGACGCGGCCCACCCGCCCGAGTTCGTCCCGTACAGGTTCGGTGTCGACGTCGACTTGAGCGACTTCGCCAAGCCGGAGGTGCTGCACCCCAGCGACCCGGACGACCGGTACACGCTGTCCGGCCCCGCGCACGTCAGCGGCCCGGCGGCGGACGAGCTCGACACGATCACCTACCAGATCACGGGCGCGGTCTTCGACGACCCGTTCGCGACCGGTGGCGGCACGACGCTGACCCTGCCGGCGTACGAGCGCAACCCGTCGTTCACGGTCGTCCCCGACGACCCCGCCGACCCCGGCACCGCGACGCTCACCGCCGTGGTGACCGGCGACTTCGTGGAGACGGACCCGGCCGACAACAGCGCCGACATCACGCTCGCGAGGTACGACGTGCGGGTGCCGGAGGTGACCGCGACCGAGTCCTCGGCCGACCGGCACGACCGGCAGCGGTTCACGGCCACCATCGACGACGACGGGTTCCCGGGTCACCTGGTGCTCACCGCCGAGGTGCCCGACGGCGACACGGCGAGCAACGTCGTCCGCTACGGCAACACCGTGACGTTCACGGTGACCGGCGAGGTGCCGGGCGACGTGAACCTCGCCGCCGACCTGCCCGAGGGCTTCACCGACGCACACCACGCGAACAACCGCGCGGCCGTGCCGGCGCGCTTCACCCCGCACGACTTCGGGGTCGACGTGCACCTCCGCGGCTTCGACGACCGGGTCCGCCCGGCGGAGAACGACCGCTACACCGTGACCGGGACCGTCGACGTCACCGGACCGGCCGCGGACGAGCTGGAGGAGATCCGCTACGCCGTGAGCGGCGGCGAATTCGGCACCGGCCAGGCCTCCGTCGTGCTGCCCGCGAGCGAGCGGAACCTGTCGTTCGTGGTCGTCCCCGGGGACACCCGGGACCCGCAGGTCCGGCTGACCGCGGAGCCGGTCGACCCCTGGCACGACAGCACGCCGGCGAGCGTGCGCCTCGACCTGGCGCCGTACGACGTCCGCGTCGACGACCTGCAGGCCGTCGACCCGGTCGCGGACAGCAAGCGCAGCCAGCGGTTCACCGCGACGCTCGGGACCGACGGCTGGCCGACGCCGCAGGACCTCGACCTCACCGTCTCGGTCCCCCGCGGCGACACCACCACGGCGCCGACGCTCCAGGCCGACGGCACCGTCACGTTCACGGTCACCGGCACGGCATCGGGCGACGTCACGCTCACCGCCTCGCTGCCGGACGGCTGGACCGATGCGAGCGGGCTGAACAACCAGGCGATGGCCGCGTTCATCCCGCACGACTTCGGCCTGGACGTGGCCCTGGACGGGTTCCCGACCGAGGTCGTGCACCCCGGGGCCGACGACCACTACCGGTTCTCCGGTCACGTCTCGGTCACCGGCCCCGCGTCGGGTGAGCTGACGACGCTGACCTACCTCGTGACGGGCGGCCGGTTCGTGGGCGCCGACGAGGGCAGCGACGGCCGGAAGATCACCCTGCCGGTCACCGACCACAACCCCGACTTCACGGTCGTCCCCGACACCCCGCGCAGCCCGGGCACGGTCCGGGTGCAGCCGACCGACCTCGGCGACTACGTCGACACCGACCCCGACAACGACGTCGCCTCCGTCGACCTGGCCCGCTACGACGCGAAGGTGTTCTCGCTCGCGTCGGACCAGCCCACCGCCGACCGGGCCAACAACCAGCGCTTCGTCGCCCAGGTGGACGACGGCGGCTTCCCGGGTGAGCTGGGGCTGCGGGTGCAGGCGCCCGCCGACGACAAGGTGTCGGGCCTGACCCGCACCGGCGACCAGGTGACCTTCACGGTCACCGGCAGGACGGCCGGCGACGTCGCCCTCGAGATCTCGCTGCCGGAGGGATGGACCGACGCGAACGACGGCGACAACCAGTCGCTGGCGCCGTTCACCCCGCACGACTTCGGCGTCGACGTGGCGCTCTCCGGCTACCCGGCCGGCGTGACCCACCCGTCCACGAACGACCGCTACCTGGTCTCCGGCCACACCAGCGTCACCGGCCCGGCTGCCGGCGAGGTGGACACGATCACCTACCGGCTCACCGGTGCCACCTTCGACAGCCTGTTCGCCAAGGAGGGCGGCCGCGCGCTCACCCTGTCGGCCCAGGCGATGGACCCGTCGTTCACGCTGCTGCCCGACGACCCAGCCGCTCCGCACGGGGTCACGCTCACGGCGACCGCCGACGGCGAGGACTACGTCGACACCGACCCCTCCGACAACGCGGTGCCGCTGCAGCTCGCCCGCTTCGACGTCCGGGTGCTGTCGGTCGACCCCGACTCGTCGTCCGCGGACGAGTCCGGCACCCAGTCGTTCACCGCGACGATCGACGACGACGGCTTCGGTAGTGGCCTGCTGCTCACCGCGAGCGGTCCGGACGGCGACAAGGTCGGCGAGCCGGTCCGGGCCGGCGACAAGATCGTGTTCACGGTGAGCGGCAAGGTCGCGGGGCCGGTGTCCCTGCGGGCGTCGCTGCCGCAGGGCTACACCGACGCGAACGCGTCCGACAACACCGGATCCTCCACGTTCACCCCGAAGCCGGCCGAGCCGTTGGCGTTCGCCGCTAACCCGAGGGCGACCAGGTCCGACGGCAACGACTGGGGAGTCCGGGCGACGCTGACCGGCGCCCAGGCCGGCACGCCGATCCGGATCACGCTCGAGAGCCCGTCGACGTTCGACAGTGCCGACACCACGGGCTGCACGATCGGCGACGGCGGCACGTCGATGACCTGCACGCCGCCTCAGGACGGCTCGTTCACGGTCGACTTCCGCGCCAAGCTGCCCGGGCTCAACGGCAAGCAACACATCGACATCGCCGCGACCCGGGCGTCCCAGCCTCCGTCGACGGCCACCTCCGAGATCGTCGAGCACGACGACTGAAATCCGGTTCCCGCCGCGACGGCACGCACCTAGACTCGCGGCACTGCGTCGACGGAACCGAGTAGCCGCCGGACGACGGAGCACAGAGAGCCGCCCCTGGGCTGGGAGGGTGGCGTCCGTGCCGGTGGCGAAGACACTCCCGAGCATGCGTCACGAACGAGGCCGGCCACCGTCCGGGTGCCGGTGAAGGTGTGGTGGCACCGCGAACCCCCCGTCGCCCACACCTCCTGGGGTTCCTCCAGGAGGTGAGAGACATGGGACGGACGATGACGGACGCGCTGGCACCCGGTGCCCGCGTGACGGTCCAGGGCTGGGTGCACCGACGGCGCACGCTGGCCGGCGTGACCTTCGTGGTGCTGCGCGACCGAACCGGGCTGGCGCAGGTGGTGGTCAAGGACCCCGCGACCATCCGCGAGGTGGCCGGGTACGGCGAGGAGACGGTGGTCTCGGTGACCGGCACGGTCCTCGCGAACCCGGTCGCGCCCGGAGGCGTCGAGGTCGTGGACCCGAGGTTCGAGACGCTGACCGACCCGGCCGAGACACCGCCGGTGCAGCTGTGGCGGCCGACGCCGCAGGCCGGCCTGCCGACGCTGCTCGACCATGCGCCGGTGGCGCTGCGGCACCCGCGGCTCGCCGCGTCGTGGCGGCTCGCGGCGGCCAGCATGCACGGCTTCCGGTCGGCGCTGTCGGCGGCCGGGTTCACCGAGGTGCAGACCCCGAAGCTGGTCGAGATGAGCACCGAGTCGGGCGCGAACGTGTTCACCGTCGACTACTTCGGCCGGCCGGCGTACCTGGCCCAGTCGCCGCAGCTCTACAAGCAGGTGCTGGTCGGGGTGTTCGAGCGGGTCTTCGAGGTCGGGCCGGTGTTCCGCGCCGAGCAGCACGACACGTTGCGGCACGTCGCGGAGTACGTCTCGCTCGACGCCGAGGTCGGGTTCGTGCGCGACCACCGCGACGTGATCGCGGTGCTGCGCGAGGCGCTGGCCGGGATGGTCGCGGCGGTCCGGGAGCGCGCCGCCAGCGCCGTCGGGCTGCTCGACGTACGGCTGCCGGTGGTGCCGGAGGAGATCCCGGTCGTGCACTTCCGCGACGCGCTGCGCATCGCCGGGGCGCCCCCAGACGAGCCGGACCTGGCCCCCGAGCACGAGCGCGCGCTCAGCGCCTGGGCGCTGGCCGAGCTCGGCAGCGAGCTGCTCGCCGTCGAGGGCTACCCGATGCGGAAGCGGCCGTTCTACACGCACCCGCAGACCGTGCCGGAGCCGGACCCGCAGTGGTCGAACTCGTTCGACGTGCTGTTCCGCGGCCTCGAGCTGACGACGGGTGGGCAGCGGCTGCACCGGTACGCCGACTACCGGGCCGCGCTCGCGGCGTCCGGCCAGGACGAGGCGGCGTACGCCGGCTACCTGGAGGCGTTCCGGCACGGGATGCCGCCGCACGGCGGGTTCGCGATCGGCCTGGAGCGCTGGGTGGCGCGGCTCACCGGGGCGTCGAACATCCGCGAGGTGACGCTGTTCCCCCGCGACCTGCACCGGCTGTCTCCCTAGACCGCACACCGGCGGAGGATGCGTGACGGGTGGGGTTGTGGGTAGACAAGGGTCATGACTCTCATCCGACTCGTCGCGCGTCCGATGCTGGCCTCCACGTTCGTCTACGGCGGGATCAACGCCCTTCGGAACGCCGGCGCGCTGGCCGAGGCAGCGAAGCCCGTCAACGACGAGATCCGCGACCTGGCGGGCAAGGTCGCGCCCCAGGTGAAGGTCCCCGAGGACGACAAGACGATGGTCCGCATCAACGCCGGCGTGCACATCGTGGCGGGGCTCGCGCTGGCCACCGGCCGCGCGCCACGGCTCGCGTCGGCGGCCCTGGCCGCGACGGTGCTGCCCACGACGCTCGCGGGTCACCCGTTCTGGCAGGAGAAGGACAAGCAGGCCCGCAGCCAGCAGATGACGCACTTCTTCAAGAACCTCTCGATGCTGGGCGGGCTGGTCCTCGCCTCCGTCGACACCGAGGGACGGCCGGGCGTGGCCTGGCGTGCGCAGCACGCGGTCGGCACCGCCAAGCGCGAGGCGAAGCACCTGCGACGCGAGGCGAAGCAGCAGGCGAGGATCGCGGCGAAGAGCGTCGGGTCGTGACCCCGCCGCGGCCCCGATAACCTCGGGAGCGTGGACGCCCGCAAGCCGGACCTCTGGCCCGCCCCGCACACCGACGGACCGGTGCGCGCCGCGGTGCGGCTGCCCGGGTCGAAGTCGATCACCAACCGAGCGCTGGTGCTCGCTGCGCTCTCCGACGGGCCGAGCGTGGTGCACCGGGCGCTGCGCTCCCGCGACACCGAGCTGATGGGCTCCGCCCTCACCGAGCTCGGCGCCCCGGTCGACAGCGCCGGCGAGGACTGGAAGGTCACGCCGGGACGGCTGCACGGGCCGGCCACCATCGACTGTGGGCTGGCCGGCACCGTGATGCGGTTCGTCCCGCCGGTGGCCGCACTCGCCGACGGGCCGGTGGTCTTCGACGGCGACCCGCACGCCCGCACCCGGCCGATGGGCCAGGTGCTGCGCGGGCTGCGGGGGCTCGGGGTGACCGTCGACGACGAGGGCCGCGGGTTGCTGCCGTTCACGGTCGACGGGGTGGGCGGGGCCCGCGGTGGCACGGTGACCATCGACGCCTCGGCGTCCAGCCAGTTCGTCTCCGCGCTGCTGCTCGCCGGGGCCCGGTACGACGCCGGCGTCGACATCCACCACGACGGCAAGCCGATGCCCTCGCTCCCCCACATCGACATGACCGTCGAGCAGCTGCGGCTGCACGGCGTCGAGGTCGACGACTCCGAGCCGAACCGCTGGCGGGTCCAGCCCGGGCTGGTCCGCGCGACCGACGTACACGTGGAGCCCGACCTGTCCAACGCCGCGCCGTTCGTGGCCGCCGCGATGGTGACCGGCGGCCGGGTGCTGGTCCGCGACTGGCCGCGGTCGACGACGCAGGCCGGCGACGTGCTCCGCGAGATCGTCACGCGGATGGGCGGCACCGCCGAGCTCGGCGACGACGGACTGACCGTGACCGGTCCGCAGACCCTGCACGGCCTCGACATCGACCTGCACGACGTCGGCGAGCTCACCCCGGCGGTCGCCGCGACCTGCCTGTTCGCCGAGTCGCCCTCGCACCTGCGCGGCATCTCGCACATCCGCGGCCACGAGACCGACCGGATCGCCGCGCTGGCGACCGAGTTCAACGCCCTCGGCGGGCACGTCACCGAGACCGACGACGGGCTCACCGTTCGGCCGACACCTCTCGACGGCGGGCCGTTCCGCACGTACGCCGACCACCGGATGGCGCACGCCGCGGTGATCGTCGGCCTGGTCGTGCCCGGTGTCCGCGTCGAGAACATCGGCACCACCTCCAAGACCTTCCCGGACTTCGCCGGCGCCTGGTCGGCGTTCGTGGGCTGACGCGCGGGCGTCCGGTGCCTCGCTACGACGAGTACGACCACGAGTCCTTCGACCGACCCCGCCGCCGGACCCGGCCGCGGACGAAGGAGCGCCCGACCTACGACGACGCGGTCGACGGGCGGTTGGTCACCGTGGACCGCGGCCGGTTCACCGTGCTGGTCGGCGACACCACGGTGCTGGCGATGAAGTCACGCCCGCTGGGCCGCAAGGGCGTCGTCGTCGGCGACCTGGTGCGGCTGGTCGGTGACGTGTCCGGCGACGACGGCACGCTGGCCCGCATCGTCGAGGTCGAGGAGCGGCGTACGGTGCTGCGCCGCACCGCCGACGACGACGACCCGGTGGAGCGGGTGATCGTCGCGAACGCCGACCAGCTGGTCGTGGTCGCGGCCCTCGCCGACCCCGAGCCGCGCCCGCGGCTGATCGACCGGGCCCTGGTCGCGGCGTACGACGCCGGCCTCGAGCCGCTGCTGTGCCTGACCAAGTCGGACCTGTCCCCGCCGGACCCGATGGTCGCGACGTACCGCCCGCTCGGCGTCCCGTACGTCGTCACCCGGCGCGGCGCGGGCCTCGACGAGGTACGCGAGCGCCTGCGCGACCGGGTGAGCGTGCTCGTCGGGCACAGCGGCGTCGGCAAGTCCACGCTCGTCAACGCGCTGGTGCCGGGGGCCGACCGGGCGATCGGCCGGGTGAACGCGGTGACCGGTCGCGGCCGGCACACGTCGACCTCGGCGGTGATGCTGGCGCTGCCCGGCGGCGACGGCTGGATCGTGGACACGCCGGGCATCCGGTCGTTCGGCCTCGCGCACGTCGACGCGGCGCGGTTGATCGACGCGTTCCCCGACCTGGCCGCGCTGACCGACCCGTGCCCGCGCGGCTGCACGCACGGTGAGGGCGAGCCGGAGTGCGGGCTCGACGAGGCGATCGCCGAGGGGCGCGTGGACGCCGCGCGGGTGGAGTCGTTCCGCCGGCTGCTGGCCAGCCGGGAGCGCGCCGAGGGTGAGGAACCCTAGGGAGTGACGCCGCCCCAGACCGCGCGCGAGCCGGCGTCACCGGTGAGCACCACCCAGACCAGCACCAGCAGGGCGGCCAGCACGAGCGCGGTCGGGAGCACCTTGTCGAGCGCCGCCGCCTGCGACTCCCGGCCGCCGCGACCGCTGCTCAGTCCGGAGGCGCCGCCGAGCGCCCAGACCGCCAGCACGACCAGGACGACGAACAGGATCATCAGCAGAGACAGCTGCTGGCCGAGCCTCTGGTGGTCGGAGACGGACTGTCCCAGCCCCGGGTTGTCGTCCAGGAACGCCGTCCCGCTGAGCCGGGCCACCCAGACCGCGCCGAACGCGATCACCGCGGTCACCGCCGTCGGCCACCGGGTGAGGTAGCGCCACTTCGGCACCACCGCGAAGACCAACGCGAAGGCGGCGGCGAGCGGCGTGAACACCACCGCGGCGTGGACGACGAGGAAGTGCATCGGCAACCCGGCGATCTCCATGGGCAGACGCTAGCGGCTCCCCCGGTCGGGTTGAAGCGTCAAACGTGGCTTTCTTGGGGTCCTCTCAGGCAGTGGGGTCCCCGATCCTCGGACCCGGCGGGCATACCCTGTGCTCCATGCCCGCCTCCTTCACCGACGACCTGCGCCTGGCGCACGTGCTGGCCGACGACGCGGACTCGCTGTCGGTGAGTCGGTTCGGCGCCCAGGACCTGCACGTGGTGAACAAGCCCGACCTGTCCCCGGTCACCGACGCCGACAAGTCCGTCGAGGAGGGCATCCGCCGCACGCTGTCGCGGGCCCGCCCCCGCGACGCGGTGGTCGGCGAGGAGCAGGGGTCGACCGGCTACGGCCAGCGCCGGTGGGTCGTCGACCCGATCGACGGCACCAAGAACTATGTCCGCGGCGTCCCGGTGTGGGCGACCCTGATCGCGCTGATGGTGGACGACGAGGTGGTCGTCGGCTGCGTGTCCGCGCCGAAGCTGCAGCGCCGCTGGTGGGCGTCGAAGGGCGGCGGCGCGTTCACCGGCCGGTCGCTGCTGAAGGCCACCGAGTGCCACGTCTCCGACGTCTCGCGCCTCGACGACGCGTCGCTCTCCTACTCCTCGCTGGGTGGGTGGGAGGAGTACGACCGGCTCGACGCGTTCATGGCGCTGGCGCGCCGCTGCTGGCGCACCCGGGCGTACGGCGACTTCTGGTCCTACATGCTGATCGCCGAGGGCGCCGTCGACCTGGCCGCCGAGCCCGAGCTGGAGCTCTACGACATGGCCGCGCTCGACGTGATCGTGCGCGAGGCCGGCGGTACCTTCACCTCGCTCGACGGCACGCCGGGACCGCACGGCGGCGACGCGCTGGCCAGCAACGGCCGGCTGCACGAGCAGGCGCTGGCGTTCCTCGGTTCGCTGCCCGACGACGAGTCCGACCCCGACGTGCGCCCGCGGCACCCCGGGTCGGTGCACGAGATCAGGTCGCGTCGACGCGCTCCGGCTCGGCCCCAGGAGTGACCCGGACCCGCCGCCAGGCCCGCAGCAGCCACGGCGCCGCGAGCAGCCCGGCGAGGTCGAACCACCCGTAGCCGCCCGCCGCGCCGCTCGGCGGGTTGCCGATCGACACCCAGCCGGTCGGGTCGACGCGGCCCCACGCCCAGGTGCCGAGGTGCGTGCCGGCCAGCTCCAGCCAGGTGACCACGACGGCCGCGCCGACGTACACCGGGGTGGACGGGCCGACGAGCACGAACAGCAGCAGGCACGCGAACCAGAACGCGCCCAGCGCATCGGGCCGGTCCGCCAGGAAGACGCCGTACGCCGCCCACGCCCCGCCGAGCACCAGGACGAGGACCGACGCCGTGCGCATCCGGCGCTCGAGGAAGACCGCGTGCCCCAGCGCGAACGCGGAGAGGTACACCAGCCCGTGCCCCGGCGGCACGTAGGCCGGCACGTTGTCGAACCGGTAGCTGTAGACCTCGAGGGTCGGGCTGAAGACGTACTCCACGCAGGTCGCGAACGCCACCACGACCAGGGTCTGCGCCCGCACGACCGGGCTCACCCGCCACAGCGCCACCGCGAGCACCGCCCAGGTGAGCAGGCCGAGGGCCCGCTGCTGCCAGAGACCGCCGTCGCCGCCGGCGCGGTCGAGCCAGAGCACGACGGTCAGCCAGCCCATCATGGCCAGGCTGGTCCAGGCGGGGAGCTCGCGGCGCACCGGGACATCTTCGCAGGTCGGCTGCCCGAAGGGCCCTGCATGCCTAGCCGCAGCAACGTGTGAGTGGCTAGCCTGAATGCTCCCGAAGTGACACCGACCACGTTGCGGAAAGCGGAGGTGCCCGATGCGGATCAGCCAGGTTCTCGCCGGCAAGTCGACCCGGGAGGTCGTCACCATCAAGCCGGACGCCACCGTGCGCGAGCTGCTCGCGCTGCTGGCCCGGCACAACATCGGCGCCGTGATCGTGAGCGAGGACGCCAGCACCGTCGCCGGCATCGTCTCGGAGCGCGACGTGGTCCGCCGCCTCAACGAGGACGACGACGTCCTCACCGCCCAGGTGTCCTCGATCATGACCAGCGAGGTGAAGACCGCCCGCAGCGACCAGCCGGTGGTCGAGCTGATGCAGGTGATGACCGAGCGCCGGTTCCGGCACATGCCCGTGGTCGACGAGGGCACGCTGACCGGGATCGTCAGCATCGGCGACATCGTGAAGAGCCGGATGAGCGAGCTGGAGTTCGAGCGCGACCAGCTCGACTCCTACGTACACAGCTCGCAGACCTGACCGAACCTCCCGGGCAATATATAAGCGCTGTTATATTTGCCCGGTGAGCGACCAGCCGACCCTGCGCGACCAGCTGCCGAGCCGGTGGCGACCCCTGTTCGCGGTGCTCCGCGAGCTCGACCGCGGCATCGAGGACCTGTACGTCGACCTCGGCGTCGAGGGCGTGAAGCCGCGGTTCTCGATGGCGCTGATGTTCCTCGACCTGGCCGGCCCGATGACGATCCGCCGGCTCGCCGAGGAGACCGGGGTGTCGCACTCGGCGATGAGCCAGTCGGTCACCGCGATGCGGGGCGCCGGGCTGGTCGCGTCCGAGCCCGGACCCGACGCCCGCAGCCGGGTGGTCTCGCTGACCGACCGGGGCCGCGAGGTGGTGCCGCTGCTGCGGGCCGAGTGGGACGCCACCGAGGCGGCGATCGCCGAGCTCGAGGAGGAGCTCCCCTACCCGCCGTCGCGGGTCGCCGACGACCTGGCCGAGGCGGTCCGCCGCCGGCCGTTCGCGGACCGGGTCCGGAGCCGGATGCCCCGTGCGTGACCTGCTCACGCGCACGCTGGTCGACGTCCGGCCGCTGCGCACGAGCCGGGCGTTCCGCCGGTGGTGGGTCGGGTCGCTGCTGTCCGGGCTCGGCAGCCAGCTGACCGCGTTCGCCGCCACCTACTACGTCTGGAGCACCACCCACCGGCCCGCGCTCGTCGGCGGGCTCGCGCTCGCCGAGCTGGTGCCGACCGTCGCGGGCGCCCTCGTCGGCGGGTCGCTGGCCGACCGCACCGACCGGCGTCGCCTGGTGCTGGTGGCCCGGGTCGGTCAGCTCGTGGCGACGGCCGCGCTCGCCCTGGTGGCCACCGGCAGTCCCGGCTCGCTGGTCCCGGTGTTCGTGCTGGTGGCCGGGCAGGCCGGGCTGGCGGCGCTCGCGGCACCCGCCGTCCGGTCGTTCACGGTGCGACTGCTGCCCGCCGAGCAGCTCGGCGCCGGGCTGGCCCTGAGCCGGCTGTCGCTGCAGGCCTGCCTGCTCACCGGCCCGCTGCTCGCCGGCGTGCTCACCGTGTTGGTCGGGGTGCGGCTGTGCTTCGCGGTGGACGCGCTCACCTTCCTCGCCGGGCTGTGGGGGGTGGCGGGGCTGCCCGCGATGCGCCCGGAGCACGTCGAGGGCGGCCCGGACCTGCGCGGCCTGCCCGCCGCCGTACGACTGGTACTGGGCAACCCGGTGCTGCTCGGCGCGTTCGCGACCGACCTGGCCGCCACCGTGCTGGCGATGCCGGTCGCGCTGTTCCCGGTCGTCAACGCCGAGCTGTACGGCGGCTCGCCGGTGACCCTCGGGCTGTTCGCACCGGCCATCGGCTTGGGCGGGATCGTCGCCGGCGCCCTGTCCGGCCACTCGTCGCGCAGCAGCCGACCGGGTCGGCTGATGCTCGTCGCGGCGGGTGCCTGGGGACTCGCGCTCGCCGGGTTCGGCGCGACGCACGTGCTGTGGTTCGGGCTCGCCTGCCTGGCGGTGGCCGGCGCGGCCGACACGGTCAGCGTGGTCGCCCGCGGCGTGGTCGTGCAGCACGCCGTGCCGGACGCCGTACGGGGCCGGGTCAATGCGCTGGACCACCTGGTCGGCGTCTCCGGCCCGCAGCTGGGCAGCTTCCGGGCCGGGCTGGTCGCCTCGGCGAGCTCGGGCGCGGCCGCCGCGGTGCTCGGCGGGCTGACCTCCCTCGTGGCGGTGGGCCTGGTCGCCGCCGGCACCCCGTCCCTGCGCCGGTGGCGTCCGGTGGATAGCGTGTCGGGCGCCATACCCCGATGCTGAGGAGACGCGTGTGAGCACCGAGAAGCCCGAGGTCGACCCGCCCGAGGGCGAACCGCCGACGAACCTGGAGATCATCGACCTGCGCGAGGGCGAGGGCGAGGAGGCGGCCGCCGGCCAGACCGTGCGCGTCCACTACGTCGGCGTCGCGCACTCGACCGGCGAGGAGTTCGACGCGTCCTACAACCGCGGCGACCCGCTGCAGTTCCGCCTCGGCGTCGGCCAGGTCATCTCCGGGTGGGACGCCGGCGTGCAGGGCATGAAGGTCGGCGGCCGCCGCCGGCTCACCATCCCGCCGCACCTGGCCTACGGCGACCGCGGTGCGGGCAACGTGATCAAGCCCGGCGAGACGCTGATCTTCGTGGTCGACCTCGTCGAGATCAGCTGACCCGCACCGACTCGCCCGCGACCGTCACCACGTCCCCCTTGACGAGCTGACGGCCGCGGCGGGTCTCGGGCTCGCCGTTCACCGACACCTCGCCCGCGGCCACCAGCGGCTTCACGTCGGCCCCGGCGTCCACGAGGTCGGCGAGCTTGAGCAGCTGGCCGAGCCGGATCGACTCGTCGCGGATCGGTACGTCGCGGGTGGTCATCGGGACATCCTCGCGCACTGTTCACCCCGGCGTCGCGCCGGTGCCGAGGCTGGTTCACGTGCCCCCGGCACGGTCGAGCCATGCAGCGCAGCCACGCGTTCCCGGTCACCACGCTCGCCCTCGGCGTGACCCTCACGCTGGGGGCCGTGCTGACCCCGCAGGCCCGGGCGGCCACCACGCCCGAGCGCGCCGACGGGTCGGCGTACACGTTCGCCGTCATCGGCGACGTCCCCTACGGCAGCACCGACGAGCAGCACTTCCCGGCGTTCGTGGCGGGCATCAACGCCGACCCCGACGTCCGGACGGTCACCCACCTCGGCGACATCAAGAGCGGGTCGACCACCTGCGACGACGCGCGCTTCGAGCGGGTCCGCTCGGAGTTCGACCTGTTCGCCGACCCCCTCGTCTACACCCCTGGCGACAACGAGTGGACCGACTGCCATCGTGCGAACAACGGCGGCTACCAGCCGCTCGAGCGGCTCGCGAAGGTGCGCTCGCTGTTCTTCTCCCGGCCCGGTCACACGCTCGGCCGATCCACCGGCGGGCTGCACGCGCAGACCGACCGCGGCATCCCGGAGAACGTCCGCTACGTGCGCGCCGGCGTCTCGTTCGCCACCCTGCACGTGGTCGGCAGCAACGACGACCTGGCGCCCTGGACCGGCGTCGGCAACGCCGCCGCGACCGACCAGCAGGTGGCCGAGGAGCGCCACCGGATGGCGGCCGCGGTCGCCAACGTGCGCGCGGCGTTCGAGGTCGCGCGTCGCGACGGCCTGCGCGCGGTCGTGCTGCAGCAGCAGGCCGACATGTTCGACCCGACCGTCACGGACCCGAAGCCGAGCGACTACTCGGCGTTCCGGCCGCTGGTGCAGGCGCTCGTCGACGAGTCCCGCGGCTTCGCCGGGCCGGTGTACCTGTTCAACGGGGACAGCCACCGGTTCAACCAGGACCGGCCGCTGGCGCAGGGCTCGCCGTGGCTGTCCTTCTACGGCGCACGGGGCGCGGCCGACAACCTGCGGCGGATCACCGTGGACGGCTCCGACCTGGGCGAGGCGGACTGGCTGAAGGTGTCGGTGCACCCGCACGGCTCCGAGGTGCTGTCGTTCGAGAAGGTCCCCGGCGCCTGAGCGGCGCTGCAGCAGCGCCTACAGCAGCACCGTGAAGGTGTGGATCAGCACGCCCACGAGCCCGCCGACGATGGTGCCGTTGATCCGGATGAACTGCAGGTCGCGGCCGACGTGCAGCTCGATGCGACGAGCCGCCTCCCGTCCGTCCCACCGGTTCACGGTGTGCGTGATCACGGCGGTGATCTCGTCGCCGTACCGCGACACCACGAAGACCGCGAGGTCGGCGGCGTAGCCGTCCAGCCGCTCCCGCAGCGCGCGGTCGTCGTGCAGCTGCTCCGCGAACGACGACAGCTCGGCCAGCGCGCGACGCCGCAGCGGGCCCTCCGGGTCCTTCAGCGACTCGAGCAGCGCCCGGCGGAACGCGTCCCACAGCGACGTCGCGGTGGTGACCAGCTGCGGGTGCGACAGCACCCGGGTCTTGAGCCGCTCGGCGCGCTCCTGGGTCTTCGGGTCGTAGAGCAGGTCGTGCGCGAGCTGGCGCAGCGCCGAGTCGAGGGCGGTGCGCGCGTGGTGGTACGGGTCGCGGCGGATGTCCTCGATCCACGCCACCAGCTCGATGTGCAGGCGGCGGGTGACCCGGTCGTTGACGACCGGCGGTGACCACCACGGCGCCCGCTCCCCCACGATGTCGGCGAACGCCTCCTCGTTCTCCTGCAGCCAGCGCTGGGCCTCCTCGAGCGCCAGGTCGACCAGGCCGTGGTGCGCGCCGTCGCGGACCACCTCCTCCAGGAGGCTGCCGGCGACCGGGCTGATCGGCTCCTCGAGAAGCCGGGGCAGCAGCGCCTCCTCGACCAGCACCCTGAGGTCGGCGTCGCGGACCCGGGACAGCCCGATCTCGAGCAGCGCCGCGGCCTCGTCGACGACCCGGCGGGCGTTGGCCTCCACGGAGAGCCACTCCCCCACCCGCCGGCTGAGCGCGGCCGCGTCGACCCGGTCGCGGATCACCTCCTCGGCGAGGAAGTTCTCGCCGACGAACTCCTCGAGGCTGCGGCCGAGCATCTCCTTGCGCTTCGGGATCAGCGCGGTGTGCGGGATCGGCAGCCCGAGCGGGTGCTTGAACAGCGCGGTCACCGCGAACCAGTCCGCGATCGCGCCGACCATCGACGCCTCGGCGCCGGCGTTGACGAAGCCCCAGAAGCCGTCGGCGCCCCGCGTCGCGACGTACACGACGGCGGCGAGCAGCAGCAGCGAGACCGCGAGCGTGCGCATCCGCCGCAGGCCCCGGCGCCGCTGCTGGTCGAGCTCGGGGTTCGCGGTGACGATCTGGTACGACGCGGTCATCGTCGTCGAACCTACAGGTCAGGACCCATCGGGACGGCGGGTCGCCGGCACCACCAGGGCCGAGGGGACCAGCACGATCGACACCACCAGCAGGGCGTTGAGCACCCCGACCTGGCTGCCGATGAAGCCGAGCAGCGGCGGGCCGCCGAGGAAGGCGGTGTAGCCGATCGTGGAGACCACGCTGACCCGGGCGGCGGCGTGCGCGGGGTCGTCGGCGGCGGCGCTCATCCCGACCGGGAAGCCCAGCGACGCGCCGAGCCCCCACAGCACCACGCCGAGCGCCACGACCCCCGGGACCTGACCGAGCACCACCAGCAGCACGCCGACCGCGGCCAGCGCCATCGTGCCCCAGAGCACGGTCTGCCGGCCGTAGGCGTCGAGCACGACCGTGCCGACCACCCGGCCGGTGGTCATCGCGGCGACGAACAGCGCGAACGTGGCAGCGCCCAGCCAGGCCGGCGCGCCGTAGCCGTCGACCATCGCGACGCCGAGCCAGTCGTTGGCGACCCCCTCGGTGAGCGCCAGTGCGAGCACCATCACCCCGATCAGCACGGTGCGCGGCTCGGCCCAGGCCTTGAGCGCGTTGCCCTTGGCGGACGCGCGCCGGTCGGGGTCGACCTCGAGGAAGCCGCGCACGGACAGGCCCCCCAGCACGGCGACGAGCACGCCGACCGCGCCGACGTGCCAGAGCACCCCGACGCCGGCGAACGTCACCAGCGCGCCGACCCCGGCACCGGCCACCGTGCCGAGGCTGAAGGCGGCGTGGAACCGCGGCATGATCGACCGGCGCAGCAGCCGCTCGACCTCCGCGCCCTCGACGTTCATCGCGACATCCCAGGTGCCGGTGCCGAGGCCGACCAGGAACAGGCCCAGCGCGGTCACCGGGACCAGCTCGAGCACCCCGACGCCGACGCCGACCAGGATCAGGCCGACCGCCTCGACGAGGGTGGCCGCGACCACCACCCGCCGCGCGCCGTACCGCTGAACGGTGCCGCCGGAGGTGGGCAGCGCCAGCAGCGAGCCGATGGAGCAGGCGAGCAGCAGCAGGCCGAGGCTGCCCGGGCCGAGGTCGAGGGCATGTCGCACCGACGGGATCCGCGACGCCCAGGTCGCGAACGCGAAGCCGTTGAGGAAGAACGTGCCCAGCACGGCGTTCCGTGCGGCCATCAGGCGCACGGGTGCTGTACCGGTAGAGAGAGTCACGTGCCGCACTCTATCCGGCCGGGCCGACCGGCCGGAACGGGTCCGCCGTATGCGTCGTGGCACAATCCCGCCTCATGACCAGGACCGTGATCACCTTCGGCACCTTCGACGTCTTCCACGTCGGTCACCTGCGGGTCATCCAGCGCGCTGCCGCCCTGGGCGACCGGCTCGTCGTCGGGGTGTCCGCCGACGCCCTCAACGAGCGCAAGAAGGGCCGGGCCCCGGTCTTCACCCAGGACGAGCGCCTGGAGATCGTGGCCGCGCTGAAGCCCGTCGACGCGGTGTTCCTCGAGGAGAGCCTGGAGCAGAAGCGCGAGTACATCGTCCGGCACGAGGCCGACGTCCTGGTCATGGGCGACGACTGGGCCGGAAAGTTCGACGAGTTCGAGGACGTCTGCGAGGTCGTGTACCTGAGCCGCACGCCGGCGATCTCCACGACGGCGCTGATCGAGAAGATCTCCGGGACGGCGTGACGCACTGACGGCTACCCGCCACGGCCCCAGTTGGCGACGATCGCGGCCGCCGGCGGGATCACGGCCGCCACCGCGCTCATCACGATGGCGGCCGTGGTCGACCAGAAGCGCACCACGTTCCACGCCAGCAGGATGAGCACCACGCAGGTGCCCATCAGCCAGAAGTAGGCCCGTTTGCGGCCGGGCGGCGGCTCACCGACTGGGTCGCGATCCATCCGTCCCACCGTACGACGCACCCGTCGCGGCGCTACGACTGCTCGTCGTCGCGCAGCCCGGAGAGCTCGGCGCGGGACAGCCCCTTCTCGTCGAGCGGCTCGGCGCCGGCCCGCAGCCCGGCCAGCACCAGGTCGAGGTGCCGGTGCGCCAGCTCGGCGTCCACCTCCGCGGGCACCGGCCCCGGCAGCGGCCGGGACAGCCGGACCAGCAGCGTGCCGACGTCACCGAAGCTCACCTCGCGGGGCAGGCTGCCGTCGTCGTGCGCGGCCCCGATCAGCCGCTCCACCGCGGCCGCGGACTGCTCGCGCACCTCCGCGATCGCGGCGCGGTCGAGGTCGTCGACGTCGAGGACCTGCGGGATCACGGCCGAGACGCGCACGTCGAGGACGTCGTGCATGTAGCGCGCCAGGGCGTCGAGCCCGGTGCCGTCCGGGCCGGCCTCGGCGGAAGCCCGCTCGGCGCTGTCGCGCGACTGCTCGAGGGCGGCGCGGACCACCGCGGTGAGCAGCGTGCCGCGGTCCGCGAACCGGCGGTACAGGGTGCCGATGCCGACCCCCGCCCGGCGCGCGATCTCGTCGAGCGGCGCTCCCGCGCCGCGCTCGATCACCACGTCGCGGGCGGCCGCCAGGATCGCGTCGTGGTTGCGGCGGGCGTCGGCCCGCAGCCGGTCGGGGCGGCTCATGCGCGCCACCCTAGCGAACATTCGGAGAAAAATCCTCCGTTTCCCCTTGCGCCGGGGCGTCGCCCGTGCGACGGTGAAACGGAGACAATCTCTCCGGTTCTTGAAGGAGGCCGTGATGGCCCAGACCCAGACCCCCACCCCGGCGACCACCGCCGCGGCCCCCGCACGGGACACCCGCTGGGTCGCCCTGGTGGTCATCGCGGTGGCGCAGCTGATGGTGGCGCTGGACGCCACGATCGTGAACATCGCGCTGCCCACCACCCAGGCGGCGCTCGGCTTCGACGACGCCCAGCGCGCCTGGGTCGTCACGGCGTACACCTGCACGCTCGCCGGCCTGCTGCTGCTCGGCGGCCGGGTCGCCGACCGGGTCGGCCGGCGCCGGGCCTTCCTGGGCGGGCTCACCGGCTTCGCGCTGGCGTCCGCGCTGGCCGGGGTCGCCCCCTCGTTCGAGGTGCTGCTCGCCGGCCGCGCCCTGCAGGGCGTGTTCGCAGAGGTGCTCACGCCGACCGC
>JABFXA010000282.1 GCA_013361955.1 Nocardioidaceae bacterium
ATCCGGTCGCCGGCACGCCGGGGCAGGGTGAGCCGGAACTGCGCGCCGCCGCCGGGCTCGCCCCAGGCCTGCAGCCAGCCGCCGTGCAGCCGGGCGTCCTCGAGGGAGATGGACAGCCCGAGGCCGGTGCCGCCGGTGGTGCGGGCGCGGGCCGGGTCGGCGCGCCAGAACCGGTTGAAGACCATCGCCGCCTCGCCGGGACGCAGCCCGACGCCGTGGTCGCGGACGGCGAGCGCGGTGGCCTCGTCGTTGGAGTCGACGAGGATCACCACGTCCTCGGAGTCGGCATAGTCGATCGCGTTGGTGACCAGGTTGCGGACGACGCGCTCCACCCGCCGCGCGTCCACCTCCGCGATGCAGGGCCGGTCGCTGGCGCGGACGACGACGCTGGTGCCGCGCCGTTCGGCCAGCGGCCGGGTGGACTCGACCACCCGGTGCGCGAGGTCGACGAGGTTGACGTCCTCGAGGTCGAGGACGGCGGCGCCGGCGTCGAAGCGGCTGATCTCGAGCAGGTCGCCGAGCAGCAGCTCGAACCGGTCGAGCTCCTTCTGCAGCAGCTCCGCGGCCCGGGCCGTGGGCGGGTCGAACCGCTCGCGCGCGTCGTGCAGCACGTCGCCGGCCATCCGCACCGTGGTCAGCGGGGTGCGCAGCTCGTGGGACACGTCGGACACGAACCGTCTCTGCACGCGCGACAGCTCCTCGAGCTGCCGGATCTGTTTCTGCAGGCTGGCCGCCATCTGGTTGAACGACGTCCCGAGGCGGGCGATGTCGTCGTCGCCGCGCACGTGCATCCGCTCCTCGAGGCGACCGGACGCGAGCCGCTCCGCGACCCGCCGGGCCAGCCGCACCGGGGTGACCACCTGCCGGGTCACCAGCCAGGTCAGCGCCCCGACCATCACCAGCAGCAGCGCGCCGCCGGTGACCAGCGCCCGCCGCACCAGCGTGAGCGTCTTCTCCTGCTCGGTCATCGGGAACAGGTAGTAGAGCGTGTAGGTGCCGCCGTCGGCCGGCAGCGTCACCTGCGAGCCGGTGACCACACCCGGCACCGGCGCGCGGTCGGACAGCGTGTTGTAGCGGATCGTCGTGTAGCTGTACGCCGTGCGGTCCGGCGGCCCGTTCTCCACCTTGGTGCGCATCGCTGCCGGGATGCTCTCCGGGCGGACGCCGGGGGTGCTGCTGGTGCCCGACCCGGCCGCGACGCCGCCGGTGGACCCGATCGGACCGATCAGCACCACGTCGTACCCCTGCACGGTGCCGCGCGAGACCAGCGTGCGGACCAGCTGGGCGATCTGGGTGTTCGCGTCGAAGTCGTTGCCGCTGGCGGCGGACAGCCGCAGCTCGGCCTCGGCCGTCGCGCGGGTGGCCTCGGTGACCGAGGACTCGGTCTTGCTGCGCACCAGGCCGTCGGTGACCTGCTGGAGCAGCACCCAGCCGACCAGCGACACCACGACGGCCGACAGCAGCAGGGTGCTGATCACGACGCGCGCCTGGATGGACCGTCGCCACACGGTGGCGGCCCAGCGCAGTGGCGTCGTCGCGCCCAGCCGGAGACCACGCATGTCAGCCGGTCCCGGCCTTGTAGCCGACACCCCTCACGGTCACCACGATCTCCGGGTTCTCGGGGTCGTGCTCGACCTTGGAGCGCAGCCGCTGCACGTGCACGTTGACCAGGCGGGTGTCCGCGGCGTGCCGGTAGCCCCACACCTGCTCGAGGAGCACCTCGCGGGTGAACACCTGCCAGGGCTTGCGGGCCAGGCACACCAGCAGGTCGAACTCGAGCGGGGTGAGCGCGATGGCCGCGCCGGCCCGCGTCACCACGTGCCCGGCGACGTCGATGGTGAGGTCCCCGATGGTCAGCGACTCGGGACCGGGCTCCTCGAAGCGGCGGACGCGCGCCCGGATCCGCGCGACCAGCTCCTTGGGCTTGAACGGCTTGACGACGTAGTCGTCGGCCCCGGACTCGAGGCCGACGACCACGTCGACGGTGTCGCTCTTGGCGGTCAGCATCACGATGGGGACGCCGGACTCCCCGCGGATCTCCTTGCAGACGTCGATGCCGTCCTTGCCGGGCAGCATCAGGTCCAGGAGCACCACGTCGGGCTTGTAGTCCCGGAAGTCCGCGAGGGCACGGTCGCCGGTCGGGCACACCCGTGAGTCGAACCCCTCGTTGCGCAGCACGATGGTGAGCATCTCGGCGAGCGCCGCGTCGTCGTCGACGACGAGCACGCGACCGCGGCCCCCGTTGGTCACGGGGTCAGTGTTCGCCACCGCCACCATCCCTGTCCGCCGAACGCTCGAATGTCAGTACCGGTAGTGCTCGGACTTGTACGGCCCGTTCGCGTCGATCCCGAGGTACGCCGCCTGCGACTCGGTCAGCGTGGTGAGGCTGACGCCGAGCGAGGCGAGGTGCAGCCGGGCGACCTCCTCGTCGAGGTGCTTGGGCAGCACGTAGACGCCCACCGGGTACTCGCCGGTCTTCGTGAACAGCTCGATCTGCGCGAGCACCTGGTTGGTGAAGGAGTTCGACATCACGAACGACGGGTGGCCGGTCGCGTTGCCGAGGTTCAGCAGCCGGCCCTCGGACAGGACGATGACCGCGTTGCCCCCGGGGAAGGTCCAGACGTCGACCTGCGGCTTGACGTTCTTGCGCACGACGCCCGGGAAGGACTCCAGCCCGGCCATGTCGATCTCGTTGTCGAAGTGGCCGATGTTGCCGACGATCGTCTGGTGCTTCATCCGGCTCATGTGGTCGACGGTGACGACGTCCTTGTTGCCGGTCGCGGTGATCACGATGTCGGCGATCGGCAGCACCTCCTCGAGGGTGGACACCTGGTAGCCGTCCATCGCCGCCTGCAGCGCGCAGATCGGGTCGATCTCGGTGACCACCACGCGGGCGCCCTGGCCGCGCAGCGACTCGGCGCAGCCCTTGCCGACGTCGCCGTAGCCGCAGACGACCGCGACCTTGCCGCCGATCAGCACGTCGGTGGCGCGGTTGATGCCGTCGACGAGCGAGTGCCGGCAGCCGTACTTGTTGTCGAACTTGCTCTTGGTGACCGAGTCGTTGACGTTGATCCCCGGGAAGAGCAGCGAGCCCTCGCGCATCATGTCGTAGAGCCGGTGCACGCCGGTGGTGGTCTCCTCGGTCACGCCCTTGATCTCGTTGGCGATCGCGGTCCACTTGGTGGCGTCGGCGGCGAGGGTGTCGTTGAGGACCTGGAAGATCACCCGCTGCTCCGCGCTCTCGGCGGAGTCGACGGCCGGCGCGGTGCCGGCCTTCTCGGCCTGCACGCCGAGGTGCACGAGCAGGGTGGCGTCGCCGCCGTCGTCGAGGATCATGTTGGCGGTCTCGTCACCGGGCCAGGTGAGGATCTGCTGGGTGCACCACCAGTACTCCTCGAGGCTCTCGCCCTTCCACGCGAAGACCGGGACGCCCTGCGGGTCGTCGGGGGTGCCGTCCGGCCCGACGACCACCGCGGCGGCGGCGTGGTCCTGCGTGGAGAAGATGTTGCAGGAGGCCCAGCGGACCTCGGCGCCGAGCGCGACGAGCGTCTCGATCAGCACGGCGGTCTGGATGGTCATGTGCAGCGACCCGGCGATCCGCGCGCCCTGGAGCGGCCGGGAGCCGGCGTAGCGCTCGCGCATCGCCATCAGCCCCGGCATCTCGTGCTCGGCCAGGGTGATCTCGGTGCGGCCGTAGTCGGCCAGCCCGAGGTCGGCCACCTTGAAGTCGTTCTTGTCCATGTGTGGGGTTTCCTCGCGTCCTGTTTCGTCGGCGGAGCATGCGTCGTTGACTGGTGTCCCCGGCCGGCATCTGCCGGTGCGGCGATGAGATCGCGTCGCGTGCGTACCCCTGCCCGGTGGACGGCTCTCTCAGGGTACCTGCGCGGCCGGAACCGGCCGAATCAGCCGCGGACCGGTTCAGTGCCCGGCCGGGGCGGCCGGCTCGGGGCGCGGGTCGGTGACGTGGCCCTCGCGGTAGATGTCCGGTTCGACGTAGATCACCCGGGCGGTCGGCTCGGCCTCGCGCATCGCCCGCTCGGCGGCGTCGATGCTGGCCGCGACCGCGGCCGCGTCGGCCGACTGCGGGACGCCGATCTTGACGCCGACCAGCAGCTCCTCGGGTCCGAGGTGCATGGTGCGCATGTGGATCACCCGGTCCACGCCCTCGGTGGCCTCGAGCCGCTCGCGGAGCCGGCGCTGCGCGTCGAGGCTGGCCGCCTCGCCGAGCAGCAGGCTCTTGGTCTCGACGGCGAGCACCACCGCGACGCAGACCAGCAGCACGCCGATGCCGGCGGTGCCGATCACGTCGAAGTAGCCGTTCCCGGTGATCTTGGTCAGGCCGACGCCGAACAGCGCCAGCACCAGTCCGATCAGGGCGGCGAAGTCCTCGAGCAGGATCACCGGCAGCTCGGGCGACTTGGCACGGCGGATGAACTGGGTCCAGCTCGCCCGGCCGCGGATCTTGTTGGTCTCGGCGATGGCGGTGCGGAACGAGAAGCCCTCCATCGCGATGGCACCCAGCAGCACCACGATCGCGACCCACCACCACCGGCCCTCGAGCAGCTCGTTGGGCTTGCCCTCGTGGACCTCGACCGCCTTGTGGTACGCCTCGTAGAGAGCGAACAGGCCGCCCACCGAGAACAGCACGATCGCGACCAGGAACGAGTAGATGTACCGCTCCCGGCCGTAGCCGAACGGGTGCTCCTCGGTGGCCTCGCGCCGGGAGCGCTTGCCGCCGAGGAGCAGCAGCAGCTGGTTGCCGGAGTCGGCGACCGAGTGGATGCCCTCCGCGAGCATCGACGACGCCCCGGTGAGCGCGAAGGCCAGGAACTTCGTCACCGCGATCCCGGTGTTGGCGAGCAGCGCGGCGATGACGGCCCGGTTGCCACCTTCGGTTGACATGGCGCGAAGCGTATCGGTGCGGCGGCTAGACCCGGCCCAGCCCCACGGAGAGGTACGTCGCCGCGTAGGTGCCGGTGGCGACCAGGCCGGCGTAGCGGGCGACGTCGTTGCCGGCCTCGCTGGTGACCTGCTCGACCCGGACCCGGCGCTCGTCGGCGGCGGTGCTGAGCCGGCCGCGCTGCTCGCGGATCCAGTGCTCCTCGGCGCCGTCGTCGAGCAGCACCAGCGCCGGCCGGCGGGCGTCGTCGGTGTCGTCGAACGGGTCGGCGAACACGTCGGGCGCCGTGGTCGACTCGATCACCGGCAGCAGGTGCTCGGCGTCGCCGGCGAGCGCCGTACGGCCGCTGGCCCGGCGCAGCGACTCGGCGATCCGCCGGGCGGCGCGGGCGGCGAGCACGGACCCGCCCCAGACCAGCGGGGTCGAGTCGGCGAGACCGATGGCGAGCAGCTTGCCGGGGTTCACCGAGAGGTCGCGGTACGGCGAGCAGGCGATCGCCACGTCGTCGAGCGCCTGCGCGACCTCCTCGGCGTCGGTGACCGGGCCCAGGTCGAGCCGGGCCAGCAGGCCGAGCATCACCACGGCGGTGGCCAGCTGGTCACCCGAGGAGCACGGCAGCACGGTGCTGTCGCGGCCGGCGGCGTGCTCGGCGACCAGTGAGCGGGGCGGGCAGGCCACCACCACCCGGCAGCCGCGCCGCACCGCCTCCGCGACCGCGCTGGCCGCGCCGGTGTCGCTGCCCTCGGGCGCGAGGACCACGACGAGGTCGAGCCCGCCGGCCCAGCCGGGTAGTGACGGGCCCGGCCAGGCCACGAACGGCACCGGGCAGACCGGCTC
>JABFXA010000035.1 GCA_013361955.1 Nocardioidaceae bacterium
GCGCGAACCAGGCGGCCGGCACCGCACCCGCGGCGAGCGCGCTGCGCACCACCGTCGCGTTGCGGATCACCGAGACCGGCAGGAAGCCCTGCGGGCGGTGGCGTACCCGCGACACGACGGCCGGGACGCCGAGCACCACCAGGGCGGCACCGAGGGCCGCGACCGCCGGGCCGGTCGAGGGCGACTGCACGAGCAGCACGACCCCGGCCGCGGTGCCGGCGACCAGCACGGCGCCAAGCAGGTCGAGCCGGGCATGGCTGCCACTGGTCGGCACCGACCGCCACAGCAGCGGCACCAGCAGGGCCCCGAGCATCGGCAGCGCGATCACCGCCCGCCAGCCGAGCAGTCCCTCGATGGTGCCGCCGGCGAGCGGCCCGAGGCAGCTGACGGCGGCGGCGGTGCCCGCGACCCGGCCGAGCGCGGAGGCACGGATCGCGCCGGTGTAGCGCGCGGACACGATCGCGACGCCCAGGGTCGGGACCGCCGCGGCACCGGCGCCCTGGAAGATCCGGGCGACCAGCAGCAGGCCGAAGCTCGGGGCCAGCGCCCCGACGAGCGCACCGACGGTCATCAGGCCGACCCCGAAGATCAGCGGCTTGCGCACCCCGACCAGGTCGGAGACCCGCCCGTACACGGCGGTCGCGACCGCGAGCATCAACGCGTACAGGCTGATCGCCCACGCGCTCACGCCGGTGCTCACGCCCAGGTCGTCGGCCAGCACCGGCAGCGCGATCGCGGCCGAGGAGCTGCCCATGCCGGCGAGGCCGAACAGCAGACCGACGAGGGTGGAGACGCGGCGGGCGTCCGCGGAGATCGAGGCAGGCATCGTCTGGTGCCAACCGGGCCGCACCGGGACGCATTCCGCGATGCGATGACTTTCTCGCCCGCCCGCGGTCGAAAGGAGCAGACACCGACTCCCGGAGGACACCATGACCAGCATCGCCACCGCCCGCCCGCGCACCTCGACCACCGCCACCCGCGTGGGTGTGGCCATCACCGCACTCGTCTCCGCCTTCCTCGCGTTCGACGCGGTGATCCACGTGCTCAACATCGACCCGGTCGTCGAGGGCTCGCACACCCTTGGCTTCGACCCCGCGGTGATGCCGTACGTCGGCGTCCTCGAGGCGGTCTGCCTGGCGCTGTACCTCATCCGGCGTACGTCACCCATCGGCGCGGTGCTGCTCACCGGCTACCTCGGCGGCGCGTTCTGCGCGCAGCTGCGCATCGAGGCCCCGCTGTTCTCGACGCTGCTGTTCCCGATCTACACCGGCGTGCTGGTGTGGGCCGGGCTGTACCTGCGCGACCGGCGGGTGCGCGACCTGGTGCGCGGCCGATGACCGAACCCGTTTGACCTCGAGCCGCCTTCAGGTGCTGGGATTGCCCGTGTGACCAGCACCGACCGCGCGCCCGCGACCGCCACCCGGGGGTCGCGGGCGCTCGCGTTCGGGCTGTGCACCGCGGTGGTCGCGGTCGCCTTCGAGGTGATCTCGGTGGCCACCGCGATGCCGGCCGCGGCCCGCGAGCTCGACGGGCTCGGCCTCTACGCGTGGGCGTTCTCGCTGTTCCTGATCGGCCAGCTGTTCGCCACCGTCGCCGCCGGCCGGCTGTGCGACCGGATCGGGCCGGCCCGCCCGATGGCCGGCGGGCTGGCCCTGTTCAGCGTCGGCATCGTGGTCGCCGCCACCGCCCCGGTGATGCTGCAGCTCATTGCCGGCCGGCTGCTGCAGGGCCTGGGCAGCGGGCTCACCTCCGTCGCGATGTACGTCGTGATCGCCCGCGCCTTCGACGAGTCGCAGCGGCCGACGATGTTCTCGTGGATCTCCGCGGCCTGGGTGCTGCCGTCGTTCATCGGGCCCACTGCCGCGGCCTGGCTGACCCACCACCTGGGCTGGCGGTGGGTGTTCTGGTCGGTGCTGCCGCTGGTCGCGGTCGGTGCGACGCTGATGCTGCCGCTGCTGTTCCGGCTCGCCGACGGTCCCGACCGCAGCCACGGCGGCAGCCACACCCCGCCGGCCCCGCTCTGGGCGGCCGGGCTCGCCGCGGTCGGCGCGGCCGGCATCCAGCTCGCGGGCCAGCGTTCCGGCGTGACCGCCGTGGTGGCCGCCGTCCTCGGGCTGGCACTGGTGGCGGTCGCGCTGCCGCCGCTGATGCCGCCGGGGTTCTTCCGGTTCGGCCGCGGGCTGCCGCCGGTGATCAACGTGCGGGCGCTGGTCGAGGGCGCGTTCTTCGGGGCGGAGGCGTTCGTGCCGCTGATGCTCGTCGAGCAGCGCGGCCTCGGGCTGCTGCTCGCCGGGTCGGCGCTCACCGTGGGGTCGCTGGGCTGGACGGTCGGCTCCTGGCTGCAGTCGCGGCGCTTCGTCCGGCTGCGCCGCGACCGGCTGATCACGCTCGGCGCCGGCTGCGTGTGGACCGGGGTCACCGTGGTCGCGCTGGTCGGCTACCTGGAGTGGTGGGTCGGCCTGGTCGCGGTCGCCTGGGTGGTCGCCGGCTTCGGCATGGGGATCGCGATCGCGAGCACGTCGGTGGCCACGATGACGCTGTCCTCCACCGGCGACCAGGGCCGGAACTCCTCGTCGCTGCAGTTCGGCGAGGCGTTCGGCGGCGGGCTGTTCATCGGTGTGGGCGGCGCGCTGTTCGCCACCCTGCACCCCAGCGGCGACCTCGACCGCACCTTCGGCACCGTGCTCGCGGCGATGGCCGTGGTCGCGCTGCTGGCGCTGCTCGCCTCGCTGCGGACCGGCCGGATCCGCAGCCCGGCTACTTGAGCACCGACCCCTTCGTCTCGGGGAGCGTCAGCGTCGCCACGAACGCGACCGCCGCGCCCACCGCGACGTACCAGAAGAACCAGCTGCTGTGCCCGGCCCCGCCGAGCCACTGGATCACCAGCGGCGCGGTGCCGCCGAAGCAGGCGACGGTGAGGTTGTACCAGGCGCCGATGCCCAGGCCGCGCAGCTCGGTCGGGAACAGCTCGCTCATGATCGCCGGCGCGATGGAGCTGAAGATCGCGTACAGGCCGAGGCCGGTGCAGAACACCAGCAGCAGCTCGCCGAAGCTCGCCCCCGGCCGCACCAGCGTGGAGAGGGGTACGACGAGCAGCACCATCGCGCCGGACCACACCAGCATCTGCGGCTTGCGGCCGAACCGGTCGGCGGTCCAGCCGAAGGGGTACTGCAACGCGACGAACAGCGCGGTGCCGATCGACAACGCGGTGAACACCTTGGTGTCGTCGAGGCCCTGCTGCTCGACCGCGAACGGCGTGAGCGCGGAGAAGAACGTGTAGTAGCAGAGCGTGGACAGCAGGGTGAAGCCGATCAGCTGGGCGACCGCCTTGGGGTGCTCGCGCAGCGTCAGCATCAGCGGGTTGCGCAGCGCGCGGGCCTTCTCCTTGTTCTCCTCGAACTGCTCGGTCTCGTCCATGCTGCGGCGCAGCCACAGCCCGACCAGCCCGAGCACGGCGCCGACCAGGAACGGGATCCGCCAACCCCAGCTGTCCAGCTGCGGGTCGGCCAGCGACGCGGCGAGGAGGGCGCCGAGGAGCGAGGCGATCAGCACCGACGTACCGGTGGAGATATAGTTGAACGACGAGTACCGGCCGCGGCGCTCGGGCGGGGCGATCTCGCCGAGGTACGCGGACGCGTTGGACACCTCGCCGCCGAGCGACATGCCCTGCGCGACCCGGGCCACCAGCAGCAGGATCGGCGCGAACCAGCCGACCTGGGAGTACGTCGGCAGGATCGCGATCAGCAGCGAGCCGCCGGCCATCAGCGAGATGGTCAGGATCATCGCCTGCTTGCGGCCGTGCAGGTCGGCGAAGCGGCCGAGGATCATGCCGCCGAGCGGGCGGAAGAAGAACGCGAGCGCGTAGGTCGCGAAGGTGCCGATGAACGCCAGCGACTCGTTGTCGGCCGGGAAGATCTGCGTCGCGAAGTACACCGAGAACGTCGCGTAGACGGTCCAGTCGTACCACTCGACGGCGTTTCCGATGCTGGCGGCGACGAGGGTCCGCACCGGCAGCTTGTGCGGGGCCTCCGTCCGGTCGAATGTGACGGCGTCACTGGTCTGGTGACTCATGTCGTCTCCCGAGATGGATGATGTCGCCGGGACTCATGCCCGGTGCCGATGGCCCGAAACCCGGACCTTCCGGTCGCCGCCGAACGGTGCTCTCCCAGGATGGAGCCATGGACTACGGGCACGAGCTGCACTTCGGGGTGTTCCTGACACCGGTCGCCGACCGCGCCGAGGACGTGGTGACCGCGGCGCTGGAGGCGGAGGTGCTGGGGCTGGACTCGGTGAGCATCCAGGACCACCCGTACCAGCCGGCGTTCCTCGACACCTGGACGCTGCTCACCCACATCGCCACCCGCACCGAGCGGCTCACGGTGTTCCCGAACGTCGCGAACCTGCCGCTGCGGCCACCCTCCGTGCTCGCGCGGAGCGTCGCGTCGCTCGACATCCTCAGCAACGGCCGGGTCGAGCTCGGGCTCGGCGCCGGCGCGTTCTGGGACGCGATCGAGGCGCTGGGCGGGCCGCGCCGTACGCCGGGCGAGGCGGTCGACGCGCTGGCCGAGGCGATCGCGGTGGTGCGGGCGCTGTGGACCCCGGGGCGGACGCCGCGCCTCGACGGCGCGCACTACCGGCTGCACGGGGCGAAGCCGGGGCCGTTCCCCGTGCACGACGTCGGCATCTGGCTCGGCGCGTACAAGCGCCGGATGCTCGAGCTCACCGGACGCGCGGCAGACGGCTGGCTGCCCAGCCTCGGGTACGCCGCACCCGAGGAGCTCGCCGCCATGAACGCGACCATCGACCGCGCGGCCGAGGACGCCGGCCGGTCACCGTCGGACGTGCGCCGGCTCTACAACGTGCACGGGCGGTTCGCCGGGGACGGGTTCCTGCAGGGACCGCCGTCGGTCTGGGTCGAGCAGCTCGCCGGGCTCGCGCTGGACGAGGGGGTCAGCGGTTTCGTGCTCGCCGCCGACGTCTCGGACCGCACCGACCTGCACCGCTTCGCCGAGGAGGTGGTGCCGGCGGTGCGCGAGCTGGTCGAGGCGGAGCGGGTCACCCCAGGTGCTGCGCGGCCGGAGCCCGCGGTCACCCTGCCGGAGGTGACGCCGGGGTCGTCGGCGTCGTCGGGGCGCGGCGGCGACGGCGACCACCTGGTCGCGATCCACGACCACCTGCGCCAGGAGCTCGCCCAGGTGCAGGACCTGGTCGAGCAGGTCGGCCGCGGCGCCCTCGACGTGGCCGCCGCCCGCTCGATGATCAACACGATGACGATCCGGCAGAACACCTGGACGCTCGGCACCTACTGCGAGAGCTACTGCCGCGTGGTGACCACCCACCACACCATCGAGGACGCGAGCATGTTCCCGCGGCTGCGGCGGGCCGACCCGTCCCTCGGCCCGGTCGTGGACCGCCTCGAGCGCGAGCACCACGACGTCGCCGCCGTGCTCGAGGACGTCGACCGCGCGCTGGTGAAGCTCGTCGGCGACCCCGCCCACGACGTCGAGCCGGTCCGGGCCGCGGTCGGCTCGCTGCGCGACGTACTCCTGGCGCACCTGGCGTACGAGGAGGAGCAGCTCGTCGGCCCCCTCAACCGGCTGTCCATCGGGATCTGAGCCTGTGCACGGGGGATCGGTAGTCCGTGTCGTTTGGCAGGTTCGTACGCCGCTTCCACCTGCCAACTGACACGGACTACCCGTCCTCAGGGGCGACCCGGACCAGCAGCTTGCCGAAGTTCCGGCCGGCGAGCAGGCCGCGGAACGCCTCGGGGGCGTTCTCGAGGCCGTCGACGACGTCCTCGCGGTAGCGCACCGACCCGTCGGCGACCCAGCCGGACATGTCGCGCAGGAAGTCGCGGTAGTGCGACCGCACGAACTCCGTCTGGATGAAGCCGCGGACGGTGAGGCTCTTGGTGAGCACCCGGCGCATGAATCCGGGCAGCCGGTCGACCCCCTCCGGCGCGGAGCCGGCGTTGTAGTCGGCGACCAGGCCGCAGACCGGGATCCGGCCGTAGAGGTTCATCCGCTTCAGCACCTCGCGGGCGACGGGACCGCCGACGTTCTCGAAGTACACGTCCACGCCGTCCGGCACCGCGGCGGCGAGGTCGTCGGCGAAGGTCGGCGAGCGGTGGTCGACGGCCGCGTCGAACCCGAAGTCGTCGATCAGCGCGCGGCACTTCTCGGGACCGCCGGCGATGCCGACCGCCCGGGCGCCCTTGATCCGCGCGATCTGGCCGACCGCGGAGCCGACCGGCCCGGTCGCGGCCGCGACCACGACGGTCTCGCCGGGCTGCGGGCGGCCGATCTCCAGCAGCCCCGCGTACGCCGTGTGGCCGGGCATCCCCAGCACCCCGAGGGCGGTCGACACCGGCGCCACGGAGGGGTCGAGGCGGCGCAGGCCACGGCCGTCGCTGACGTCGTGGGTCTGCCAACCGGAGTAGGACAGCACCCAGTCGCCCTCGGCCCAGTCCGGGTGCCGGGACTCCGCGACCTGGCAGACGGTGCCGCCGACCATCACGTCACCCACCTCGACCGGGGCGGCGTACGACTCGGCGGCGCTCATCCGGCCGCGCATGTACGGGTCGAGCGACAGGTACACCACGCGCAGCAGCACCTGCCCCTCGGCGATCGGCGGCAGCTCGCTCTCGACGTACGCGAAGCTGTCGTCGCCGGGCTCGCCCTCGGGGCGGCGCGCCAGCCTGACCTGGGTGCGGTGCGTCATGCCGCGCCGCCTACCCGTCCCCCGATGCGGGTAATCCGTACCGATCCCACTGCTCCGGGACCGGCCGAAGCGCAGGATCGGTACGGACCACCCCGTCCGGGCGCCGAGGGCCATGTTCCCCTTGGCCTCCGGCGCCCGGCCCCGCTCTGGCGTGCGTAACGCCCTACGTCTGGGGGGTGAGGATGCCGACCCGGCGCCGGGTCTGGCGCGGCGGCAGCCGGAGCTGCAGCCCGCCGCGCGCCCGCTGCAGGCGCACCAGCTCGTCGTAGCTGGGGAACCGATGGAAGACCCTGACATAGCGCCCGATGAGCATCGTCAGGGTCTTCTCGTCCCAATCGCTGAGGTCGTCGATCTCTCGTGTGTTCACGTTCGACGGCAATCTGTGAGGGAAGTCTGCGGCGTCCGCCCCGCCGCTCCCCAAAAAGGTAAAAGCCTCAGATCGAGAGGCAAGACCCTGAACCTGAGTTGGTCCGACCGAACCACGGACCATGGCCCAGATGGGCCAGCCGGAATTGTCCGCGATCGCCGGCGGTGCGGAGAACGTGTCGCTGTGGTTCGGCCTTAAACGGACTCCGCGTCCCGAAACGTCACTTCAGGCCCGCGGTCTTCATCGCGTCGACCAGCCGCCGCTGTCCCGCGGCGAACACCGCCACGGTCGGGACGGCCGCGATCACCGCCGCCGCCAGGATGTAACCGTACGCCGAGGCGTACTGCCCCTGCAGGCTGGCCAGGCCGAGCTGGATCACCCGAAGGTCGGGGTCGCGGGTGATGGTCAGCGGCCACAGGAAGGCGTTCCAGTTGGCCAGGAAGAACAGCACCGCCAGCGACGCGAGGGCAGGCCGGCTCAGCGGCAGGATCACGTTCCAGTAGCGCCGCCAGTAGCCGCAGCCGTCGAGTGCCGCCGCCTCCTCCAGCTCGCGCGGCACGGTCAGGTAGAACTGCCGCAGCAGGAAGATGCCGAAGGCGTTGAAGATGCTCGGCACGATCAGGCCGGCGTACGAGTCGAGCAGACCGAGCTGCTTCACGACCAGGAACAGCGGCACCAGGATCACCGGCAGCGAGACCAGCAGCGTCGAGATGATGAACGAGAACGCGATGCCGCGGCCGGGGTAGCGCAGCCGCGCCAGCGAGTACGCCGCCATCGAGTGCGTGAACAGCGCGACGACCGTGACCACGACGGAGACCACCGCACTGTTCAGCAGGTACCGCGGCAGCGGGATCTTCGTCATCACGTAGGCGAGGTTGTCAAGCGTCCACGACGTCGGCAGCACGGACGTGAAGATCTCGCACTGCGGCTTGAAGATCGTGATCACCACCCACACCATCGGCGCGACCACGACCAGGGCCAGCAGGTGGGCGACGAGCGGCTGCAGCCGCACGCGGCGGCGCTCACTCCTCATCGAAACGACCTCCGCGGGTGGTGGCGAACATGACCCCGGTCGCGAGGACCAGGAGCAGCACGACGAGCGTGGTCATCGCCGACGCGTAGCCGAGGTTGCTGAACGTGAACGCCTGCTCGTAGATGTAGAAGACGACGGTCGAGGTGGCGTTGGCCGGCCCGCCCTTGGTGAGCACGAACACCAGGTCGAAGGCCTGCAGGCCGGTGACCGAGCCGACCGTGGTCCACACCAGCACGAAGAAGCTGGTGGGGCGCAGCAGTGGCCAGGTGACGTTGGTGAACCGCTGCCAGCGTCCGGCGCCGTCGACGAGCGCGGCGTCCTCGAGCTCGCGCGGGATGTCCTGCAGCCCGGCGAGGAAGACCAGCATCACGTACCCCATCAGGAACCACACGCTGATCACGACGTACGTGCCGAGCGCCAGCTTCGGCGAGCCGAGGAAGGAGAGGTTGCCCAGGCCCAGCGGCTCGAGCAGCCGGGCAGCGGCGCCGCGCTTGTCGACGAGCAGGAACTGCCAGATCAGGCCGACGACCACCAGGCTGATCACGTTCGGCAGGAAGAACGCCGAGCGCACCCAGCCGACGCCGGGGAACCGGTCGCGCACCAGCAGCGCCAGCCCGAGCCCGACCGCGAACGTCAGCGGGACGGTGGCCACGACGTAGATGCCGGTGACCTTCAGGCTGCTCCAGAACTGGGTGTCGTGGAGCATCGTGCGGTAGTTGTCGAGCCCGGCGAAGGTGTAGCCACCGAAGCCGTCCACCTTGTACAGCGCGACGACGAAGGCCAGCACCATCGGCAGGCCGACGAAGACCAGCAGCCCGAGCGCGTCGGGCAACAGGAAGAGCCAGCCCGCGACCGCCTCGCGACGGCGACGGGCGCGGGCCTGCGGCGAGACGCGACGGTGGGGACGCCGCGGCTTCGCGCGGTCGTCGGTGCGAGGCGGGTCGGTGACCGAGGTCGTGGACATTCCCTTGTCAGAGGCCGGTCAGAGGATCGGCGCGCCGTCGTACGTCTTGAGGAAGCCGTCAATCGTCGCGTTGGCGTCGGCGGCCGCCTTGGCGGCGTCCGCGCCGTCGAGCTGGGCGGCCTGCAGCGCGTCGGAGACCGCCTTGTAGACCTCGGGTGGCACCCGCGGCTCCGGGCGTCCACCGGGAGCGACCTTGTCGATGAAGGCCTTCAGCGACGGCGACGAGAAGGCGCCCTTGGCATCGGCGGCGTCGCGCACCGAGGTGCGCGGCGGGATGTTCGTCTTGACGACGGTGTTCCACCGGCGGGACCGGTCCACGCCCTCGCTGTCGGTCGACGCGAGCGCCCAGGTGACGAAGTCGACCGCGGCGTCGGGGTTCTTGCCCTTGGCGTTCGCGACGAAGGCCCAGCCGCCGAGGTCAGTGGTGTACTGCCCGCCCGACGGCGTGGGCAGCGGGCTGACGCCGTACTCGAACTTCTTGTTGTTGAGCTGGAGGTCGGAGACCGACCAGATGCCGGTCTGCTGCATCGCGCAGTAGCCCGACGCCAGGTTGGCGCTGGCGTTGCCGGCTCCGTCGCCCTGCGGCTTGCGCGGCGCGACCCCGCTCTTCACGCTGTCCTGCCAGAACTGCAGCGCGGCCACCGAGGCCGGCGAGTCGAACGTCGCCTTGCCGTCGGTGATCATCTCGCCGCCGCCCATCCACATGAACGGGTACCAGGTGAAGTTCTGGTAGTAGCCGGGGATGGTCTCGAACAGCACCCCGAAGCGCTTGTTGGTGGTCAGCTTGTCGGCGACGTCGAGCAGCTGGTCCCACGACGTGGGCAGGTCCGCCTCCGACAGGCCGGCGGCCTCGAACGCCTTGACGTCGTGGTACAGCGCCAGCGGCTCGATCTCCATCGGCAGGCCGTAGATCTTGTCGTCGACCATCCGGGTGTCGAGCACCCCTTCGACGTAGTCCTTCTTCGCCCCGTCCGACAGCTTGGGGGTGAGGTCGGCGAGCACGCCGCCGTTGTAGTAGCGCAGGAAGTCGCCGGGGCTGATCAGGAAGACGTCCGGCCCCTCACCCGACTGGAACGCGGTCTGCAGCGCCGTACCGGCGAGGTACTCCGCCACCGGGAGGTAGCGCAGCTTCACCTTGACGTCGTTGTTCTTGTTCCACTGGTCGACGAGCGAGACGAACCACTGGCTCTGCGGGTTCTTGTCCGGGGCCGGGCCGTAGAAGTTCCAGAACGTGATCTCCTTGGCGGAGCTGCCGGACGAGTCACCGCCGCAGCCCGCGAGCATCGTGCTGGCGCCGCCGCCCATGAGGGCGAGCGCGCCCACACCGGCCGAGCTGCGCAGGAAGCTCCGCCTGCTCAGGCTCCCGCGCGGGGTCGCCGAGAGGTCGGGGACGGGTCGACCAGCCATCACACTCTCCAGAGGTCGTCGTGGGGCGAGCGAGTAATCGATTTCACGGCAAGGTAGGCGCCGCGTGTGACGCGCGTCAAGGGTCGCGCGCAAGTTTCTGAAATCGATTTCTACGCAACGAAGGGCCACCACGGCCGCCGAGGCCGGCGATGGCCCTCCGAGGTCCGCGGCACCGGCCCGGAGGTGAGCCGTGCCGGGGACTGCCCTCGTGCCGCGGGTCCAGTCACGGCGCGAGGAAATCGATTCACGAAAACCGTAGGCACCGGCCGCACCGGACGTCAACGTTCCGCCCTCGTCCGCCGCGACCTGCGGTTAGGGTGAGGGCCGATCACGGAGGTCTGCCAGCTTGTCCGCCACCATCCGCGACGTCGCGCAAGCCGCCGGCGTCTCCCCTGCGACGGTCTCCCGCGTCCTCAACGGCAAGGTCGAGGTCGCCGAGGAGCTGAGCCGTCGTGTCCGCGAGCAGGTCGAGCTGCTCGGGTACCGGCCCAACGGCCTGGCCCGCAGCCTGCGCATGCGGGCCACCCAGGTGCTCGGCGTGGTGATCTCCGACGTCACCAACCCGTTCTTCACCTCGATGGTGCGCGGCATCGAGGACCAGGCCCAGCAGGCCGGCTACTCCGTCGTGCTGGCGAACTCCGACGAGGACCTCGACAAGGAGCGCCGGTACCTCGAGGTGGCCGCGGCCGAGCAGATGGCCGGCGTGGTGCTCTCGCCGTCGTCGTCGCGGCGCACCGACGTCTCCGTGCTGCAGCGGCACGGCATCCCGGTGGTCACCGTCGACCGACAGCTGCACGCCACGCCCGTCGACAGCATCCTCATCGACAACCACCTGATGGCCCGCCTGGCCACGGAACACCTGCTGGCACAGGGCTGTCGGCGCATCGCCTTCGTGTCTGGGCCGCGCGCGACCACCACCGGACAGCGCCGGCTCGCCGGCTACCGCGCCGCGCTGCGGGCGGCCGGCTCCACGGTCGACGACGACCTGGTGAAGCGCGCGAACTTCCGCGTCGAGGGCGGCTACCAGGCCACCCTGGAGCTGCTCGACCGGCGCCGGCGCCCGGACGGGCTGCTGGTCTCGAACAACCTGATGGCGCTCGGCGCGCTGCTCGCGCTGCAGGAGCGCGAGATCGACCTCCCGGCCGAGCTGGCGTTCGCGAGCTTCGACGGGATCAGCTGGGCGCGCGCCCTCCGCCCGACCCTGACGGTCGTCGAGCAGCCGACGTACGAGATCGGGCGGCAGGCCGCCGAGCTGCTGCTCGAGCGGATCACGTCGCCGGACGGCATCCATCCGCGCAAGGTCGTGCTGTCCGCCGAGCTCCGCGTCGGCGAGAGCTCACTGCGTCGCGGCTGACCGCGCTCCGCTGATGAACAACCGCGCATTCGCCTCTTGACTCTGAAATCGATTTCTGACACGGTCGCGCTCATGACCGAGGCGGTTCTCAGCGTCGACATCGGCACCTCCAGCAGCAAGGGAGTGCTCGTCGACGGGCGCGGGACCGTGCTGGCAACGGCGACCCGTGAGCACGGCGTCTCGCGGCCCGCGCCGGGACAGGTCGAGATGGACGCGACGGTGTGGTGGGACGAGTTCGTCGCGCTGTCCCGGGAGCTCCTCGCCCAGTCGGACGCGACCGTCACCGCGGTCGGCGTCAGCGGCATGGGACCGTGCGTGCTGCTCGCCGACGACCTGGACCGGCCGCTGCGACCCGCGATCCTGTACGGCGTCGACACCCGCGCGGGTCGGCAGGTCGACGCGCTCACCGAGCGCTACGGCGACCAGGAGATCCGGAGCCGTGGTGGGTCGTCACTGACCTCGCAGGCCGCCGGCGCCAAAGTGGTCTGGGTCGCCGAGGAGGAGCCGGAGCTCTTCGCCCGCGCGCGCCGCCTGTACATGCCGAGCTCCTGGCTGGTCCGGCACCTCACCGGCAGCTACGTGCTCGACCACCACTCGGCCAGCCAGTGCACGCCGCTCTACGACCTGCCGGGCGGTGACTGGTACCAGCCCTGGGTCGACGACCTCTGCCCGACGCTCGACCTGCCGCCCCTGCGGTGGGCCGGCGACGTCGCGGGCACGGTGACCCGGGAGGCGGCGTCCGCCACCGGCCTGCCCGAGGGCGCGCCGGTCGTCACCGGGACCGTGGACGCGTGGGCCGAGGCGCTCAGCGCCGACGCGCACCGGGTCGGCGACCTGATGCTGATGTACGGCACCACGATGTTCCTGGTCCACACCGTCGCCGAGATGGTCACCAGCCCGTCGCTGTGGGGCACCCAGGGAGCGCTGCCCGGCACCCGCTCGCTCGCCGGCGGCATGTCCACGTCCGGCGCGCTGACCGGCTGGCTGCGCGACCTGTACGGCGGCCCCGGGTACGCCGACCTGGTCCGCCTCGCCGAGAAGTCGCCGCCCGGCAGCAACGGGCTGCTGATGCTGCCGTACTTCGCCGGCGAGCGGACACCGATCCTCGACCCGGACGCCCGCGGCGTGCTCGCCGGGCTGACGATGTCGCACGACCGCGGCGACCTGTACCGCGCCGCCCTCGAGGCCGTCGGGTACGGCGTGCGGCACAACGTCGAGACGTTCAACGAGGCCGGCGGCGACGTACGCCGGGTGGTCGCCGTCGGCGGCGGCACCCGGGGCCGGTTGTGGACCCAGGTGGTCAGCGACATCTCCGGGCTCACCCAGGTCGTCCCGACCGTCACCGTCGGCGCGTCGTACGGCGGGGCGCTGCTCGCCGCGCAGGCCGTCGGCGAGGCGTCGGCCGAGCAGTGGAACCCGGTCGCCGAGGTCGTCGAGCCCGACCCGGCCACCCGCTCGACGTACGACCGGTTCTACGGGCTCTACCGCGAGCTCTACCGATCGACCCGCCATGTCGCGCACGCGCTCGCCGATGAGCAGCGGCGCCACTAGCCACGTTCACCCGCACCCCCACCGGACGAGGAGCCACGATGACCACCCCCTACACGATGCCGGAGCGGCGAGAGCCCGTCGCGGCCGAGCCGCGCACTGTCTACACCGTCGCCAGCGGTGACCTCCGGCCCAGTGCCAACGTCACCTGCTGGCCCGTGCAGCAGCAGCTCGAGGCGGACCTCACCGCGGCCGTCGAGAAGCTCGGCTGGTCGGTGCGACGGGGGCACCCGGTGGACGAGGAGGCCGGGCACGGCTTCATCGACAGCCAGCGCGCCGGCATCGAGGTGTTCAAGCAGCTGCCGGCCGACGCACCGCTGATCGTCGCCGAGGGGGTGTGGCAGTACAGCCACCACGTGCTCGCCGGTCTGCGCACGCACCGCGGGCCGGTCCTCGTGGTCGCCAACTGGAACGGCGAGTTCCCCGGTCTCGTCGGGCTGCTCGGGCTCACCGCGAGCCTGACCAAGGCCGGCGTCGAGCACTCGATCCTGTGGAGCAAGGACTTCACCGACGACTGGGCGGTCGACAAGCTGCAGACCTGGCTGGACAGCGGCCGCGTCGAGCACGACCTGAGCCACGTGCACGAGCTGCCCGCCCTGCCCGCCGGCCCCGAGGTCGACCTCGGCCGCGCGCTCGCCGCGCACCTCAAGGCCGACAAGGCGATCCTCGGCGTCTTCGACGAGGGCTGCATGGGCATGTACAACGCGATCCTCGACGACGAGTACCTCAACCCCCTCGGCATCTACAAGGAGCGGCTCTCGCAGAGCGCGCTGGTCGCGGAGATGAACCGGGTCTCCGACGACGAGGCGCAGGCGGTGCGCCGCTGGCTCGACGACGCCGGGCTGACCTTCCACTTCGGCACCGACGAGGCCACCGAGCTCACCGAGGCCCAGGTGCACAGCCAGATGAAGATGTACGTCGCCGCGCTCCGCATCGCCGACGACTTCGGGCTCGACGCCGTCGGCATCCAGTACCAGCAGGGGCTCAAGGACGTGGTGCCCGCCAGCGACCTCGCCGAGGGTCTGCTCAACGACGCGCAGCGGCCGCCGGTGCGCAGCCGCGACGGCAGCCGCGAGCTGTACGCCGGTGCGCCGCTGCCGCACTTCAACGAGGTGGACGAGGGCGTCGCCGTCGACGCCCTGGTGACCAACCGGCTGTGGACCGCGATGGGCCTCGACCCGGCCACCACGCTGCACGACATCCGCTGGGGCGAGGAGTACGACGGCCGGTTCGTCTGGGTCTTCGAGATCTCCGGCTCGGTGCCCGCCGCGCACAACGGCGGCTACGACAAGTCGTGGAGCATGCGGCAGCCGCCGATGTACTTCCCGCTCGGCGGCGGCACGCTGTCCGGCGTCTCGAAGCCCGGCGAGATCGTGTGGTCCCGGGTGTTCCTGATGGACGGCCGGCTGCACGTCGACCTCGGTCGCGGCACCGTCGTGGAGCTGCCCGAGGAGGAGACCCGTCGTCGCCTCGACGCCACGACGCCGCAGTGGCCGATCATGCACGCCGTCCTGCACGGCGTCGGCCGCGACCAGCTGATGGCGCGGCACAAGGCCAACCACCTCAACGTCGTCTACGCGCCGGACGGCGAGACCGCCGACAAGGCGCTGCTCGCCAAGGCCGCCCTCTTCGACGAGCTCGGGCTCGCCGTGCACCTGTGCGGGGACGTGCAGATCCCCCACTGACCCCCCTCGACCCTGTCCTTCTCGGGAGCCTGACATGCGTCGTACCACCGTCCTCACCGTCCTCGCCGCGTCCGCGGCGCTCACCGTGCCCGTCGCGCTGGCCACCTCGGGGGCCACCGCGGCGGGCGGCCTCGGCGACGCCCCGCCGAGCACCTTCGTCGGCACCTCGCGCGTCGACGAGAAGGAGTCCGTCACCACCCAGAGCGACGGCGACCTCTGGCCGTCCTGCTGGGCCGACAACGGCCACCTGTACGCCGCGAACGGAGACGGCAAGGGCTTCAGCCTCGACGGGCCGTTCAGCGACATCGCGGTCAGCGAGATCGAGGGCGACCTGCCCAGCCTCACCGGCCGCACCGTGGCCCGCGGCGACGACGTCGGCCAGATCTGGAGCGGCTCCGGCTACAACCGCAAGCCGACCGGGATGGTCTGTGTCGGCGACACCCTGTACCTCGCCGTGCAGGACCTCGCGCTCGACTTCAACGACGTGCCGGCGGCGACCATCGTGAAGTCGACCGACGGCGGCCGGACCTGGACCTGGGACCGGTCGAAGCCGATGTTCTCGGGCCACGTGTTCACCACGATCTGGTTCGCCGACATGGGCCGGGGCGGCGGCAGTGACGGCTACGTCTACGCCTACGGCCTCGACCACAACTGGCGCGACTCTTTCGACGACAGCGTCCCGGACCCGCAGGACCTGTACCTGGCCCGGGTGCCGAAGGCGAAGATCCAGGACCGCAAGGCCTGGCAGTTCTACACCGGCGACGGCAGCGCCGCCCGACCGACGTGGAGCAAGGACATCGCCGCGCGGAAGCCGGTGCTGCACGACGGCCGCCGGCTCTACCGGCAGACCCACGACAGCAACCACATCAGCAACCTCTCGGTGCTCGGCCAGGGCGGCGTCACCTGGGTGCCCGGGCTGCACCGCTACCTGTACGCGTCGTGGACCGAGTACACCTTCGAGCTGTACGAGTCGCCGAACCCGTGGGGGCCGTGGCGGCACTTCGAGAGCAAGGACTTCGGCGGCTACCCCTGGGACCAGAGCCAGTACGGCGGCTACGCGACCACGATCCCGTCGAAGTTCCTGAGCGCCGACGGGCGCACCGCGTACGTGCAGTCGAACGTCTGCCCCTGCGGTGGTGGCGGCGCGAACGCCTACCACTACAGCCTGCGCACGCTGCACCTCACACCGGCCGTGGCCGTTGCGGCCGACGACGTACCCGACGGCAGCAACCTCGCGGCGCAGGGCGGTGACGCGGTCCCGATCTCGAAGTCGTCGCACTTCGGCCGGCTCGACTCGCTGAACGACGGCGACCCGGCCTCGGGCGAGGACGACTTCGACGACGAGGTGAAGACCCGCGGCTGGTGGGGCTACACCTGGCCGGAGCGGCACGACCTGAACCGGGTCGACTTCACGACCGGGAAGGTGTTCCCCGACGGCGGCTGGTTCGACGGCCGCCCGCAGGTCGAGGTGCGCCGCGACGGCGTGTGGCAGCCGGTGTCCGGTGAGTCGGTCTCGCCGGCGTACCCGGGCGACGCGACCGCGGGGGCGGGCACGACGTACACGATCACGTTCACGCCCACCGAGGGTGACGGCGTCCGGGTGGCCGGAAACCCGGGCGGCAGCAAGACGTTCTCGTCGGTCGGCGAGGTCGCCGCGCGCTACGCGACGCAGGTCGCCGACGCCGGGTTCGAGGCGCCGTCCGGCGAGGCGTCGGCGTGGGACTTCGAGGGCACCGCGAACCACGGCGTCGACCGCGGGCTCGGGTTCGCGCACACCGGCCGCAACAACGGCTGGATCCGCACGTCGGGGACCGGCTGGAGCGCCTCCACGCAGCGCGTCCCGGTCGAGCCCGGGCACACGTACACGTTCTCGGGATGGACGCGGACCTCGGCCAACCTGACCGGCGGGCGGCTCGGCGTACGCCGCGGGGCCGACGGCAGCCAGGTGCTCGGCGAGCAGGAGTACGGCGCGTCCGCCGACTACGTACGCCGCAGCGTGACCGTGACCGTGCCCGCCGGCGTGCACGAGGTGACCCTCTACGCGGGCTTCACCGCCCAGGGCGAGGACGCGTTCGTGCAGCTCGACGACTTCGACGTCACCCCCTGACCCGACCAGCGAGAGGACCCTTCGTGACCCTGCCCGACCCGTCCCGCCTGCGGAACGTGACCACCCGGTCGATCAGTCCCGAGAACTTCGACGGCTCCAAGGCCGGCGGCGGCCGCGCGACCGAGGGCACCGGCGCTGCCTGCGCGGCCGACCTCGGGCAGGGCTGGAAGGTCTCCCCGTCCGTCGACGTGGCCGGCCTCAGCACGGTCGACCTGGCCGCCATCGACGAGCCCGGGCGGATCACGCACATCTGGCTGACCACGCACCGCAGCAACTGGCGCAGCCTGGTGATCCGCGCGTACTGGGACGGCTCCGACGAGCCCGCGGTCGAGGTGCCGCTGGGCGACTTCTTCTGCAACGGCTGGGGGACGTTCGCCCAGGTGTCGTCGGCGATGGTGGCCGCGAACCCGCACGGCGGCTTCAACACCTACTGGCCGATGCCCTTCCGCGAGTCCGCGCGGCTGACCGTCGAGAACCTCGCGGACCGGGTGGCCACGGTCTACTACCAGGTCACCTACGAGACCGGCGCCGAGGTCGCCGAGCAGGTCGCCGGCAGCGGGTACCTGCACGCGCAGTTCCGGCGCTCCAACCCGCTGCCGCTGAAGCAGACGCACCCGCTGGTCACCGGGGTCGAGGGCCGGGGCCAGTACGTCGGCACCTACCTCGCGTGGGGCGTGAACAGCCCCGGCTGGTGGGGCGAGGGCGAGGTGAAGTTCTACCTCGACGGCGACGTCGAGGAGGGCTTCCCGACGATCTGCGGCACTGGCACCGAGGACTACTTCGGCGGCGCGTGGAACTTCGACGTCCCGGGCCGTGGCTACACGGAGTACTCCACGCCGTACCTCGGGATGCCGCAGGTGCTCCGACCGGACGGGCTGTACCGGAGCCAGCAGCGGTTCGGGATGTACCGGTGGCACGTGCCCGACCCGATCCACTTCGAGCGGGACCTGACCGTCGACGTCCAGGCACTGGGCTGGAAGTCCGGGCACCGCTACCGGCTGCTCCAGGACGACCTCGCCTCGACCGCGTTCTTCTACCTCGACCGCCCGGTCGCGAACCGGCCGGCCCTCCCGCACCACGACGATCTCGAGATCGCCGGCGAGCCGATGGAGCCGATGACATGACCGATACCGCCGAGCAAGCCACCTGGCCCGTCGTCCGCTGGTTCGAGCAGGACCGGCTGGCCCGGATCCGGATGCCGGTGGGCGGCATCGGTACCGGGTGCGTCAGCCTCGGCGGCCGTGGCCAGCTCGTCGACTGGGAGCTCTTCAACCGGCCGTCGAAGGGGCTCCCGGCCACCACCTTCTTCGCGGTGCACGTCGCCGGGCCCTCGGGCAGCCACACGCGGGCGCTCGAGGCGCGGCTCGACGACGTCGAGCACGAGGGCCCGCACGGCAGCACGTCGACGCTGCACGGCCTCCCCCGGTTCCGCACCGGGCGGTTCGGGGCGGCGTACCCGCTGGGCACGGTGCAGCTCACCGACCCCGACCTGCCGGTGGCGGCCACGCTCGAGGTGTTCAACCCGCTGGTGCCGGGCGACGCGGACGCCAGCGGGATCCCCGCGCTTGTGCACCGGGTGCGGCTGATCAACACCGGCCATGAGCCGCTGACGGTGGCGGTGTGCGGCAGCCTCGAGAACATCGTCGGTGCGACGCAGCGACCGGACCGGTCCTGGACGGTTCCCGACGGCAACCGGTTCGAGCTCGTCGAGAGCGAGGGCGTCACCACCCTGCTCGGCAGCGGGGGCGGCACGGACGGCGGCCGCGGCGAGTCCGACGGCACGCTGGCGCTGTCCGCGGTCGGGCCGGTCTCCAGCCACCGCACGTCATGGGCGAAGCGCTCGTGGGGCGACTCGCTGCTGGAGTTCTGGGACGACTTCTCCGACGACGGCCGGCTCGAGCACCCCGACGTACCGGCTCGAGTGCCGACGGGGTCGCTGGTCCGCTCCACTGACCTGGCGCCCGGCGAGGAGGCCGCCTTCACCTTCCTCGTCACCTGGCACTTCCCGAACCGCTACGGGTGGACTCATCCCCCGTCGGACCCCGGCGCCGCGCAGCGCAGCGAGGTGTGGGTCGGCAACCACTACGCCACCCGGTACGCCGACGCCGCCGACGTCGCGACCGACGTGGCCCTGCGGATCGACGACCTGGAACGACGGACCGTGGCCTTCGTCGAGTCGGTCCGCGGCGGCTCGCTCCCGCCGGTCATGCAGGACGCCGCGCTGTCGAACCTCGCGGTGCTGAAGTCGCCGACCTGCTTCCGGATCGACGACGGCACCTTCCTCGCCTGGGAGGGCACCAACGACGACACCGGCTCCTGCCACGGCAGCTGCACGCACGTGTGGAACTACCAGTACGCCCTGGAGTCCCTCTTCCCGGAGCTGGCCTGGACGATGCGCTCGGTCGAGTTCGAGTGGTCCACCGACGACCGCGGCAAGATGAGCTTCCGCACCGGGTTGCCGCTGAAGGAGAACGGCACCGAGTGGCCGATCGCCGCCGCCGACGGACAGATGGGCGCGGTCGTCCGACTGCTGCGCACGCACCGCACGGCACCCGACCCGGAGCGCTTGCGCCGGCTGTGGCCGAAGGTGCGCTCCGCGGTGGAGTTCGCGTGGATCCCGAAAGGCTGGGACGCCGACCGCGACGGCCTCATGGAGGGCTGCCAGCACAACACCATGGACGTCGAGTACTACGGTCCGAGCGGCGTCAACCAGTCGTGGTACCTCGCCGCCCTGGCCGCGGCGGCCGAGCTCGCCCGCGAGGTCGGTGACGACGAGTTCGCCGTCGAGTGTGACCAGGTCCGAATCTCGGGGGCGGCCCGCACCGACGAGGTCGTCCACAACGGCGACTACTACGCGCACGTCGTGATGCCCGCCGGTTCGGAGGACGCGATCGCCGA
>JABFXA010000388.1 GCA_013361955.1 Nocardioidaceae bacterium
GGTAGGTGACGGATGCCGCCGCGAAGTGCAGCGCGGCCTCGTCCGGCGGCACCGCGTCGCCGTGCGCGGCCGCCTCGGCGGCGCCGGGTGCCTCGGCCTCCGGGAGCCGGAGCACCGCGTCGAGCAGCGTGCGGGTGTACGCGTGCCGCGGTCGTGCGAACAGCTCCTCGGTGCCGGCCTCCTCGACCACGTCACCGGCGCGCAGCACCACGACCCGGTCGGCCAGATCGGCGACCACGCCCATGTTGTGGGTGATCAGCAGGATGCCGGTGCCACGCCGGGCCCGGATCCGCCGCAGCAGGTCGAGGATCTCGGCCTGCACGGTCACGTCGAGGGCCGTCGTCGGCTCGTCGGCGAGCAGCAGGTCGGGCTCGTTGGCGAGCGCCAGCGCGAGCACGACCCGCTGCTTCTGGCCGCCGGAGAGCTGGTGCGGGTAGTGGTCGACGCGCACCTCCGGCTCCGGCAGCTCGACGTCGCGGAGCAGCCCGACCGCCCGCTCGCGGGCCTCGGCCCGGCTCACCGGGCCGTGCGCGCGCAGCGCCTCACGGATCTGCCAGCCGATGGTGCGCACCGGGTTCAGCGCGGTCTGCGGCTCCTGGAACACCATCGCGACCATCCGACCACGCACGCTCGTGAGCACGGACTCCGGGGCGTTCAGCACCTCGCGGCCGTGCACCCGCACCGACCCGCTCGCCCGAGAGCCGGGTGGCAGGAAGCCGAGGACCGCACGGGCGGTCATCGACTTGCCGGAGCCGGACTCGCCGACCAGCGCGACCACCTCGCCGGGGTCGACGTGCAGGCTGATCCGGTTCACCGCCGGGCGGGGGTGCGAGAACTCGATCGCGAGGTCGGTCACCTCGAGGACGGGGGTGGTCATCGGGACCTCCGTTGCGGTCACTGTGCCCGCGCCTTCGACAGCGCCTGGGCGACGAGCAGGAAGCCGAGCACGAGCGCGGCGACGAGGACGAGCGGCCCGAGGGCGAACGTCGGGCTCTCGTAGATGTTGCGGACGCCGTCCTTGATCAGCGAGCCGAGCGACGGGCTCGGCGGGCGGACGCCGATCCCGAGGAAGCTCATCGCGCCCTCGAGGAACACCGCCACCGACATCGACAGCGCGAGCTGCACGATGACCGGCTCGAGCGAGTTGGGCAGCACGTGCCTGCGCAGCACCCACCACGTCGAGGCACCGACGACGCGCGACGACTCGACGTACGGCATCTCCCGGACGACCAGCGCCGAGGAGCGCACCATCCGGCCGAACACCGGGACCTCGGCGACCATGATCACCACCGCGACCGTGGTCAGCCCGGCTCCCAGGCACGCCGTGAGGGCGATCGCCAGGATCAGCGCCGGGAACGCCAGCACCAGGTCGAAGGCCCGCTGGGTGAGCACGTCGGCCCAGGACCAGGCCGACGCGACCAGCCCGACCAGGCCGCCGAGCACGGCGCCGAGCGGCACCGCCACGAACACCACGACGAGGTCGACCCGGATGCCGTACAGGGTGCGCGAGAGCAGGTCGCGGTTCACCTCGTCGGTGCCGAGCAGGTGCGCGCCGCCGGGACCGAGCAGGTTGGCGCCGGCGATCTGCTGGTTCGGCGGGTACGGCGCGAGCAGTGGCGCGAGCACGCCGAGGAGCACCACCGTCGCGACGAGCACCAGGCCGAGCAGACCCCGGCCGTGCAGGAGCGCCGGGAGCAGCCGGTGCCGCCCGGTGCTCGGCGCGGTGGCGCCCCGCTCGCGGACGACCAGGGTCTCGGTCACGACTCACCTCCGAGCCGCACACGCGGGTCGAGCCACGCGTGCACGACGTCCGACAGCAGCTGGGTCACCACGAACACGGCGACCGACAGCAGCAGGAGCACCTGCACCACCGGGTAGTCGCGGCTGCTGATGCCCTGCTCGATGAGCCGGCCCAGTCCCGGCCAGGCGAAGATCGCCTCGACCAGCACGGCACCGCCGAGCAGCACGCCGACCTGGATGCCGAGCATCGTGACGGTCGACGGGAGCGCGTTGCGCAGCGCCTGGGTCAGCACGATCCGTCGCCGGGAGATGCCGAGGGCCGTCGCGGTGAGCACGTACGGCTCGCGCAGCTGGGTCTGCAGCGCGTCGGTCAGGAAGCGGGTGAGCGCCGCGGCCGTCGGCAGCGACAGGCAGAGCGCCGGCAGCAGCAGGTACTGCACCGCGATGTCCGGCCGGGCGACGAACCCGTCGGGCGGGACACCGCCCGCCGGCAGCACCGGCAGCAGGATCGCGAACACCAGGACCAGCAGCAGCCCGGTCACGAACGTCGGGAGCGCGACCGCCAGCGTGTTGCCGGCCGCGAGCAGCCCGTCGAGCCAGCGCTTGTCGGCGATCACCGTCACCAGGCTGAGCACCAGCCCGAGCAGCACGGCGATCAGCAGCGCGGCCGCGGTCAGCACGATCGTGTTGGTCAGCCCGTGCCGCACGAGGGTGCCGATGTCACCGCCGATCAGGTAGCTCGTGCCGAGGTCGCCGTGCAGCAGCCGGCCGACCCACGCGACGTACTGCGTGGTGACCGGCCGGTCGAGACCCAGGTCGTGCCGGATCGCCGCCCGCGCCTCGGGCGAGGCGTCCGGGCCGGCCAGCGTCGCGACCGGGTCGCCGGGCACCACCCGGATCACCGCGAACACCAGCACGGACGCGACGGCGACCACCAGCAGCGCCGACGGGACGCGTCGGAGCAGGTAGCGGGTCATCGGGATCAGCCCTTCGAGAGGTAGGCGTCGTCGAGGTCGATCTCCTGGCGCTTCGACCAGGAGAGCCCGTGCAGCCGCGGCGAGTGCGCGACCTGGGTGTAGATCACCGAGAGCTCGATCAGGAACAGGTTGTCGAGGAAGTCGTCGCTGATGTCGCGGTACGACGAGACCGCCTCGGGCCCGGTGCCGTCGGTGACCTGCCAGGCCGCGTTCGAGTGCTCGAGGTAGCCCTTGTCCGTGAAGTGCGAGGCGTTGTGCTCGGCGTTGAACGGGTAGGCGCTCACCGCGAGCGTCGAGGGCGTCCACTGGGCGTAGGAGTGGATGGCCACCCACAGGCCCTTGAACTTCGCCCCGATCAGCTTCTTGATGAACTGGCTGTGGTCCAGCGGCTCGAGCCCGACCTGGATGCCGGCCTCCTTCAGGTTGGCCTGCACGATCTGGGCGGTCGCCTCGGTGTCGCTGTTGGAGGCGTCGTACTCCAGCGGGATGGTGGCGCCCTTCGACCCCTGCGTCGCCTCCTTCACCAGGGCCCTGGCCTTCGCGACGTCGCGGTCGTAGCGGTGGTTGAGCCGCTCGTCGTACGCCGGGGAGTACTTCGGCCACGGCACGTTGATCGGGTAGCCGGCGCCGCGGTACACGTCGTTCGTCACGCGCGGCCGGTCGACGGCGTACGCGATGGCCTGCCGGAGCCGCACGTCCTGCAGCTGCGGGTTCTGCAGGTTGGCGCCGACGTACACCTGCTGCTCGGCGCCCTTCAGCTCCTCGACGTCGAACTGGCGACTGGCCCGCAGCGCCTCGAGGTCGCGGTTGCTGCCGCCGGTGATCGCGTCGAGCTGGCCGGAGCGCAGCTGCGAGACCAGCGACTGCGGGTCGGTGACGATCTTGGTGTCGACCCCGGCGAGGTGCGGCTTGCCGCCCCAGTAGTCCGGGTTGCGCTTGAACTCGATCTCGGTGTTCGGCGTCCACGACTCGAACTCGAACGGCCCGGTGCCGACGTACGACTTGCCGGCCTTGAGGTCCGCGATGCTGTCCTCGTCGATGATCGGCATCGCGTCGAGCAGGTCGAAGATGTTGCTCACCGGGTGGTCGAAGCCGAGCGTGACCTGGTCCGGTCGGCTCGTGTCGACGCTGGTCACGGCCGCGGCGGTGCGCTGGAACTGCACCGCCCAGGCCGGGTCGGCCCAGGTCTCGATGCTGAACGCCACGTCCTTCGACGTGAACGGGCGACCGGAGTGGAACCTCACGCCCTTGCGCAGCTGCAGGGTGAGCGACTTCCCGTCGGGCGCGAGCTTCCAGGACGTCCCAGCGACGGCTTCGGCTCGAGGCTGTCGCCGGGCGTGTCCACGAGCGTGTCGTAGACGAGCCCGATGAGCACGTCGGTGGCGTCGCTGGCGTTGGAGAACGGCGTGGCGCTGAGCAGGTCGCTGGAGACACCGAGGTGCAGGGTGCCGCCCTCGGTCACGGTGCCGTCGCCGCCGGAGCGGGCCTCCTGGACGGCGGAGCTGCAGCCGCTCAGCGCGGCGGTGAGGACGAGACCGGTGGCCGCGAGCAGGGCGGCGGCACGGGTACGTCGACGGGTGCGGTGCGGGGTCAGGGGCACGACGGTGGTTCCTCTCGGTCAGGTGCGGGACAGGTCGGGTCGGAGGCGGCGAGCGTCAACAGCTCGCCGAGTCGAGGTCGGCGTCGACGGGCGCGGCCGACATCGGCCGGTCGAGCAGCCCGAGCGGGTCCTCGTAGAACGTGCCGAGCGCGACGGTGCCGGCGGCCGCGGCCTGCACCCCGGTGCCGAACCGGGTGATCGACAGCTCCATCGGCGAGAGCGTGGTCGCGGCGTCGAACGCGGCGACGATGTCGGCGACCGCCGGCGGGTAGCCGGTGAACGCCTGGCCGACCAGCACCACGTTGTCGGGAGCGATCATGTCGCGGAGCACCGCCGTGGTGGCGCCGAGGACCGCGGCACGCCGGCGCAGCAGGGCGTCGGCCGCGGCGTCCCCGGCGCGGGCGGCGACGAGCACCCACTCGACGTCCGGCTCGTCGACGATCCCGAGCTCGACCGCCTGCCGGGCCACCGCCTCGTCACCGGCGGTGGCGACGAAGCAGCCCGACCGTCCGCAGCCGCAGCCGGCGTCGGAGCCAGTCGGCAGGTGGGTGAGGGAGGCGACGCGGGAGATCTCGGTGCGGTCCCGCAGGTCGTTCGCGAGCGCGAACCCGGCGGTCTCGCGCACGTACACGTACGCCGTGCAGCGGTCACCCGTCCGGCGCCGGCCGAGGTACTCCGCGGCGGCGACGGCGGCGACGTGGTTGGCGGTGCCGATCTCCAGGCCGGCGCGCTCGGCGAGGACGGCGGCGAGCTCGTGCTCGTCGTACGGCACCTCGTCCCACGGCGCGACCAGCCCGCCGGCGAGGACGGTGCGCTCCAGGGAGCCGGCGACGAGGGCGTTCGCGTGCCGGACGGCGCGCGCCGCCAGCTCGGCCAGGTCGCCGCGGGTACGGAACCGGCTCTGCGCCACCACCCGGCCGTCGAGCCCGACGAGGCCGACCGTGGTGACCCGCTTGCCGACGTGCACGCCGAGCACCGAGTGCCGGCCGGGGTCGATCTCGAGGGGGACGCCGGGACGGCCGACCGCACCCGGTCGGGCCAGGTCGGGCCGCTCGCGCAGCAGGCACTCGTCGACCAGCGTGGTGGTGGTCCGCGCCACGGTGGCCGGGCTGAGACCGGTCAGCCGGACCAGCTCCTCCCGGGTCAGCGCCTCGTGGCGGCGCACCTGCTGCAGCACACGCGCCGGTGCGGATCCGAAGCGTCCGCGCGCGAGCACCAGCATCGGTCCTCCCAGGTCTCAAAGTCGTGTGAATTGGTCGAGTTAGAGCATAAGCACGTCGGCGACGACGACGCGAGCCGTCCACGAACCGACACGCCGGTTGTCCGTCACGGTGAGAGAAACCCTTGTGGCACAGGGCTTGCAGCAGTTCAGTCGACGGCCGGAACCCCCTTGCCCGAGACCCGAACGCGAAAGGCAGACCCATGACTGTTGACCTCCAGCGCCCCGAAGGCGCCGTCTCCGCCGACGACGTGACGGTGGTGAAGCTGGGTGGCCGCATCGGCGCGCGCGTCGACGGCGTACGGCTCGGCGCCGCGCTCGGCGACGACGTCGTCGCCCGGGTCCGCGCCGCCCTGCTCGAGCACAAGGTGATCTTCTTCCGGGGCCAGCACCACCTCGACGACGAGAGCCAGATCGCCTTCGCCGAGCAGCTCGGCACGCTCACCACGGCGCACCCGACCGTGAACACCGGCAGCGCGAAGGTGCTCAGCCTGGCCGCCAACAAGGGCATGGCCGCGAACTCGTGGCACACCGACGTCACGTTCGTGGACCGGGTGCCCGCCATCAGCGTGCTGCGCGGCGTCACCATCCCGGCGTACGGCGGCACCACGAACTGGGCCAACACCGTGACGGCGTACGAGGCGCTGCCGCAGCCCCTCAAGGCGCTCGTCGACGAGCTGTGGGCGGTGCACAGCAACGACTACGACTACGCGGCCAGCACCGAGAACGCCGAGGAGAAGCAGGACGAGAACCTCCAGTTCAGCCGCGCGGAGTTCGCGCGGGTGACGTTCCAGACCGAGCACCCGGTGGTGCGCGTGCACCCGGAGACCGGGGAGCGGGCCCTCGTGCTCGGCCACTTCGTGAAGAGCTTCGTCGGGCTCAACAGCGCCGAGTCGTCGGCGCTGTTCAACCTGCTGCAGGCGCGGGTCACGAAGCTCGAGAACACCATCCGGTGGAGCTGGGCCGAGGGCGACGTCGCGGTGTGGGACAACCGCGCCACCCAGCACTACGCGGTCGCCGACTTCGACACCCAGCGCCGCGAGGTGCGCCGGGTCACCGTCGCCGGCGACGTCCCGGTGGCGATCGACGGGCGCCGCAGCATCGTGCGCGAGGGGGACGCGTCGGAGTTCGCCCACCTGGACGAGCTGATCAGCTGATAGTCCGCACGCCGACGGCCCTCGCCCGGAAACCCCGGCGAGGGCCGTCGTCCGTCGTGCCAGGCTCTCAGTCCTGCGGCAGCATCTCGCGCGCGTCCTCGTACGAGCCGGTCGGCGGGTCGGGGTCGGGTGCGTAGACCAGGTACACGACGCCGCTGCCGAACGGCTGCGCCGAGACCAGCCGCAGGTGCCGGGCCGGGCCGTCGTCCTCGAACAGCCGCAGGCCGGAGCCCGCGGTCGCGGGGTGCACGAACAGGTGCAGCTCGTCGAGCAGGCCGGCGTCGAGCAGCTGCCGGACCACCGAGACCGAGCCGCTCAGCGCGATCCGCCGGACGTCCGGGTCGGCCTTGAGCTTGGTGACGACCTCGACCAGGTCGCCCTGCAGCTGCTCGGAGTTGCGCCAGGTGAAGTGCAGCGGGCTGCGCGAGGCGACGATCTTGCGCATGTCGCCGAGCCGCTTCGCCATCGGCGCGTCCTCCTCGCCGGCGGCCTCCCGGTCCGGCCACGCGCCGGCGAAGCTGTCGTAGGTCACCCGGCCGAACAGCATCACGTCCGCGTCGTGGGTGCGGTCGACGGCGGCGCCCATCTCGTCGTTGAAGTACGGGAAGTGCCAGTTGCCGACACCAGGGTCGACGACGCCGTCGAGTGCCGTGAAGAGGCTGGCGGTGATCGTGGCCATCCGACGCTCCTGTCCTCGCTGGTCCAGGACCAGTCTCAGCCGTGGCGGGCCAGGAACTCCAGGATCCGCTTCGGCGCGGTGACGCCGGTCTGCTCCGCGACCGGGACGTCCCAGTACTCCACGCGCGGCAGGCACTCCTGCAGGTAGCGCGCGGCGGAGGGTGCGTGCGACGTGTCCTCCCCCGGTACGACGAGCGCTGGCACGTCGAGGGTGAGCAGGTCCTCGGGCTCCGGGCCGGGGACGGTGTCACGGTCGAACAGCAGCCGCACCAGACCGGTCACCGTGACGGCGTAGCGCTCGACGTCGAGGCCCGCGTAGGAGCCGGCGAAGGCCGGGTCGGTGCGCAGCACGGTGGCCCAGGGGCCCACGCGCGGGTCCTTGCTGAACCCGTCGTCGTGGCTGTGCGCGAGCTCGACGACGCCGGCGAGGCCGTGCTCGGCGACGTACGCGAGGTGGCGGACGAACCGCTCGTGCTGCTTCATCCGGTAGCGGACGCCGCCGGCCGGCGAGTACAGCACCATGCTCCCCACCCGCTCCGGGTGTGCGACGGCCACCGCCGCGACGGTCGAGCAGCCGACGCAGCCGCCCATCAGGTGTGCGCGCTCGATGCCGAGGTGGTCGAGGAGCCCGATCGCCTGCCGGACGTAGTGCGCCCACGAGATCCGCTCGACGCGGCCGCCGGACAGCCCGGACTCGCGCCGGTCGAAGAGCACCAGCCGGTGCCGGGCGGCGAGCCGCTCGACCAGGTCGAGCCGCCGGTAGATGCCGACGGAGCGCCAGCTCTCCAGGTTCGAGTCGAACCCGCCCGGCGAGAACATCAGCAGCGGGGGCCCGTCGCCGACCGTCTCGTAGCGGGTGAGGATCCCGTCGAGCTCGACCGTGGCCATCAGGCCTCCGGGGGCGGGACCGGGATGCCGCCGCGGACCTGCCGGCCCGCGCGGACGTCCTCGGCGTATGCCGTGAGGGCGTCGAGCGCGACCTGCGCGACGTTGGCGTAGGTGTCGGCGGGCCGGTCGATGTTCGACTCGGCGTAGCCGATCGCCGCGGTGGCCATCCGGATCCGGCCGTCCAGCCAGGGACCGCCGCCGAAGCCGCCGAGCACGGGGATCTCGACGGCCGCGGCGACCGCGGCGCCCACGACGGGACCGGAGTTGGTGAAGTTCAGCAGCGACGCGCCCGCGGACTCCAGCCGCTTCGCCTCGGCCACCAGGTCCTCGAGCATCTCGTCGGGGACCTGGGTGCCGGCCTGCGCGGAGTAGGCGATCCCGTAGCGCAGCGCGGTCTGCGGGGTGATCCCGAACTGTGCCCAGACCGGGATGCCGGCGCGCGCCACCCCCTCGACCGCCTCGGGGAAGTCGGAGGCGCCGTCGAGCTTGACCACGTCGACGCCGGCCTCCTTGACCAGCCGCACCGCGGCCTCGACGGCACGACCCTCCTGGAGCGGGCCGTAGGGGAAGTCGCAGGACAGCAGCGCGCGCGAGACTCCGCGGCGCACCGCCTGCGCGACCACCAGCACCTGCTCCATGGTGATCTCGAGCGGGTTTGGCTGGCCCCAGAGGTTCACCCCGACGGTGTCGCCGACGGAGACGACGTCCACGCCGGCCCGGTCGACGATGCGGGCCATCTGGTGGTCCCAGGCGACCACCCCGACGATCTTGCGACCGTCGCGCTTCATCTGCTGCAGGTCGGGCAGCGTCACGGCAGTCATGCTCGGATGGCCCGGAGCAGCTCGGCGAGGTCCTCCTCCTCGGCGGGCACCAGCAGCACCCGCGCGTGCGGGCGCAACGCGGTGAGCGCCGCCGCCACCGACGCGCCGGTGGTCAGCACCAGGCCGGCGGTCATGATCCCGCGCACCGTGCAGGCGGCCCCGATGGTGGCGGCCGCCTCCGCGCCGTGGTCGCTCGAGGCCACCAGCACGGTCGCGTCGACGCCGTCGAGCTCGTCGACGAGCGGCACCGTGGCGCCGTCGACGCGGGTCAGCTCCAGGCCCTCGCCGCCGACGCTGTAGAACCGGGCGTGGTGCCAGTCCTGCTCGGCCACCCGGCGTACGGCGGCCTCGGACTCCTCGTCGAGCGCCACCACCCGGGTCGCCCGCGACGGCGCGATCGGTACGTCGATCCGGAAGCGCGCCTCCGCCGCCGACGCCGCTCGGGCGCAGCTGTTGAGGAGCACGGGTCGCATCTGCATGACGGTCTCGACCTTGCCGATCAGACCGTGGTCTGCGCAACGCCCGGCCGGGCCACGACCGCCTCGGCGACACCCTCCTGGAAGGGCTGCTCGTGCGGCAGCACGATGGCCGCCGACCGCACCCGGTGGTGCTCCGGGTCGACGCCGGGCGGGGTGACGCCCTGCTCGGCGAGCGCGAGCGCCGCCTTGCGGAGCTTCTGCCGGGCCTTGATGATCCCGGTGTCGGTGGCCACCAGCCGCTCCTTCGTGCGGTCCACGATCGGGCCCATGCTCTCCTGCAGCGAGGCGTCCTGGATCGCGATGCCCTTGACCCCCGAGAACTGCTCGCCGCGACGCTGCGCCTCGCGGTCCATCAGGTAGTCGTTGTCCTTGTTGGCCATCGGGCGGTAGGTGCCCGGGACGTTCTCGCTGTGCACGCCGTAGCCCGCGTGCATGTGCGAGAGCTCGTCGTCGGTCAGCGGCCGGACCGGGTGGTAGTCGAAGGTGTAGACCCAGCAGTTCTCGTCGTCGATCGGCACCCAGATGTGCCCGTGCACGGGGTGGTCGCCGCGCGGCGGCACCATCGTGAAGCTGGGCATCACCCACGGCGTGACCCGCCAGTAGTACTCGCCCTCCTCGGCGTTGCGCCGCGCCGCGATCAGCAGGCCGCCATCGGTGTCGGCCACCTCGAAGAACGGCTTCAGGTCGCCCTTGTTGTAGTCGTTGCCCTTCGAGCCCTTGAACAGCGGGTCGCTGTTGAGCTGCCCGGAGTGCAGGAAGGTCACGTGGCTGGAGTCGATGCCGCCCTCGAGCGCCTGCAGCCAGTTGCACTCCTGCCAGCGCTTCGAGGTGTAGGTCTGCTCGTCGGGCACCCGCACGAACTCGAACTCCGGCAGCGGCGGCTGCTGCGCCGGGTCGCCCAGGTAGGTCCACAGGATGTCGCCGACCTTGACCAGCGGGTAGGCGCGCAGCTTCACGTTCGCGCAGAAGTTGCCGGTCTCCGGCTCGGAGGGCACCTCGACGCACTGGCCGGTCACGTCGTACTTCCAGCCGTGGTAGGCGCAGCGGATCCCGGACTCCTCGTTGCGGCCGAACCACAGCGAGACGCCGCGGTGCGCACAGAACTCGTCGATGAGCCCGTAGCGGCCGTCGCTGTCGCGGAAGGCCAGCAGCCGCTCGGACAGGATCTTCACGCGCACCGGCGCGCAGTCGTTCTCGGGCAGCTCCTCGGCGAGCAGGGCCGGCATCCAGTACTGGCGGAACAGGTCGCCCATCCGGGTGCCGGGTCCGGTCTGCGTGAGCAGCTCGTTGATCTCTGTCCTCAGCATGGGGCGCGTCCTTCCCGGACCTCGTCAGTCGGCACTACAGGAATAATTATCAGACCATTGTCCCAATGGGCAAGGATCACGGCTGCTCCGCCGGTACGTCGACGGTGAGCCCGTCCAGGTCGTCGGTGACCTGGATCTGGCAGGACAGCCGGCTGTTGCAGCGCCGGTCCGAGACGCCGAGGTCGAGCAGGTCCTCCTCCAGGTCCTCGCCGGGCGGGCCGACCTGCTCGAAGTACGGGGCGCGCACCCAGACGTGGCAGGTCCCGCAGGAGGCGTTGCCGCCGCACTCGCCCACGATCCCGGGGACGCCGTTCTTGGTGGCGGCGACCATCACCGACTCGCCGACGACCGCGTCCACCGCGCTCGCGACGCCGTCCGAGCCGACGTAGACGACCTTGGGCATGTGCACTTCCTTCCGAATGGACTTACCAATATACCCTTGGTCCGTCGATGCGGAAGCCCCCTCTCCCCGATCGGGCCGTTGCGCTGTTCCTTGACCGTTCAGCCGTCCGGCATCGGTGCGTCGCCCCCGGGCTTCGTGCGGCCGCTGGTCCAGTCCGGTCGGGTGGTGCTGCACGTGCGCCCCGCCGAGCAGGGCTGGGTGCCGTTCGAGCAGCGCGACCCGACGCCCTGCTGCGCCGACCACTGAGGGGGCCCTGAGCCACTAGCCTTTGCTGGTGACGACCGCGGAGCCCGACCGGAGCGCCGCCGACCTCCTCACCGGGGTCTGGCGTCAGCAGGTCGGCGACCTGCTCGCGTTGCAGGGCGTGGTCGAGCGTCGCGAGCCCGACGCGGTGCACCGGTTCCGGATCGCCTCGCGCACCCTGCGGTCGTCGTTGCGGACGTTCTCCGGGCTGGTCGACGGCGACCACCCGCAGCACCTGCGCGTCGAGCTGTCCTGGGCCGGCACCCCGCTCGGGTCGGCCCGCGACGCCGAGGTGGTCCGGATCTGGCTGCTCGACCGGCTGGCCGTCGAGCCGGTCGACGGCGCCACCCGGGCCCGGCTCTCGAACGAGGTGCAGAGCCTCCTCACCGATGCCGAGGAGGAGAGCTGGTGCACGGCGCTGGAGATGTTCGAGACCCGGCGCTGGGATGCGTTCCGCCGCGACGCAGCGGCGTTCGCGGCCGGTCCACCGTGGAACGGGCACGCCGCGGGCCCGGCCGCGGAGGCCACCCGGGCCGCGATGAGGCACGACTGGACGAAGGTGCTGCGCGGCCTCGCCGAGCTGCCGGAGGAGCCGAGCGACCCCGAGCTCCACGAGGTACGTCGGCGGGCCCGGGCGGCCCGGTTCACCGCGGAGATCGCCGTACCCGTGCACGGGAAGCCGGCGGGGCGGATCCAGAAGACCGCACGGCGGATGCAGCAGGTGCTCGGCGAGCACCAGGACACCGTCATCGCGCAGGGGGTGCTCCGCCGGCTCGGCAGCGACACCCGGCGCTACGGCGCCGACCCGTTCACCTACGGCCGGCTGCAGGCCCTCGCCGAGGCCGAGGCACAGCAGGCCCGGGAGCGCTTCGCCCGGCTGCGCTCGCGCGCCGAGCGGCCGGCACTGAGGACCTGGCTCGAGGACTGACGACGGCCGGTCCCGGGGTCCTACGACCATCGGGCGAGTGCGCGGCGCGGGTCGCGCCGCCTATCTTCGTCTCAGTGGTGATCGGGCGGACTCCCAGGCTCGGTCGACACGGTGCGTGCACCCCCAGGCTCGCACCGACCATGAGTGGCCGGTCCCGCTCTCGGAGGCCCCCCGATGAGTGGGACCGGTCGCGCATGTCCCGCTCCCGGGTCAGCCCTCCAGGAAGCTGCTCGGGTCGCCGCCCGCCCGCGGCCCGGACTCCAGCCACCGCCGGAAGCCCGCCGGGTGCCGCCGCTCGATCTCGTCGATGTACCGCTGCCGACGGGTGACCACCTCCTCGACGTGTCCCGGCGCCACGTCGCTGGCCAGCTCGACGTAGCTGCGCCGCCAGGCGGCCACCAGCTCGGGTGTGGTCAGGTCGGCGACCCGGTCGCCCGCCGGCCGCCGACCCACTCGCAGCGGCCGGGGACGGCTCATCGGCAGCCGGCTGGCCGCGGCACCGAGCACCCGCGGATGGGTGCCGACCGCGGCGAGGAGCAGCAGCATGCCCGGAGCGCCGAGGACGCCGGTCAGCCCGATGGTGGTCACCATCCCGACCAGGGCCGCGCTGCCGAGCGGGATCGCGGGCGGCCCCTCACCGAGCGACACCCGCAGGAGCGCGCAGAGCACGGTCACCGGTATGGAGACCACCAGGGCGAGCCCGATCACCGACGCCGGGGGCGCCGCGACGAGAGCCGTGAGGCAGCCGGCCGCGGCCACCAGGCCGGCGAAGCCGCGCCAGGCCACGGTGCCGAGGCCGGTCGCCGGGGAGGCGAACAGGACGCGGGTCAGGTCTGCCATCGTCCGTCGTGCTCCTGTCGCGCGAGGACGTCCTGCTGAACGTCGGTGGTGAGGGGGTTGTCCAGCAGGTACCCGTCGCCCGCCGATCCATTCAGCGCGGGCGGCGCGGGCTAGCCGAACGTCACCGCCGCGCCGACGATCCCGGGCACCAGCCCGAGGACGAGCCAGGGGCTGAGCAGCTGCTTGCCGTGGATCGCTCGGCCCGCCAGCACCGCCATCACGCCGGTGACCGCGGCGATCACGTTGAGGCCGATGCGGGCGTCCAGCCGGCTGTCGTCGATGACGACCGCGGCGATCGCCAGGCCGAGGGAGAAGTGCACGATCGTGGTGACCACGAGCACGGACATCACCCAGCGCTGCACGGTGCTCAGCGAGTGCTGGGTGCCCTGCGTCGCCAGGTGGCTGCGGTGCAGGTCCGCCGGGTCCAGCAGGTGGCGGGGGCGGCGCGGCTCGGTCACGACCAGAAGTTTAGTGCACGAACAGTTTGTACACTACGCGGTATGACCGACCCCACAGCGCCGCCCGTGAACCCGCTGGCCCTCGAGGAGCAGGTGTGCTTCGCGCTCGCGGTCGCCGCGCGCAACGTGGTCGCGCTGTACCGCCCGCTGCTCGAGCCGATGGGGCTGACCCACCCGCAGTACCTGGTGATGCTGGCGCTGTGGGAGCACGACTCGATGACCGTCGGCGAGCTGAGCGCCGCCCTGCAGCTGACGCCGGCGACGCTCTCGCCGCTGCTGCGGCGGCTAGAGGCGCAGGACTACCTGCACCGTGGGCGGCACCGGCCCGACGAGCGCGTCGTGCACGTGACGCTGACGCCGCGCGGCCGGGAGCTGCGGGCCGAGGCGCTGCGGGTGCCGGCCGCCGTGGTCGAGCGGCTGGGCGTGGACCTCGCCGACCTCGAGCGGCTGCGCGGCGAGCTGCAGTGGGTGATCGAGCGTTCGCAGCAGGAGGTCGTGCCCGCCGCGGGGTGAGCGCTCAGCGCGCGTCGGGGTCGCTCCCGGCGACCGCCCGCGCCCAGGCCTCGATCTCCAGCAGTGGTGCCGGGTCGAGCTCGTAGGCGCTGAGCCGGCCCGGCCCGACGGACCGCACCAGGCCCGCGTCGCGGAGCACCTTGAGGTGCTGCGAGACCGCGGGCCGGCTGATCGGGAACAGCGCGGCGAGCTGCCCGGTGGTCGCCTGCCCGTGGGCGAGCTGCTGGCAGATCGCCCGCCGGGTCGGGTCCGCCACCGCGGACAGGGCTGCGCCGACGTCCACCCCGCTCACCTCCTGGTAAGCAGGAACTTACCAAAGCTACGGGTGGCCGTGCCCGGCGCCGCCGGCCTCCCCGGTCTGCGCCGGCAGGCCGAGCCCGCCGACCTCGAGCTGGCGCCGCTCCCCCACCAGCCGGTGCTGCACCCAGGTGGCGACCGCGGTCAGCACCAGGTTGCAGGCGATGTAGAGCGCCGAGACCACGATCGCGGTCTGCAGCTGGTTCTGGAACTCGCCGTAGATCTGCTTGCCGACCGCGGTGAGGCCCGGCGCCAGGATGTAGTAGCCGAGGCTGGTGTCCTTCAGCGCCACCACGCACTGGCTGATGATTGCCGGCAGCATGATCTTCACGCCCTGCGGCAGCAGGATCGAGGTCATCACCTGGGTCTTGCGCATGCCGAGGGCGTACGCCGCCTCGCTCTGCCCGTGCGGCACCGCCTCGATGCCGGCCCGGAACACCTCCGCGAGGACCGCGCCGTTGTACAGGGTGAGCGCGATGACCACCGACCAGTACGACCCGAAGCCGTCGCCGATGCCGTAGCTGAAGAAGATGAAGATCATCAGCAGCAGCACCGGCACCGCGCGGAAGAACTCCACGACGATCGTGCACGGCCAGCGCACCCAGCCGCGGTCGGACAGCTTGCCGACCCCGAACAGCACCCCGAACACGACCGCGAGGGTCACCGCGGTGAAGGCCATCTGCAACGTCTTGAGGAGACCGTCGACGAGCAGCGCCTTCATGTAGACGGGCGTGACGAACGGCTCCCACAGGTCGTAGGCGAACTGGCCCGCCTCGGCCAGCCGCCACACCACCAGGGCGGCCACGACCAGCAGGACCACCGACGCCAGCACGGTGTAGACCCGGTGCCGCGCGCGGGTGCGCGGACCCGGTGCGTCGAACAGCACCCCGGCGGTCATCGGGCCACCCGCCAGCGCCGCTCGAGGGTGAAGGCACCCGCGGACATCAGCTCGACGATCACGACGTAACCGATCGCGAACACCAGGAAGATCACCGTCCGGACGTCGGCGTTGTCGTTGGTGAAGAACCGCATCCGCGCGGTGGCCTCGATGAGGCCGAACGCCGCGGCGACCGAGGTGTTCTTCATCAGCGCGATCAGCACGCTGGCCAGCGGCGGCAGCGCGGCCCGCATCGCCTGCGGGAGCACCACCTCCTGCATCGTCTGGCCGAACGTCAGGCCGACGGCGCGGGCCGCCTCGGCCTGGCCGAGCGGCACGGAGTTCACGCCGGACCGCACCGCCTCGCAGACGAACGCGGACGTGTACAGCGTCAACGCCAGCACGCCCTTGGCGAAGAACGACAGCTGGGGGATGTCGACCTTCGGCAGCGCGACGAACACGAAGACGAACACCATCAGCAGCGGGGTGTTGCGGAACACCAGCACGTACGTCGCGGCCGCCTTCGCCAGCACCGCCACCGGGCCGACCCGGGCGGCGGCCAGCAGCACGCCGAGCAGCATCGAGAAGACGCCCGCGACGACCCCGAGCTCGATGGTCAGCAGGAACGCCCGGAGCACCAGGCCGTAGCCGTCGGCCAGCCAGTCCACGTGCGGTCCACCTCCGTCCGTCATGCGGTGAGGGTGGCCGCGGCGGCCACCCTCACCCGGTCACTCGTGCTGCTCGTCAGGAGGACGGGCAGGCGTCCATCTCGGGGGGCGTCGGGGTGTCCACGCCGGACTTGCCGAGCGTGGCCTCGAACGCCTTGTCCCAGGTGCCGTCGTCCTCCGCCTTCTTCAGCGTGTCGACGATCCACTGGCACATCTCCGGGCTGTCCTTGGAGTAGCCGATCCCGTAGCGCTCCTCGGAGAACGTCGGGCCGACCACCTCGAGGTTGTCCGGGTCCTCGGCCGCGTAGCCGAGCAGGATTGCGCCGTCGGTGGTGGCGGCGTCGACGCTGCCGTCGAGCAGCTGGTCGCGGCACTCGGAGTAGGTGTCGAAGCCGCGCGCCTTGGCGCCCTTGGCCTCGATCTGCTCCAGCGACGTCGAGCCGGTCACCGAGCACACCGACTTGCCCTTGACGTCGTCGGGGCCCTTGATGTCGCTGCCCTTCTTGACCAGCAGCTGCTGGCCGGTGACGTAGTAGGGGCCCGCCTGGCCGACGATCTGGCGGCGCTCGTCGGTGATGGAGTACGACGCGATCACCAGGTCGACCTCGCCCTTCTGGAGGAACGGCTCCCGGTTGTCGGAGATCGTCTCCTTCCAGGTGATGTCCTGGTCGTCGATGCCGAGCGAGGCGGCGAGGATGCGGCCCATCTCCGGGTCGAGGCCCGTCGGGGCGTCGTCGGCGGCGCCCTTGAAGCCGATCCCCGGCTGGTCGTACTTGACCCCGATGGTGATCTTGCCGTCCTGGGCGAGCTCCTTCATCCGGGTGCCGTCCTCGAAGCTGTCGGCGGCGTTCTCCTCGACGTTGACGTCGGTGGACTCCGAGTCGCTGCCTCCCGCGTTGCCGCACGCGGACAGCGCTCCGGCGAGCGTCAGGCCGGCAGCGGCGAGCAGGGTCCTGCTTCTGGTGAATCGCATGACTTCTCCTTGCTAGGCGGCCGAGGCTCTCCCCCTGGGCCGGGTCTGGGGATCGATCAGTGCTTGAGGATCTTCCCGAGGAAGTCCTTGGCGCGGTCGGACCGCGGGTCGGTGAAGAAGGTCTCGGGCTCGTTCTCCTCGACGATCTGGCCGTCGGACATGAACACGACCCGGTTGGCCGCCGTCCGGGCGAAGCCCATCTCGTGGGTGACCACGACCATCGTCATGCCGCCCCGGGCGAGGTCGACCATCACGTCGAGGACCTCCTTGATCATCTCCGGGTCGAGCGCGGAGGTCGGCTCGTCGAAGAGCATCACCTTGGGCTCCATGGCCAGGGCGCGCGCGATGGCAACGCGCTGCTGCTGGCCGCCGGACAGCTGCGCCGGGTACTTCGACGCCTGCGCGCCGACGCCCACCCGGTCGAGGAGTCGGCGGGCCTTCTCCTCGGCCTCGGCCTTGGGCACCCCGCGCACCTTGACCGGGCCGAGGGTGACGTTCTCGAGGATGCTCTTGTGCGCGAACAGGTTGAAGCTCTGGAACACCATGCCGACCTCGGCGCGCAGCCTCGCGAGCTCCTTGCCCTCCGCGGGCAGCGGCCGGCCGTCGAGGGAGATGGTGCCGCTGTCGATGGTCTCCAGGCGGTTCACCGTGCGGCACAGCGTGGACTTGCCCGACCCGGACGGGCCGATCACCACCACCACCTCGCCGCGCCGGATCGACAGGTTGATGTCCTGCAGGACGTGCAGGTCGCCGAACCACTTGTCGACGTGGTCCAGGACGACCAGGGCATCGCCGGGCGGCCTCGACGCCGCCTGCGGCGACTCGGCGGTGAGACTCATGCCAACAGAACGTAGGCCATCGGACCGAAAGATGACTATGTGGGTATGGGTTGTTCGGGTTGCTCCTTGGTAACACCGATGGTCACTGCAACCACCTCTGACTAGTCCGAACGGGTGGCCCGGTGTTCACCTGGCGGCGGCAGACTCGGCACGTGGCTGTCGACACCGAACCGTCACCGGCCGGTCGCGAGCACCTCCGACGGGGTCCGCTGGCGCCGCCCGCGCGGACCCTCGTCGACGTGTTCCGGGACTCGGTCGGGGCCTCCCCCGACGCCGCGGCGGTGGACAACGGCGTCGAGGTGCTCACCTACGCCGAGCTCGACCAGGCCGCCGACGACCTCGCCGGGACGCTGCACGCCGCCGGCGTCGGCCGCGGCGACAAGGTCGGGATCCGGGTCCGGTCCGGCGCCGTCGAGCTGTACGTCGCGGTCCTCGGCGTGCTCGCCGCGGGAGCGGCGTACGTACCGGTCGACGCGGACGACCCCGACGAGCGCGCGCGGCTGGTGTTCGACGAGGCAGACGTGGCCGCGGTCGTGGGCAACGGCCTGGTGCTCGGCCTGCGCCGGCCACCGGGTCCGGCGCGGCAGCCCGCGCCGGTGCAGCCGGGCGACGACGCCTGGGTGATCTTCACCTCCGGCTCGACCGGCAAGCCCAAGGGCGTCGCGGTCACGCACCGCTCGGCGGCGGCGTTCGTCGACGCGGAGTCGCGGCTGTTCCTGCTGGACGCGCCCATCGGCCCGACCGACCGGGTGATGGCCGGGCTGTCGGTCGGCTTCGACGCGTCGTGCGAGGAGATGTGGCTGGCCTGGGCGCACGAGGCGTGCCTGGTCCCGGCACCGCGCTCGCTGGTGCGCAGCGGCGTCGACGTCGGGCCGTGGCTGGTCGCCAACGACATCACGGTGGTGTCGACGGTGCCGACGCTCGTGTCGCTGTGGCCGACCGAGTCGTTGGAGCGGGTCCGCCTGCTGATCATGGGCGGCGAGGCGTGCCCGCCCGAGATCGGCGAGCGGCTGGCGCGCGGTGGCCGGGAGGTCTGGAACACCTACGGCCCGACGGAGGCCACCGTGGTCTCCTGCGGCGCCCCACTGCTCGACCACGGCCCGGTGCGCATCGGCCTGCCGCTGGACGGCTGGGACCTGGCGGTCGTGGACGGCTCCGGCAGCCCGGTCACCGACGGTGAGGTCGGCGAGCTGATCATCGGTGGCGTCGGGCTGGCGCGGTACCTCGACCCGGCGAAGGATGCCGAGAAGTACGCACCGATGCCGACCCTCGGCTGGGAGCGCGCCTACCGCAGCGGCGACATGGTCCGCTTCGACGGCGAGGGCCTGGTGTTCGCGGGCCGCGCGGACGACCAGGTCAAGCTCGGCGGCCGCCGCATCGAGCTCGGCGAGGTGGACAGCGCGCTGCTCGGGCTGGACGGCGTGGTCGGCGCCGCGGCGGCGGTCCGCCGGAGCCGGGCCGGCAACCAGCTGCTGGTCGGGTACGTCGCGGTGCAGGACGGGTTCGACGCGGTCACGGCCACCGAGCGGCTGCGCGCGGAGATGCCGGCCGCGCTGGTGCCGCGGCTCGCGGTCGTGACGGACCTGCCGACCCGCACGTCCGGGAAGATCGACCGCGACGCGCTGCCGTGGCCGCTGCCCCGGGCCGCGTCGGACGGCGCGCCGGACGCCGAGCTGTCCGGCACCGCGGCGTGGGTGGCCGACCTCTGGCTCGACGTGCTGGGCGCGGTCGTGCGCGGCCCCGGCGACGACTTCTTCGACCTCGGCGGCGGCAGCCTGACCGCCGCCCAGGTGGTCTCGCGGCGGCGTTCGACGCACCCCGAGATCACCGTCGCCGACCTCTACGAGAACCCGACCGTCGGCCGGCTCTCCGACGCCCTCGACGCGATGACCACGCCGACCAGCACCACCGACCGCCGGGTCCGGCCGACGCCGTCGAAGACCCAGGTCGGCCAGGTGGTCTGCACGGTGCCGCTGCGGCTGCTGTCCGGGCTGCGCTGGCTGACCTGGGTGATCGCCGGCTGCAACCTGCTGGCGTCCCTCTACGCCCTGCCGTGGCTGCCCACCGTGTCCTGGGGCTGGGTGGTCGCGGGCTGGCTGCTGCTGGTGCTGGCCCCGGGCCGGATGGCGCTGAGCGCCCTCGGCGCGCGATTGCT
>JABFXA010000271.1 GCA_013361955.1 Nocardioidaceae bacterium
CGTGCCCCGCCGAGAAGTCACCCGTGCCCCGCCGAGAAGTCACCCGTGCCCCGCCGAGAAGTCACCCGTGCCCCGCCGAGAAGTCACCCGTGCCCCGCCGAGAAGTCACTCGTGCACCGCCGAAGCGTCAGCCGTGTCTTGCGGGACCGGACTGACTCCTCGGCGGCACCGAACTGACTCCTCGGCGGGACCGGACTGACGCCTCGGCGGGACCGGACTGACGCCTCGGCGGGACCGGACTGACTCCTCGGCGGGACCGGACTGACTCCTCGGCGGGACCGGAGTGACGACGACGGCAGCCCCGGTACGTAGGTGGGCCCGATCGACCCGAGCACCAGCACGCTCCAGCCCCGGTGCCGGTCCAGGTGCCGGTCCAGGTCGACGTGGTCGACCTCGAAGGCCACCCGGCCCAGCACGTTCTCGCGCAGCAGCCGCCAGCACTCGTCCTCGGTCGGCCACGTCACACGCGCGCACCCACCAGCGTTCCCGCCCAGGCGGACGCCCGGTCCACCTCGGCCGGCAGCAGCGGACCGGCGGTGTCGCTGACGTAGAAGCTCTGCCGGGCGACGACGTCCCATCCGGCCCTGCGCAGCAGCCGGGCGGCCTTCCGGGCGGCGGAGCCGGGCAGGTTCCGGACTCGCTCCACGCGGGTGTCGAAGCAGGCGACGCGGGTGTCGGTGGGCGCGGGCAGGGCCGCGATCCACTCGCGGAGCCCGTAGGTCGACGACGACTCCGGTGCACCCTGCTCGAGCGCCGCCTGCCGCGTCGACGCACGGCTGAGGGAGAACGCGTGCGTGGGGGCGCCGGCGACCACGAGGTCGTACTCCGCCACCTCGCCCGCGGGCACCTCCCCGACGTCCGCGACCCGGACCTCCATCCGGCCCGCGAGCGTCGCGCCGACGGCCTCCGCCACGGCGCGGGTGTTGCCCCACATCGACTCGTACACGACCAGTGCTCGCATGACGACCTCCTCAGGTGACTGTCACGCCGATCACGCCGGGGACCGTCTGTACGGCGGTCTCGGCCAGCGCCTGCTCCTTGGCGCCGGCCGGCCCCTCGACGCGCGCGACCCCGTTGTTGACATCGACGAGCCAGTCGACGCCGAGGAACCCGAACATCGCCACGACGGCCCGCTCGACGTCCTCGTCGGAGGTGGCCACGCTGTGCACGACGTCGCGGCGCGACACCATGCCGACCACCCGGGCCCGCGCGTCGACCACGGGCAGGCTCTTGATCGCCGACGACGTCATCAGCTCGACGGCGTCGGCCAGGTCGGTCTCGGGGCGCACGCTGACCGGGTGCGTCGACATCACGTCGGCGGCGCAGCGCGGTCGCGCCGGCGGGTCGCCCTCGGCCAGCACCATCCGGTTGCGTACGTCGGGCCGGACGGCGTCGCGCAGCACGTCCGCCTCGCTCAGCACGCCGACCAGCCGACCCGCCGCGTCGACGACGGGCAGCGACGTCACGGCGTAACGGTCGAGCAGCCGCAGCGCGGTCTTGATCGCCGTCTCGGGGCGCACCGACACCGGCTCGCACGTCATCACGTCCCGCACCCACATGGTCGCCTCCCGGCTGCTCGTCGTGCGCTCTCAGCCTTCCGGCGCGACGGGCGGGCGACCAGGGACCTCGGTCCCACGACTCGGGCCGAAGGGCAGGCGTCGGCCGCGTGGCACGATGGCGGGATGACCGCCGAGGTGCACGTGCTCTGCGCCGGCTACGCCCACGAACGAGTGGCGAGCACCGTCGTGGCCATCCTCGACGAGGGCCGGGCGATCGTCGTCGACCCCGGGATGGTGTCCGACCGCAGCACGATCCTCGACCCGCTCGCCGCCCTGGGCGTGGACCCGGCTGACGTCGGCGACGTGGTGTTCAGCCACCACCACCCCGACCACACGCTCAACGCGGCCCTGTTCGAGCGGGCCCGCTTCCACGACCACTGGGCGATCTACGAGCGGGACACCTGGACGGACCGGCAGGCCGACGGCTTCCAGGTCTCCGGGTCGGTGCGGCTGATGGCCACGCCCGGGCACTCGGCCCAGGACGTCACCACCCTGGTCGAGACCTCCGACGGGCTGGTCGCCTGCACGCACCTGTGGTGGTCCGAGCAGGGGCCGGTCCAGGACCCGCGGGCCGAGGACCAGGTCGCGCTCGAGCTCTCCCGCTCACGGCTGCTCGAGCTCGGTCCGTCGCTGATCGTGCCCGACCACGGCGCCCCGTTCGGTGCCGACGCGGTGCCCGGCTGAGGCCAGGCGCTAGGTCCGGACCTCGGTCCCCGGTGCCTGCCCGGCCTCGATCTCCTCGAGCAGCTCCTCCGGTGGCGGCGCCGTGGTCGCGGACTCCTCCGCTCCCGCGCCTCCGCCGACGGACGTGCGCTTCTTGTTCCAGACGTCGAAGGCGACCGCGGCCAGCAGCACCAGGCCCTTGACCGCCTGCTGCCAGTCGATCGGCACGCCCATCAGCGACATGCCGTTGTTCAGCACGCCCATCACGAAGCCACCGATGATCGCGCCCACGACGGTGCCGACACCACCGGTGACGGCAGCGCCGCCGATGAACGCCGCGGCGATCGCGTCGAGCTCGAAGTTCACGCCGGCCTTGGGGTTCGCGGCGGTCAGCCGGGCGGTGAACGCCATCCCGGCGAGCGCGGCGAGCAGGCCCATGTTGGTGAGCACGAGGAAGTCGATCTTCTTGGTCTTGACGCCGGACATCGTGGCCGCTTCGACGTTGCCGCCGATGGCGTAGACGTGCCGGCCGACGATGGTGCGCTGCATGGCGAACCCGTAGACGCCGATCAGCACGAACAGGATCAGCCCGACGATCGGCAGGCCGCGGTACTGCGCGAGCAGGAATGCGAACGCCATGACGACGACCACGATCACCACGAGCTTCGCCACCGTCGGCGGCCTGTTCTGGGTCAGCAGGTTGGTGAGGTTCAGCGGCCGCAGCAGCACGCCCTCCGTGGTGACCTGGAACAGCACGACGATCGCCGCCAGGGCGATGAGAGATCACCAGGATGTCGCTGTCCTCGGCGTACTGCAGGTCGACCTCGTAGCCCTGCTCGTCCAGCTGCTTCTTGATGTTGTTGCCGTCGGCGATCCAGCGCTCCGACGACCTCGTGGGCATCGCGACGCCGATGGTGCCCTTGTCACCGCTCCCGACCCGTTGCCGCCGCACGCCGCGAGGCTCAGGGCCAGGGCGACGCCGGCGACTGTTGCGATCAACCTTCGCACTGTTCTTCTCCTCATGGTTCCTCGGACGAGAGGGTTCTCCGGTCCGGTGTTTCTCTCGTACGCAGGCACCTCAGAGGCCCTGCGCGAGTGGGTGGTAGGCGGCGGCCCAGCGCAGTTCTTGGCGGGTGCTGGATCGCGAGCCTCGGGGTAACGACGTGGACATGCGCTGGGACGTGGACGGACGACCGCCGAGCCGGTACACGCGGCTCTACGAGAAGGGCATGTGGCTCGGTCGGGACAAGCAGGCGTTCGACGGAGCGCGGCACACGCTGGACCAGGCGCGCGAGCGGCAGCGCTCCGGCGACTGCGCCCCGACCCGGCTCACCAGGCTGCGGCTGGACGTGACGACCAGCTCGCGAGGCGGGGCCACCGTGTGGACCGCCCGGCCGCGAGGACGTGCACCCCTCGCCCGCGTGCTGTACGTGCACGGCGGCGGCTACGTGCACCCGCTGACCTCCGACTACTGGCGACTGGTCCGCGCGCTCACCGCGGCGCCGGCCGAGGTCGTCGTACCCGCCTACCCGCTCGCGCCGGAGGCCACCGTCGACGACGTCCTGCCCTGGCTCCTCGAGCTGGTCACCGACCTGAGCGCCGAGCCGCCCGTCCTGCCGCTGGTGCTGATGGGCGACTCGGCCGGCGGCGCCCTCGTGCTCGGGCTCGCCGCCCGGCTGCGCGACGGCGCCGGTCACCCGGTCGCCGGCGTGGTGGCGCTGTCCCCGTGGCTCGACGCCACGCTGAGCCAGCCGGAGGTCGCCGACCTCGAGGCCTCCGACCCGATGCTCGCCGAGTCCGGCCTGCGGGCCGCGGGCCGGTGGTGGGCCGGCGACCGCGACCCGACGGACCGGCTGGTGAGCCCCGTCGACGCAGACCTGCGCGGTCTGCCACCCCTCGACGTGTACGTCGGCAGGAACGACATCCTGCGGCCCGCGGTGAGCACGTTCGCCGCACGTGCCGACGCGGCCGACGCGGACCTGCACGTGCACGAGGTCACCGCGATGTTCCACGTGTGGATGACGCGCCTCATCCCGGAGGGGCGCCGCACCCGGCGCGAGCTCACCGCGCTAATCCGGACCAGGGCGGCTGCATGGTCGGGAGGGGCACGGGTACCAAACCGCCCGACGCGAGAAGGGCGGCAGGTGATGACGAGGCTTCTGAGCATGGTCGCGCGGGCCGTGCAGGTGGTCCGGCGACGGAGCCGGCCGGTCGTGGAGCCGGGACCGGCTCCGACCCGGGGCGGGAGGCCGCTGCGATGACCGACGTACGACCGGTCGACCGGAACTGGGACGAGCTGCTCCAAGAGCTGCGGGTCACCCAGACGGGACTGCAGATCCTCACCGGCTTCCTGTCCTACGCGGCGCCGACGATCCGCGGGCACGTCCGCAAGCACTTCCGCGACGCCGGCTGGACGATCCGGCCACCACGCCGGCTGCAGGAGCTGCAGTCCAAGATCGCCCGCGTCATCGAGGACCTGACCCAGGAGCTCGGCCGGTCTCCGCGCCCACGCGAGATCTCCGACCGCCTGGACGTCCATGTCGACGAGGTGGTGGAGGCGCTCACGGTGGACGACCAGGGCTGCTTCAGCCCCACCCACTACGACGCCCCGATGGCCACCACGTCGGACTCGTCGGCGGCGCCCCTGAGCGACGTGATCCCGGACGAGCGGGTCGACGGCCGGGACGCCGCCGAGGCCCGCCTGATGCTGGCGCCGGCTGTCCGGCGGCTGTCCGAGCGGGACCGGGTCATCCTGCGGATGCGGTTCTTCGACGGCTGCACCCAGTCGGAGATCGGCCGCGCCATCGGCGTCACGCAGATGCAGGTGTCCCGGCTGCTGACCCGGATCCTCGACGAGCTCCGCGACCAGATCGACGAGACCTCACCCGCCTGACCGACGTTCTGCTGGGTACGCGCTCATCAGCAAGGCGAAGCGGACGGGAGGGGCGGGCCTGTGGGTGACACGTCGGTGCAGGTGGAGCGGCGGGCACGCCGGAGCACGCTGCTCGAGTGGTCGGTGCGCGCCGGACTGGTGGGGTACGGCGCGGTGCACCTGCTGCTGGCCTGGGTGGCGCTCGCGCTGGTCGCCGGTCACGATCCCGGTCAGGGCTCCGCCTCGGCGACCGGCCAGGGGGCGCTCGCGCAGCTGGCCGACGACGCGCTCGGGCGGGTGCTGCTCACGGCACTGGCGTTCCTGTTCGCCGCCCTGGCGGTGTGGCAGCTGATCGCCGCCGCCGTCGGCTACCGCGACGACGACGGCCTGAAGCGGCTCGCGATGCGGCTGGGCGCCGGCTGCCGGGTGGTCGCCTACGGCTACTTCGCGGTCGCGTCGGCGAAGTTCGCCGCGCAGGGCACCAATGCGTCCCGGCGCTCACCCGAGTCGACCACCGAGCGGGTGCTCAACGCGCCGGCCGGAGCCGCGCTGCTGGTCGCCGTCGGCGTGGTGATGGTCGCGATCGGCATCGGGCTCGCCGGCTTCGGGGTCGCCAAGGGCTTCGTGGACCAGCTCGACAGCACGGCTCGGAACGCCGACCGACGCGTGCCGATCGTGGTGCTCGGTCAGGTCGGGTACGTCGTGAAGGGCCTGGCGTTCGTGGTGATCGGGGTCCTGCTCGGGATCATCGCGGTCACCCGCGACGCCGACAAGGCCGGCGGGCTCGACCAGTCCTTGTACGAGGTCCTCGGCCACTCCGCCGGAAGCATCGCCGTGGTGGTCGTCGGGCTCGGCATCGGCTGCTTCGGCCTGTACCTCTTCGCCCGGTCGTGGCACCTCAACGAGGACACCCTCACCTCCTGAGCCTCAGCCGTTGGCGTACGTCGCCTCGTCGGACCCGGTGTACGTCGCCTCCTGCACGTCCTCGTCGTCCTCGAGCCCCGCGCCGAACACCGAGCCGACCAGGGCCACGGTGCTGGTCAGCGCGCCGACGCGGAGCACGGTCGTCCACGACGCGGGGTGGCCGAGGGTCTCGGCGAGGAGCCGGTGCGGTAGCACCACGACGCTCACGAGCAGGTCGACCGCGGCGAGACCGACGTACAGGGTCGCCACGCCGACGGCCACGCTGATCCAGACCGCGGCGTTGTGCAACAGCACGGTGCGCCGCGCCGCACCGCTGCCGGCTCGTTCCCGCAGCCCGCCGCCGAGCACCAGGACGCCGCACAGCACGGCCAGCGCGACGGCCGTGACGGTGGCGAGCCGGACGGCCGTCATCCGGTCCGCGAGCAGCCAGAAGTCCGGCGTCACGACCGCGAGGAAGGACGCGGCGAACGCCCCCGTCAACGTCTTGGAGAGGTGCGCGGTCATCAGCCACGGCCGGTTCTGCCGGACCAGCGTGAACAGCAGCTTCACGCTGCCCAGCAGGGCGCGCCCGCGAGCCGGACCGTCGCCCGGCTCGGCCGCGGCGAGCTGGTGCAGCACGTCGACGTCGTCATCGTCGTCGAGCCCCACCGTCGCGAGCAGCAGCCGAGCGGCCTCGTCGAGGGTCTCGTCGCTGCCGTCGGCGACATGCAGCACCGCGGTCTGCTGGACCGGGCTCACGTGCGCGCGCAGCCGCCGACGGCGCCACACGGCCGGCGTGTCGGTGAGGACCAGCACCACGTCGAGGTCGTTGTCCAGCAGGCGTCGCCGGCCGAGGGTCAGCAGGGCCTGCAGCGTGGCCGGACGCGGCGCGCGGTCCGGGGCGTCGAGGGCGACGACCCGCCACCGGACCGAGGGGAAGCGCGCGCGCAGCCGCGCCGCGAGCCCGGGGACCAGGACCTCCGGCGCCACCACCTCGTGCTCGACCACGGCGACGACGCCGACGTCGACGACGTGCTGCGCCGTCGCCTCCGCGACCGGGGCGGAGGGGCTGGGGTCGGTCATGGCGTGAGGCGTACCCCCGGCACTCGCCCGGCATGCCCGCGCGCGCTTCACCCCGGGGTGAGGTCGGCCAGGTCGGCGAGGGTCGTGCGCACGACCTCGGCCAGGTCCGGGCCGCCGGGGTCGGTCACCCAGCGCTCGAACGCGACCCGGAAGACCGCCACGCCGGTCTCCGCGGCGAGCGAGGCGACCTCGGCCGCGACCCCCCGGTCACGGAGGGCGTCGGAGAGCGCGGTGGCGAGCGTGGCCATCTTGATCAGCTCTCGCTCGCGCAGCACGGGTGACGCCGCCACCACGGCCTGGCGGCGACGAGCGAAGTCGCGCCGGCCGGCGAACATCTCCCCCGACGCGCACAGGCCCGCGGCCACCGCCTGCATCGGCCCTGCCGACGCGGGTGCGGCGGTCAGGCCCGTGACCATCAGCCGCTCGAGGTCGTCCGAGCCCGCGAACAGCACCTCGCGCTTGTCGGCGAAGTAGCGGAAGAAGGTGCGGGCGGTCACCCCGGCTCGTTCGGCGATGTCGCCGACCGTCGTGGCGTCGTACCCGCGCTCGGTGAACAGCGCCATCGCCGCGTCGCGCAGCCGCCCCTCGGCGTCGGGCTCCCACCGTGCCATGGCTGAGAAGGGTATCCGATGTCATGGTGTGACATCAGAGTGCTAGGGTGATGTCACACCATGACATCACTGGGAGCTGACATGCACGTCTTCATCACCGGCGCCTCCGGCCACGTCGGGTCCGCCCTCGTCCCCGAGTTGCTCGCCCACGGCCACACCGTCACCGGACTGGCCCGGTCCGACGAGTCCGCGGCCCGCCTCACCGGCTGGGGAGCCGAGGCGGTACGCGGCGACCTCGACGACCTCGACGCCCTCGACACCGCGGCGAGGGCCGCCGACGGCGTGGTCCACCTCGCGTTCCGGCACGACGCGATGCAGGCGGGCGACCTGCAGGGCGCGGCGGCCAGCGACCTGGCCGCCCTCGAGGTCCTCGGCTCCGCCCTGGCCGGCACGGACAAGCCGCTCGTCGGCACCTCCGGGACCGGCCTGCTCGCGATGGCGGCGCCCGGCCGCCTCGGCACCGAGGACGTCGTGCTGCCCGGTGGCTACCGCGTGGACGCGGAGAACTTCGTCGTCGGCCTCGCCGACAAGCAGGTGCGGTCCTCGGTGGTGCGGCTGCCACCCACCGTGCACAGCGACCTCGACCACCACGGGTTCGTCCCCGCCCTGATCGGGTTCGCGCGCGAGCACGGCGTCTCGACGTACGTCGGCGAGGGGACCAACCGCTGGCCCGCCGTGCACACCCGCGACGCCGCGCACCTGTACCGCCTCGCGCTGGAGTCCGCACCGGCCGGGAGCCGCCTGCACGCCGTCGGCGACGAGGGCATCGAGCTCCGTCGGATCGCCGAGGCGATCGGCCGCGGACTCGACGTGCCCGTCCGGTCGATCGACGCCGAGGCAGCGCCCGCGCACGTGGGGTTCCTGGCCTCGTTCGTGTCGCTCGACAACCCCACGTCCGCCGTCCGCACCCGCGAGGTGCTCGGCTGGGAGCCCACCCACCCCGGACTGCTCGACGACCTCGCCGCGGGCTTCTACTTCGGCGAGCGCTGACCGACCGGGTGCTACGTGTCGTGGTCCCACGCGTCCCACGGCGGGTCGTACGAGATGAAGTCTCCCGGTGCGACGTCGAGGTGTACGAGCCGTCGTCGTAGTCGCGACCCCGTGCTCCGAGGCGTCAACCGGTGCCGCCCATCTTCTCCAGGCGGGCGCGCAGCGCGGGTGCCCGGTCGGCGTTGCCGCGCAGGGCGATGTAGGTGTCGCCGTACGCCCACAGCAGCGCGTCGTCGAGCCGGCGTACGGCGCCGGGTGGGTGCCGGTAGTCCATCCGCCGGGTGAGCTCGTCGGCGTCCACCTGGCGCAGGGTGTCGCCGAGCTCGGCCAGCGACGTGACGCCCAGCTCCAGGAGCAGGCCGGAGATCCACGTGTAGTGGTCGGTGCGCGACCACCCGGAGTCGGCGTACTGCCCGGCCAGGAACGCCGCGAGCTCGCGAGGGCTGATCCGCGGGTCGTCGTCCTCGGGCCCCGGCCCGGGGCCGGTCATCCCGGCCAGCAGCCGGTCGCGGATCGTGGAGAACTCGTGGTCGGCGAGCTCGAGGAGGCCGGCCGCCAGCGTGAAGCGGCGGTCGAAGTCGGAGACGTGCTCGTCGGGGATGGTGCCCTTGTAGCGGATGTCGTGCTCGAACTCCGCCCACGCGTGCTGCAGCACCGTGCGGATCTGCACCTGCGCGCGCCGGCCCCTCAGCGGCTCGTGCTCCGCCTGGTGCTCGCGGGCCGCGTCGAGCCCGACGAGCAGGTGCCTGCTGGCGTAGCCGAACCGCCCCTCGCTCGCGGTCTCGCGGCCCAGGTCGCGGTCGTCGTAGACGACGATCTGGTCGTCGAGCAGGTTGGCCACCGCCTCGACGTCGCGGTGCACGTAGGTGATCACCCGGACCCCGATCTGGTCGGTGATCTCGCGCAGCGGGTCCTGGTACGCCGGCCGGCCGTCGACGGTGCGGGCCGCCTTGGCCGCGAACGACGCGACCGACTTCGCGCGGCCGGTGACGTTCAGGTAGTTGATGCCCGCGTCGTCGAGGATCGCGGTCACCAGCCGCACGAACTCGTCGGCCGCGAGCCGCAGCGCGGGCTGCAGCTCGGCGTACTCGCGGACCGCCGAGCCGCCGGGGTCGCTGGTCTTCGGGGCGATCCGGGGTCCGCGCGGCGTCGGCACCAGGTCGTCGGGCAGCGTCGGCGTGACGACGTACCCGGTCGCGAAGTCGCCGTACGTCGTGGTGCGCTCGGGCTGCCGGGTCGCGAACAGCGCGACGTACGCGCAGACGACGGCGTCCACCTGGTCCTCGACGACGCGCAGCTCCGCCTTGCGCCCGGCCTTCTCCACGGCCGTGCGCAGCGACTGCCACGGGGTCACCGAGAGCCGGTCGCCCGGCGGGCCGCTCACGATCAGCGGCGGGTCGGCACTGGCGAGGCCCTCGAGCAGGCCCAGCAGCACGGTCAGCTCGGAGCGGAGCTGCTCGAGGTCGCGCCCCGGCTTGTTCTTGTACTTCAGGGTCCGACCGAGCCGGAACAGCGCCACCGTCGCCGGGTGCGGGTAGACCTCGATCGCCCGGCGCGCCCGCCCCGAGCGCGGGTTCGTGTCGAGCCCGAGCCGCGCCGCGATCCGGGCACCACGTGGGCGCTCCCGGAACTCCAGCCGTCCCGTGTTGGACGGGTGCGCACCGGCGTCGAAGCGCGCGAAGTCCTTGTTCAGAGCGGCCTCCGCCGGCCGGTTCCCGGTGGCGTTGGTGACGATCAGCGGTGCGTCGATCGCGACGAGGCAGTCGCCCTCGACGTACGGCGCCACGGCGGCCGCGATCGCGTCGTCGGTGTCGACCGCCGACACGTGCAGGAGGTGGCCCGCGTCGTCGAGGACGGCCAGCCCGGTGGGCCGGCGCTCACCCCAGGCGAGGTCGACTCCGACGAAGTGCATGCCCGCAGCCTGCCCTACCGAGACCGGTGGCCCAGCGGTGCCTCGCTCACGATGTCGTCGACCGAGGCGTCAGTCGGGTCCCCTCGAGGGGCGTGGGCGTCCCACCTGTCCGTACCGAGCTCGACACCGAACGTGCGAAACGCCCTCTCCCGCGTCCACTCGCGACGGCCCGCGACGGTGGTCCCGGTCCTTCCCTCCTGCGTCTCCGGACCTGCGAGGCTCACGCGGCGCCTCCCGTCGGGACCGCTGCGGACCAGTCGCTGGGACTAGAGTCCGTGACATGGCGGACATGTGGGTGACGATCGCGAACGAACGCGGTGCGCTGGCACAGAACCTTGCCGACGTCTCCGGCGACCAGTGGGCGACCCGGTCACTGTGCCCGGACTGGACCGTCCAGGACGCACTGGCGCACATGACCTCGACCGCGCACATCACGCCGCCGGCGTTCGTGCTGAAGCTGGCCGGCGCCGGGTTCAACTTCGAGAAGTTCAGCCGCAAGGGCATCGACGAGTGGCGCGGTGACAGCCCGGCACGGACGCTGCAGAACTTCCGCGACGTGCAGCAGAGCCGGAAGCACCCGCCCGGTCCGAGCACGACCTGGCTGGGCGAGACCATCGTGCACGCCGAGGACATCAGGCGGCCGCTCGGCATCCAGCACGCCTACCCCGAAGACGCGGTGCGCCAGGTGCTCGACTTCTACAAGGGCTCCAACGCGCTGATCGGCACGAAGCGCCGCATCGAGGGCGTCACGCTGACGGCCACCGACACCGACTGGACGCACGGCTCCGGACCGGAAGCACGGGGCCCGATGCTGTCGCTGCTGCTGGCCGCGACGGGCCGCAAGGCAGCCCTTGACGACCTCACCGGCGACGGCGTCGCCGTGCTGCGCTCGCGGGACTGAACGCCGGGGGCTCGTCCGGGATTCTCCCTCCACGCACCTCACGTTCGCCCCCGCGCGAGCGTCTGCTCGGTGGAGGAAGGAGACAGGCATGAGGACCCGACACACGACCGTGGACACCGGCATCGGTCCGATCACCCTGGTCGCCACCAGGACCGCGGCGGGCGATGCGATCAGCGGGCTGTACTTCCGCAGCCACATCCGCCGCCCCGCTCAGGACACCTTCGGACCGGAGGTCCCGGCCGCCGAGGACCCGCTGCTGTCCGAGGCCGCGACGCAGCTGGTCGACTACCTCGACGGCCGGCGACTCGACTTCGACCTGCCGCTCATCGCCGAGGGTGACGAGCTCCAGAGGAAGGTCTGGATGATCCTCGGCGAGATCCCGCGCGGGGTCACCACGACGTACGGCGCGATCGCGGAGGAGCTCGGGGACAAGGCCCTGGCCTGGGAGGTCGGACAGGCAGTCGGGTCGAACCCGCTGTGCATCTTCGTGCCGTGCCACCGGGTGGTCGGCGCCGACGGATCCCTGACCGGCTACGCCGGCGGTCTGAAGCGCAAGCAGGCGCTGCTGACGCTCGAGGAGACCGACGCGACCGTCGCCGGCCGGCTGTTCTGAACGTCGGATCGTGCGTACGTCAGGACATGAGGTGAGCATCGAGGTGACACAGCCGTTCGAGCGGGTCGTCGCGCAGCACGGGCACACGGTGCTCCGTGTCTGCCGCGCCCTGCTCGGCACTCACGACGCCGACGACGCGTGGTCGGAGACGTTCATCGCCGCGATGCGCGCCTACCCGGACCTGCCGCACGACGCCAACGTCGAGGCGTGGCTGGTGACCATCGCGCACCGCAAGGCCATCGACGTGCTGCGAGCCACCCAGCGGCGACCGGTGCCTGTCGACGAGCTCCCCGAGGCTCCGGACGCGCGCCCGAAGGACGACCTCGAGCTGTGGGCGGCCGTCCGCACCCTCCCCGACAAGCAGCGCCAGGCCGTTGCGTACCACTACGTCGCCGGCCTGCCCTACGCCGAGATCGCACGGATCCTCGGCGGCACCGCCGATGCCGCCCGCCGCGCCGCGGCCGACGGCATCAAGAACCTGAGAAGGACCTACCCGGGCGCGATCACGGAAGAAGCACCCTCATGAACGACGACACCCATCACGGCCGCACGACGGACGCCGCCGTCCTCGGCTCCGCGCTGTCGACGCCCACGGACGCCGACACCCTCACGCGGCTGCACGACCGGCTGGTCCGCCAGGCCGAGGCGCAGGAGATCCTCGACGTCGCCTACACCACGGTCGACACCCCCGTCGGTCCGCTTCTGTTGGCCACGACCCCGAAGGGCCTGGTCCGCGTCGCCTACGCCAGCGAGGACCACGACGCGGTCCTCGACCACCTCGCGGAGAAGGTGAGCCCGCGCATCCTGCGCGCCCCGCACCGACTCGACCGGGTGGCGCGCGAGCTGGAGGAGTACTTCGCCGGGCAGCGGCACGCGTTCGACCTCGACCTCGACCTGTCGCTGTCGCACGGCTTCCGGCGGCTGGTGCAGAGCCGTCTCCCCGAGATCGGCTACGGACAGACGCGCAGCTACCGCGAGGTCGCCGAGCTCGTCGGCAACCCCCGGGCCGTTCGCGCCGTGGGGACGGCGTGCGCGACCAACCCGCTGCCCGTCGTGGTCCCGTGCCACCGCGTGCTCCGCGCCGACGGAGGCCTGGGCGGCTACGTCGGCGGCGCCGATGCCAAGTCCACCCTGCTGCACCTGGAGGCGGCGTGAGCACCCGGACCGCCGGCACGTGGGCGCGGAAGGTCGCTACGGCGGACTGGGCGGCGGCCGCCACCGACCTCGACCGGTTCGGCGGTGCGCTGCTGCCCCGGCTCCTCACCACCGAGGAGGCCTCGGCGATCCGGGACCTCTACGGCCGGGACGAGGTCTTCCGCAGCACGATCGACATGAGCCGGCATCGCTTCGGCTGCGGCGAGTACCGCTACTTCGACACCCCTTACCCGCAGCCGGTCGACGAGCTCAAGCCGGGCGTGGACCACACGGGTGGCGAGTTCCTGCTCGTCGAGCAGCGACCACGCGCCCAGTCCCGGGGCACCGCGACGCTCCTGCCGCACGGACACGGCTACGTCTGCACCACCCGCGACCGCCCCGTCCGCACGGCCCGCGGGTGGTCCGCGGCGCCGGTGCGGCACGGCGTCTCCGCGATCCGCAGCGGCGAGCGCCACACCCTGGCCCTCGTGTTCCACGACGCGGCCTGACGCCCTGCCCACCGAGGTGATGAGTTGTGGCGCCCCGACCCGTCACATGTACGACGGGACGCAGCGAGCGGAAGGATGACGGTGAGTGCGGACATGCGGGTGGAGGAGCTGGGCGTGAGCGGTCTGGGCGACATCGACGAACCGGCGTTCTCGGGGCTGGCGGAGCGGCACCGGCGCGAGCTGCACGTGCACTGCTACCGGATGCTGGGGTCGTTCGAGGACGCCGAGGACACCGTGCAGGAGACCTTCCTCCGCGCCTGGCGGCGACGGGAGACCTTCGAGGGGCGGTCCACGGTCCGGGCGTGGCTGTACCGGATCGCCACCAACGCCTGCCTGGACCTGCTCGCCAAGTCCCGCCCGGAGCCGGCGACCGGCGGCGAGGTGCGGTGGCTGCAGCCCTACCCGGACCGGCTGCTCGACGAGCTGCCCGCAGGCGACGCGGACGAGCCGGAGACCGTGGCCGTCGCGCGGGAGACGATCGAGCTGGCGTACCTGGTCGCCGTCCAGCACCTCGCGCCGCGCCCGCGAGCCGTGCTGATCCTGCGGGACGTGCTCGGCTGGCCGGCGAAGGACGTCGCGGAGCTGCTCGGGGACTCCGTCAACTCCGTGAACAGCGCGCTGCAGCGGGCCCGCGCCCGGATGCGCGAGCACCTGCCCGCCGAGCGGCAGGACTGGACCGGCGGCGAGGAGGACGCCGACACGCGCGAGCTGGTGCGCCGCTACACCGACGCCAGCGTGGCCACCGACGTCGCCCGGGTCGCCGCGCTGCTGCGCGACGACGTCCGCTGCTCGATGCCGCCCACGCCGGGCCTGTCCGTCGGCCGCGACGCGGTGGTGCACGACTGGGTGGAGAGCGGCTTCGAGGACATGGAGGGGCTGCGCGCCGTCCCGACCGCCGTGAACCGGCAGCCGGCCGTCGCCTTCTACCTGTGGCGGGAGCGGGAGACGGCGTACCTCCCGCTGACGATCGACGTCCTGCGCGTCACCGGCGGCGCGATCACCGAGATCGTCACCTTCCACGCCGACCAGTTCCCGCGACTCGGCCTGCCGGAGCACCTGCCCCCGGAGCAGGAGCAGCCGGCACGACACCGGGGCTCGTCGCCACCGGGCATGAGCGTCCGGGGGTACGGTCCCCCATGCGGACCGACACCCAACGAAACGAGGAGCCGAGTTGATTCTCATCACCGTCAAGACGAAGGTGAAGCCGGGCACCGCTGAGGCCTACCTCGAGGCGGGCCGGCCCTTCCTCGAAGCGACGCGCCGGGAGCCCGGGAACAAGTGGTTCGAGCGCTTCCGCAGCGTCGACGACCCCGACACGATCCTCACGCTCGAGGCGTTCGACGACGCGGCGGCCGGCGAGGCGCACGTGAGCTCGGAGCACTTCCAGCAGTTCCTCGCCCATGACGAGACCAGGCCGTTCGTTGCCGAGGTTCCGGACATCATCTACGTCGACCTCCCCGATCGCGACGGCTGGGACAAGATGGCCGAGTTCTGAGCACGAGCCTGATGACCACCACCGACCGGGGGCACCCCCTGGGTGAGCGCGCGCTGGTCCTCGGCGGTGGCGGGTCGACCGGCAACGCCTGGCTGATCGGCGTCGTCGCCGGCCTGTTCGAGGCCGGGCTGGACGTGACCGATGCCGACCTGGTCATCGGGACGTCGGCCGGGTCGACGGCCGCGGCCCAGGTCACCGGTGCGTCCGCGACCGACCTGCTGGCCGACGTGCTCGCCGCCGCGCCCCCGCCAGGTGCGGGTGCACGCGGGCGGTCGGCCGCGAACCACCTGGAGAGGACGAACGCGATCATCGCCGCCGCCCGGGACGCGGCCGACATGCGCCGCAGGATCGGCGCGGCGGCGCTCGAGACGGCTGCGGCGTCGGCCGATGCACAGACGCGGTGGCGGGCCACCGTCGCTGCCCGGTTGCCCAGCCCGCACTGGCCGGAACGCACCGTGCTCATCACCGCGGTCGACGCCGAGACCGGCGAACCGGTCGTGTTCGACCGGCACAGCGGGGTCGACCTGGTGGACGCCGTCGCCGCCAGTTGTGCCGGTGGCTTCGCCTACCGCATCGGCGGCAACCGGTACGTCGACGGGGGTTACCGGTCCAACGCCGACAACGCCGACCTGGCGGCCGGGTACGCACGGGTGCTGGTGCTCTCACCGTTCGGCGGCAGGTCGCGGTTCCCCGCGGACTGGGGCATGCACCTCACGACGCAGGTCGACGCCCTGCGCGCCGGCGGCAGCCGGGTCGAGACGGTCTTCCCGGACGGTCGCTCCGAGCACCTGTTCGGCGCGAACGCGATGGATCCGTCGCTGCGCCCGGCCGCTGCCCGGGCCGGTCAGGGCCGGGGCGCGGCTCTCGCCGCGCGGCTCGGCGAGCTCTGGCACTGACGTCCGACCGGCGGGAGGGGGCCAGAGCCCGGCGAAGGTCCTCCTTTGGTACGACGCGCCCGCAGCGCACCTGTTCTACGTTGAGGCAGTGGATCGCGCCTGGCGCTTCCTGACGGTCCACGGCCTCGACGTCCTCATCGTGGTCGCGGCGCTGGAGAGTGCCATCGGGACGGCGCTCCGCACCGACGCCGAGGCTCCCCACGGCACGACGCTCTGGATCGAGATGCTGGTGATCGCGGGGCTGGTCCTGCTCCTGCTGGCCCGCGGTCGCTTCCCGTTCGCCGCGCCGGCGACGTTCTGGATCGGGGTGGCCGCGGCCAGCTTCCTCGACGGCCGGCTGATCTCCAGCCAGGCCGGCATCTTCGTCGCCGGCCTCTTCGCGGCGGTGCTGCTGGGCAGTCTCCGCAGCGGCGTCCAGTCCCGGGCGGGAGTGGTCATCGTGCTTGTGTGCGCGGGGCTCGTCGTCGCCAACGTCCCGACCAGCACGCCCGGCGACCTGCTCTTCACGCCCCTGATCTTCGTGGTGGGCTGGGTCGCGGGCTTCGCGCTGCGCGAGCGCAACCGGCAGGCGGGGGACGCCCTGGAGCGGGCCGAGCGCGCCGAGCGCGAGCGGGAGACCGCCGCACGGCTCGCGGTCGCCGAGGAGCGCGCCCGGATGGCTCGCGAGCTGCACGACGTGGTGGCGCACGCGATGAGCGTGATGGTGCTGCAGGTCGGCGCCGTCCGGCACCGGATGCCGGCGTCGGCCGAGCGGGACGCGCTCGGGAACGTCGAGCAGGCCGGCCGCAACGCGCTGACGGAGATGCGGCGCCTGCTGGGCGCGCTCCGCGGCGGCGACGACGCGCCCGAGCTGGCTCCGCATCCCGGCCTGGGCGACCTCGAGACCCTTGCGACGGACGTCCGCGCCGCCGGGCTCGACGTACGCCTGCACCTCGCTGGCGACCCGGTGCCCCTGCCCCGCGCGCTCGACCTCTCGGCGTACCGCATCGTGCAGGAGGGGCTCACCAACAGCCTCCGGCACGCGCAGGCCGCGCACGCGGACGTGACCGTCGACTACGCGCTCGACCGGGTGCGGATCGAGGTGCGCGACGACGGCCACGGCGGCTCCCCTCGCCGGGACGCGCCGACCAACGGGCAGGGGCAGGGACTGATCGGCATCGGGGAGCGGGTCAAGCTGTACGGCGGGGACATGTCGACGTTCACCTCCTCGTCGGGTGGCTTCGTGCTTCGCGCGTCGCTGCCCCTGGGCGGTGACCAGGCATGACGATCCGGGTGCTCGTGGTGGACGACCAGGCGATGGTGCGCGCCGGCTTCCGGATGCTGCTCGGCGACGAGCCGGACATCGAGGTCGTCGCCGAGGCGAGCAACGGCCTCGAGGCGGTGACGCAGGCCGCGCGCGTGCACCCGCACGTGGTCCTCATGGACATCCGGATGCCCGAGCTCGACGGGCTCGAGGCGACCCGACGCATCCTCGCCGCCGACCCGTCGGCCCGGATCCTGATCCTGACCACGTTCGACATCGACGAGTACGTCTACCGCGCGCTACGCGCGGGTGCGAGCGGCTTCGTGCTGAAGGACGACCCGCCGGAGCAGCTGATCGCCGCGGTCCGCACCGTCGCCGGCGGCGACGCGCTGCTCTCCCCCTCGATCACCCGGCACGTGATCGCGCAGTTCACCCGCGTCCACCAGCAGTCACCGCCGAAGGCGGTGGACACCCTGACCACGCGTGAGCTGGACGTGTTCCGGTTGATCACCAAGGGGTACTCCAACGCCGAGATCGGCCGCGAGCTGTTCATCAGCGACACCACGGTGAAGACCCACGTCACCCGGCTGCTGCAGAAGCTCGACCTGCGCGACCGCGCCCAGGCGATCGTGCTCGCCTACCAGACCGGCCTCTTCGACACGGCCGACCACGGCCCGGGCTCCGTGGGCTGAGTCCGACCTTCGGAGGACCTCGGGTCCGCAGAAGGTGCGTCCACGAAGGCGACCTGACGACGACGCGCGAGACCCCTCCGGATTCCTAGCGTCGTCCCCATGATCACGATCGACTCCCTGACCAAGAGGTACGGCGCCTTCACCGCCGTGCACGACATCACGTTCACCGCCCGACCCGGCCGCGTCACCGGCTTCCTCGGCCCGAACGGGGCCGGCAAGTCGACCTCGATGCGGATGATGGTCGGCCTCACGACCCCCACCGCGGGGTCTGTCACGATCTCCGGCCGCCGCTTCGCCGACCTGCCCAACCCGGGTCGCGAGGTCGGCGTGATGCTCGACGCGTCGGCGCAGCACGCCGGCCGCACCGGGCGGGAGATCCTGACCATCGCCCAGCAGGTCATCGACATCCCGGCTCGCCGGGTCGGGGAGATGCTCGAGCTGGTCAGCCTCACCGAGAGCGAGGCCGACCGGCGCGTGGGCGGCTACTCGCTCGGCATGCGGCAGCGGCTCGGGATCGCGGCCGCGCTGATCGGCGACCCGCAGGTGCTGATCCTCGACGAGCCCGCCAACGGGCTCGACCCCGCCGGCATCCGCTGGATGCGCGACCTGCTCCGCGACTACGCCGACCACGGTGGCACCGTGCTGCTGTCGTCGCACCTGCTCACGGAGGTCGAGATCGTCGCCGACGACATCGTGATGATCGGGCAGGGCCGCCTGGTCTGCCAGGGCTCCAAGGCCGAGCTGCTCCAGGCGGCCGGAACCGTCGTCCGTGCCACGGACCTGCCGGCGCTGCAGCGCGCGCTGGCCACCGCCGGCATCACCGCCAGCGTCACCGAGGACGGGGCGCTCCGCACCGACGCGGAGCCCACAGCCGTCGGGGCCGCGGCGTACGACGGCGGCGTGCCGCTCACCGAGCTCCGCACCGCCGACAGCGGGGGCCTCGAGGAGATGTTCCTCGAGCTCACCGCCGACACCCAGCGTGAGACACACCGAGAGAGGGCAGCGGCATGACCGCCACCGTGAGCACCGTCGTCGACCGGGTCGGCGACCGTCGTCCCGACGTCACCCGGATCCCGCTCAGCCGGGCGGTCCGGGTCGAGCTCCGCAAGATGTTCGACACCCGGGCCGGGTTCTGGCTGATCGCGAGCATCGGGATCACCGGGCTCATCGCCACGGTCGCGACCGTCGCGTTCGCGCCCGACGCGGACCTCACCTACTACACCTTCGCCAAGGCGATCGGCTTCCCGATCACGGTGATCCTGCCGATGGTCGCGCTGCTGTCGATCACCAGCGAGTGGAGCCAGCGCAGCGGCCTGACGACGTTCACCTACGTCCCCGACCGTCGCCTGGTCATCGGGGCCAAGACCCTGACCTCGATCGCCGTCGCCGTCGCCTCGATGCTGTTCGCGTTCGCCATCGGTGCCGTCGGCACCGTCGTGGGCAGCACCGTCGCCGGCGTGCCCGAGGTCTGGGACGTGTCGCTCGGGCACGCCCTGACGATCGTGCTGGGGAACCTGACCTGCCTGCTCACCGGCACCATGCTCGGCATGCTCCTGCGCAGCTCCGCCGGCGGGATGGTGACGTACTTCGTGATCACGCTGCTCGTGCCCACGATGTCCGGGCTGCTGGCCGCCAGCCAGCAGTGGTTCGCGGACCTGCAGCCCTGGGTCGACCTCAACTACGCCCAGAGCTTCCTGTTCGACGGCATGCAGACCGGCGCGGAGTGGGCGCACATCGCCAGCACCGTGGCGATCTGGATCGTGCTGCCGGGGATCCTCGGGCTCCGCCTCGTGATGCGGTCCGAGGTGCACTGACCGTCGCCCCGACAGAGGAGGCCCTGTCACCCGTCCGGGTGGCAGGGCCTGGTGTCGGCCTCAGCCGCGGGCCGCGCGGACCCCGGCGGCCAGGGCGGCCACCTCGAGGTGCACCGCGGAGACCACACTCTCGGTGTCGGCGTGCGAGTC
>JABFXA010000319.1 GCA_013361955.1 Nocardioidaceae bacterium
ACCAACCTGATCGCCGGCGCGATCAACGCCTAACCGAAGAACCCCGACGGATCACCGTCGTACACCACGGATCCGGACTTGACCCGCTGCGTCTGAGTCTTCAGGCGGTGGCGGTGGTGGTTTCGGAGCGTAGTTGTGTTCACAGTCCCACCGCCTCAACCGCGTTCGTAGGGCGCGGCTGGCTCGCTGGTCCGAGTCGAGTCTCGATGCGGTACGCCGACCGGATCGTCGCCATCGCCTCCCGCTCGGGAAGGCCAGCGGAGTACGCCGCCTCGCCGAGCAGTGACGTCGTTGTGCTCAGGTCGTGACCCTCTTCGGCCATCCGGCAGGCCGCCCAGAACAGGCCACCGTTGCGGCCGCCTTCGGGTCGGGATGCGACCCAGGCGGCGAGCTTGTCCGGCCTCGCGCCGACCGCCGGGAGGTCGGTCGGAGGGCGCATCGGCCGGGGAGGATCGAGGAACCCGCGTAGTCCGTTGGCGTCCACTGCGCCTGGCTGGTGGGAGGCAACCGCGATCTGCTCGTAGCTACGGGTGACGCCGTCTTCGCCGGTCACCTTCGAGGGCGGGACGATGATGTAGCCGCCGTCGCCCCGGAAGTCGATGTGCTTGCCTGGTACCTGCCACGACCGCTGCTCGCGCTCGCCTGTGTGGAGGAAGTAGGCGTGCAGCCCGCCTGACGGGGTGCGGACCAGCCAGGCCCAGCCTTTGACGAAGCCGGCCCGGCGTGCGTGCTCAAAGGCGGGGTACCCGGAGACGGTCTTGTGAACATCGACGTCCACCACGTTGACGCCACCGGCCGCGCCGGTCGGCACGCCGATGTTGGCGTCAGGGTGTCGTCGCCACCAGAAGTCGATGACGTCCCGCTCGGCGCTGGCGTCTTGGAAGCCGTGGGCGGTCAACGGGCGCTTCCCGCCGGGGAAACACGGAAATACCGGGATGCCACTGGCCCCCAGGTGCTCCGCCGCCGTAGCAAGATCCGGTGCGTTGACGATGTCGTTGAGGAGCCGCGGACTCCACCGGACTGCCGAGGCTCGTGGTTTGTGCAACTGGTTCATGCACTCGACTGTCCTCAGCCTGCGCACCAAAATGTGCCCCTCCTGAGAGCGCCCCTCCAGGGAGGGGCGCAGAGCGGGCGGAGAAGCCCAGCGGACGTTTGTGCAGGTCAGGACCACACGAGGCTGCGCCCCTCCGAGAGATGGAAGACCTGGGGGCGGTGCGCGACTCAAAAAGGCTGATGCATCGAGGCGCACCCCCCGACGGCAGCGGTGAAGGGGTTGGCCGGTCGATCGCGGCGAAATCGCATCGGAGGACATGGAGCGCGTGCATGCGCCAGGACAGGGTCGCTGCCACATGGAGTTCGAGGTGATCCCACACGGTGGTTTCGTCGGCCCCTAACCTGACGGAGTGCTGACGTTGGGGGATCCATCTCGCCGCAGAGCCTAAGAAGACGGGCGTCGCCTGGCTGGAGTGGGTCCAGGGACGTGCTCGTGTGGCCGACCTCCAGTTGGGCGCAAGCGACAATGACCTAGTCGATGCCATGTCGATTGCCACCAAGTCGGGCATCGACTGTCCGCTCGGCTGGCCGCGAAAGTTCGTGGCCCTTATAACCAGGCGTCAGAACGACCACGTAGTCGTGGATTCAGGAGTGCCGGCCGATTGGCGGAAGAGGCTTTCCTATCGCGTGACTGACCTTCATGTGAAGAAGACGGTCCCGGGGATCCAGGGCTTGAGCGTCTCGTCCGACCGTATCGGGGTGACGACCATGCGCTGCGCGGCACTCCTTTCTCGGCTCGCGGCCGTCGGTCGTTCCGTAGTCCGGACGGGCGCCGACGTGATTAGGTCGTCGGTTCGATTCCGACAGGCGGCTCCGGCGAACAGCCCCTGACCTGCGGAAACGCAGGGCAGGGGCGGTTCGGTTCTGGTGGTCGCGCGATGCGCTGGCCTCACGGCTCTGCCCGACACCGACGTCGCTCTCCTCTGCGACGGACCCCTCGCTGGCTGAGCGCTCGCGGCCGGCATCCTGTCCGTGTGGCGATAGGCCTCGCTCCGCTCGGCAACGCGGCCTGGCGTTGTGTCGCGACCTGGACGTGCGAGGTGTCAACGGTGCGTCGGCGCAGCGATCGTTGTGTGCGCGGCGAGATGCTCCATGCCGCACGCGCGGCGCGCACGAACGCAACGCCCCGGAACGCCAACGACCCGTCATCGCTGCGACGCGTAACGCGTCTCCCGTCACGGCAACGGATCGCAACCACGACCCGCCCACGGCGCCTCGCTGGACGGAGGGCAAGTCGACACAGTTGCGCTGCCATGGAACCGCGCTCGCTCTCTCGATGACCACCGGTGAAACAGTGCCGCTCTAGGCTTGCGCCTGGTGTTGCCTGGCCTCCTCGTGATCGGCCCGTCGGGGATCGTCAACGTGGTGCGGGTGTCGAGGCGGTCGGGTCCGACGGCTCGGCGGGGCGCGATCGTCTCGTGCGTTGGCGGACTACGGGAGCTTGGACGCGAGGACGTCGGCCGCCAGGATCTCGGGTGCTGCGCCGAGGAGGTGCTGGTTGGCCATCAGGGCTGCGACGATGGCGCCGTTGGCGTGGGCGTCGCGAGCGGCCTCGTCGGGGAATGCATCGAAGATCCAGAAGGTGTCGGCGTGGGTCCTGACCGCGAACCAGACGATCGTTCCTACTTCTTCGTTGGCGAGCGCGACAGCGCCGGTGAGCAGATCGGCGAGCGCGTCGTGCTGTCCATCGGCCGCGACGATCTTGGCGACGAAGGCATACGGAAGTGATGCGGGTGTGGACATGAGGGGTTCTCCTAGGTGTCGAGGTTTCTTGGTGAAGCGAGTTCAGCGTATGACGAGCAAGGGCATGTGAGGAGTGGCGTATACGGCAGTATTGCTATTGTTCGCGCCATGCGTGTCGGACTGATCGCGATCGACGGCTGCTTCGGTTCGGCGGTCGCGTCGATCATCGACATCGTGCGGGTGGCCGACGGAGCCCGCAGCGATGTCGACCCGCGGATCGACCCGATCGAACTCGCCATCCTCGGACCGAAACGGCGAGTGACCACGACGGCATCGATGACCCTGTCGGTGGACCACCCGCTGTCGGAGTCCGGAGAGTTCGACGTGGTCGTCGTCCCTGCGCTTGGAACCCTCACGGCCGCCGCGACCCACGACGCCCTCCAGAGCCGAGATGCTCGTTCGGTCATCGCCTCACTCGGGCGCCTCGACGACGCGACCACCCGGATCGCCGCGGCGTGCACCGGCGTGTTCGCCGTCGCCGAGACCGGACGGATGCATCATCGGCGCGCGACGACCAGCTGGTTCCTGGGGCCGGAGTTCCTGAAGCGCTATCCGACCGTCGCCCTCGATCTCGACACCATGGTCGTGGTCGACGGGAACCTCGTCACCGCCGGCGCCGCGTTCGCCCACATCGACCTCGCGCTCTCACTCGTGCGATCGATCAGCCCCGACCTGGCCCAACATGTCGCCAAGCTCCTCATCATCGACGAGCGTCCGTCGCAGGCGGCCTTCGTCGCCTACGAACATCTCCGGCACGAGGACCCGATCGTCGTCGAGTTCGAACGCTTCGTGCGCGCCCGCCTGGACGAACCGTTCAACGTCGCCTTCGTCGCGCAGTCGCTCGGCACCAGCCGGCGCACCCTCGAACGACGAGTCCGTGCGGCGCTCAACCTCACTCCGCTCGGCTTCGTCCAACGGCTTCGCATCGAACGAGCTCGGCACCTCTCAGCAACCACGGACCTCACCTCCGCCGAGATCGCGCTAGCGGTCGGCTACGCGAACGCCGAGACTCTGCGCTCCCTCCTGCGCAGGGAGCGACGCCGTTCCTGACCTATCGCCATGCCTGTAGCCGGTGTCCTACTCGGTTGGAACCACCTCTCAGCACGTCGCGTCGACGCTCCTGCGTCGCCCCTGGACGACCCACTCGACACGTCACTCGGTCGTGACGTCGACTGCGTGGGGTGCGGGGAGAGGGCGGCGGGCGGAGGTAGCACCGCCCTTCGGCCAATCCTCCGTGTTGCTCGGCCAGGAATCCGCCGACGAGTCGGATGGCGCTCGACTCGTGGTTCGGTCGCTAGGGTTGAGAACCGGCTCGGGTGCTGTGGCTGCACACAGCGTGCCCTCGTCATGTGGTGCGTTTCTCCATTGCCGACCGCGCTTCCACCCTCGAGGATCGAGAAGTGGTGTCGACGATGGCGGGAGCGAGCTCAGGTGCACGAGACGCCCCGGACGGCTGACCTCGTACCGCAGTCGGCCTCAGCGGTCGAAGCGGTGGGCGGGGCGTCCCGACTGCTGCGAGCCGCGACGGTTCCCCTGATGCTCCTCGTCGGCGCGGTGCTCGCGCTCCAGGCCGAGGTCAACGGTCGCTTCGCACACTCCCTCGGCACCGGCTTGCGAGCAGGGATCACTGCTGCACTGGTCGGGTTCGTCATCGCGCTGGCCATCCTGGCGCCGTTGGTGGCGCTCCGTGCCGACCGCCGAGCGGACCTGGTGCGCGTTGTTGGCCTCGTCCGCGGCGGAGAGGTTCCCCCCGTCGGCCTGGTCGGCGGTCTGCTGGGGGCGTTCTACATCACCAGCCAGGGTCTGGCAGTAGGCGTCATCGGGGTCGCGCTCTTCAACGTCGCGGCCACTGCCGGCCAGTCGGTGAGCGGGCTGCTGGTCGACCACGCCGGCCTGGGACCGGGAGGCAGGCAGACGTGGAGCGTCCCGCGGATGGTGGCCGCGGGCGCCGCGTTGACCGCCGTTGCCATGGCGACCGCCGAACGTCTGGTCGACGCACCGGTGGGTGTCACCCTGCTGCTCGCGTGCCTACCGCTGGCTGCGGGCGCGGGACTGTCCGTCCAGCAGGCCCTCAACGGTCGGGTGGCGCATCGAGTCGGGCCGCTGGTGACTACGTTCGTGAACTTCGTCGTCGGTGCGGTCGGACTGTGCGTGGTGCTGCTGGTGAGCCTCGCGCTGCCGGGTCAGTTCGCGGAGCTCCCGGACAACGGCTGGCTGTACGTCGGAGGGCCCTTGGGCATCATTTACATCTGGTTGGCGGCACTGCTGGTCCGGGTGCACGGAGTCCTGGTGCTTGGCATGGCCATCATCGGGGGTCAGGTCGTCGGGGCGGTGGTGATCGAGTGGGTGACCGGCGTGCATGTCGGTCTGTTCGGCTACCTGGGCGCGGTCCTCGTCGTTGCCGGGGTGGTGGTCGCCGCGAGGATGAAGCGGTAGGCCGCGCGCATCCCGGGCGTGCTGTGCCTCAGCGCAGCGGGTTTCGCTTCACGTCGTCGATGAGGAGTGACGCGCGCACGGCCGTGAGGTGGTCCAGGTTGGACAGGCTTGCTCCCAGCACCTCCTCGGCACGTCGGAGGCGCAGGTTCACCGTGTTCGCGTGGACGAACAGCGCCGCCGCCGTCGCGGCGGTGTTCTGGTGGTTGTCGGTGAAGGCCCGGACGGTGGCCAGCAGGTTGGCGTTGTTCTTCTCGTCGTAGCGGCGCAACGGCTCGACCCACCGCTCCGCGAGGGCGCTCACGGTGGAAGGGTCGAGATCGGCAAGCATGAATCCGACCAGCCCGCTGTCCTCGAGGGTGAGCACGGGTTCGTCCGGAGACTCGGGCACCAACCTCAGCAGACCGATCAGCTGCCGCAACGCCTCGTTGAAGCGGGTCGGCTCGACGATGGAGCTCATGGCTGCGCGAGTCGTCCTCCCGGTCGAAGACAGGATCCGCTGCCGCGTGAGGCGCAGCAGCTGGAGCAACGTATCGATGTCTGTGGCCGGCGCGGCAACGACGACCGACGCTTCGCGACGCGCCAGGAGCAGGCGTCCTGCCGGTGCGGCTGCCGCCTGGGAGCGCAGCTGGCTCATCAGCCGGCTCGCATCCGGGTCGCCGTCCGGCGAGGACAGGATGCCCAGGACATGGGGAACACGCAGGTTGCTCCCCACTCTGTCACCTCGCGCGAGGACGACGCCGAGGTCGATGTCGTCGCCGGTGAGCATCTCGGCCAGCAGGTCCCCGCGCAGCTGCCACTCGGCGTCCTCCCGCGCCCGGCGCAGCAGCAGCGTCTGCCCGATCACCACCGCTGCCTGCTCGAAGGTACGCAGCCGCAGCTCGTCGGTGTCCCCGGGGTAGGTCGCCCACAAGGTGCCCAGCGTCTCGTCTCCGACCCGGATCGGCACCGATGCCAGCGGCGGCATCGCGCTGTCGGAGGCGATGACGGTAGCGCCCGAGGTGCGGCCGAGTGGTGTGCTCCGGGCGGCTCCGTCCGCGTCCGGCGGATCCACGACCAGGCCGCCATGGCCCGCCGAGCTGAGCAGCGCTCCGGAGGTGTCTGTGACGCACACGGCGCACGAGGTCATCTCCGCCAGCTCTCGACTGGCATCGGTCAGGCCGCCGGCACGCTGGACGACCGTCATCAGACGGTCGTGGATCTCGCTGTGCGCAAGGAGGAGGTCCCGTTGGTCGTTGAGGTCGTCGTTCAGCTGTCCGAGCTCTTGGAGACGGGCGCGGTCACGGGCGAGCAGCTCCTGGGTCTCCAGTGCGACCCCGGCCTGATTGGCGAGCAGCTGCAGCAGCTGGACACCGGTGGGGGAGAGCTGTCGGGGGCGGGTGCCGTACACGTTCAGCGTGCCCAGGACGCGTCGTCCGCTGGAGAGCGGCACGGACGCCATCGACCGGTGGCCGGCCAACTGCGCGGCGGCGGCCCACGGGCCGTAGGTGGTGTCGGAGGCGATGTCGTCGATGAGGGTGGGAACGCATTCGGTGAAGCTGCGCCGTGATGGGCTGGCGGTGTGCTCGCCGACCGTGAGGTCGAGGGGGCGTTCGATGTTGACCTGGTGGATGTAGGCCTCGCTCAACCCCCACGAGCCTGCGATCTCCAGCGCGGTGCGATCCTCGTTGGCCAACAACACGCCTGAGCTCTCGTACCCCAGTAGCCGGCACGCGGTGCCGGCAATCATCTCCAGCAGCTCCAGCAACGGCCGCTGCTCGTTCACGGCGACGGTCAGCTCACCGAGCGTGCCGACCCATCGGGTGAGCTCGTCAGCCTCCCCGGCTTCGTCGGCCAGTGGTGGCGTGTCGGTCGACATGTGTCCTCCATCTGTGGGGTCAACCACTCGCGTCCGTCGATCCTGTAGTTCCACACATGGTGGGGCGCTCAGTGTGGCACCAAGATCGTGAGGACAGCCACACGCCGAGAGGAACGTCGGGCATGACCACCTACACCGGAGCACGGGCCGCAGTCGTCGGCGGCAGCATCGGCGGCCTCGTCTCCGCCCTTCTGTTGAAGCGACTCGGGTTCGACGTGCAGATCTTCGAGCGCACGTCGACGCCGCTGGAGAACCGGGGCGGCGGCATCGTGCTGCAGCCCGAGACGATGCGTTGGTTCGACGAGGTCAGCGATCAGGACGTCGCCGACCTGAGCACGACCACCACGCGGCTGCGCTACTTCGACCAGGACAACCGGATCGTCCACGACGAGCCAGTCCGCTGGTCCTACATCTCCTGGGGCGTCATCTACCGGGCACTGCTCAGCGACTTCGGCGACCGGGGCTACCACTTGGGCCAGAACTTCGTCGGCTTCGACCAGGACGCCGACGGCGTCGACCTGCGCTTTACCTCCGGACGGGAGGAGCGTGCCGACCTCGTCGTCTTCGCCGACGGGATCACGTCCACTGCACGCCGCCGCCTCTACCCCGACCTGCCTCGCCACTACAGCGGATACGTCGGGTGGCGCGGCACCGTCGCCGAGACCGACCTGTCCGGCGAGACCGTCGACCTCGTCGGCGACTCGCTCAACTACTCCGTGGGTCGAGACACCCACATGGTGCTCTACCCCATCCCAGGGCTGGACGGGTCCACCACGCCGGGAAACCGTCTCTTCAACTACGTCTGGTACCGCAACGTCACAGAGGGTCCCGAGCTCCAGGAGCTGTGCACCGACATGCGCGGCTTCGAGTGTCCTGTGTCCATCCACCCCGGACAGGTCCAGCAGCGGTTCGTGGACAGGTTGCGCTCCGAGGCCGGCGACATGCTCGCTCCCAGCTTCGCCGAGGCGGTCCGCGCCACCGAGCAGCCCTACTTGCAGGTCGTGTTCGACACGCGTATCCCACACATGGCCCACGGGCGTGCTGCTGTCCTTGGTGACGCCGCGTTCGCCCCTCGCCCGCACGCCGCCGCAGGAAGCGCCAAGGCCGCAGAGGACGCGTGGGCGCTGCACGACCACCTCGCCGCGTCCACCGGTGACATCGCCTCGGTGCTGAGGGCCTGGGAGCCCGAGCGCCTCGAGGCCGGCAACCAGCTCATCGACCGTGTCGACGCCATGGGGCGTCGCTCCCAGCGCGATAACACCTGGGACCCCGCCGACCCGAGCCTTCGGTTCGGACTGCACGCGCCGACCGCTCGCATCCAGCTCACGTCGTGAAGACACCCGGATCTAGCACCATGTCCATCGGCAGGACACCGTCACTAGTCCGACGCATGGCCGCGGCCGCACACGCGTTCGTGGCCAGCCTCGACGAGGCACAGCGGCGCGTGGCGTGCCGGTCGTTCGCGGACACCGCTGAGCGTCGCCGGTGGTTCTACACGCCCACCGACCACGGCGGCCTGCCGCTGCTGGCGATGCGTCCCCGCCAGCAGCAGCTCGCCATGCGGCTCCTCGCCACAGGCCTGTCCCGTCCTGGTTACACCGCCGCCACGACGATCATGGGGCTGGAGAACGTCCTCGACCTGGTCGAGGGCTGGCAGCGCCACTGGGGTCGGGAACGAGGCCGCGACCCGCAGCTGTACTACGTGACCGTGTTCGGCGACCCGGCCGACCCTGACGCCCCGTGGTCGTGGAGGTTCGGCGGGCACCACGTCTCCGTCCACCACGTCGTCCACGGCGACGAGGTGCTCGCGACGACGCCCTGCTTCCTCGGCGCCGACCCGGCGGAATCCCGACTGCTCGGCGGACACATTCTTCGTCCCCTGGGGGCCGTGGAGGACCTCGCCCGTGACCTCGTCCGCAACCTCGACGAGGGCCAGCGGGCTGTTGCGGTCATCGACCCCTCGGCACCGGTCGACATCGTCGGCGGCAATCGGTCCACCTTGCGCGAGGGGGACACCGTACCTCCGCTCGCTGAGGTGTGGCGCGGACACTTCGACGACCCCGACCTCCGTCGCCTCGTCGAGACGCTGCACGAGGCCGCCGAGGCCAGCGCCGGGGTCACGCCCGAGCACCTCGACGCGGTGTCACTGACCGCGAGGCCGAAGGGACTGTCCGCAGCGGCCATGAGCGACGAACAGCGAGACCAGCTCCGCGCGGTCCTCGGCGTGTTCACCGAACAGGTGCCCGACGAGATCGCTGCACGCGAGGCAGAGAAGTTCGCCGGCGAGAAGATCCTGCAGGTGCACTTCGCGTGGGCGGGCGGGATCGAGCGGGGCGAACCCCACTACTACCGCCTGCAGGCGTCGCGCCTGCTCGCCGAGTACGACAACACCCAACGCGACGTGAACCACATCCACGCCGTGTGGCGAGACCCGGCCAACGACTTCGGCGGTGACCCTCTGTCCGACCACCTGCGGGCCCATCATGGGTCCGACGCCATCATCGCCACGCCGGGGACGCCGTCGTGACCGCATCCACGGACGCGCTGATGCGACGCCCGGGGCTGTGGGACAGGTTCGGTCGGAGCGCTGTCGACCTGCGCGTCTCCCTGACGGATCGGTGCAACCTGCGCTGCACCTACTGCATGCCGGTCGAGGGCGTGCCCCTGATGCCTGCTGCCACGGCGTTGACCGACGACGAAGTCGTGCGGCTGGTCCGCATCGGCGTCGAACGGCTCGGTATCCGCAAGGTCAGGTTCACGGGAGGGGAACCCTTGCTGCGCCGCGGCCTGGTCGACATCGTGCGCCAGACCAAGTCGTTGGACCCGGTCCCGGAGGTGGCGCTGACCACAAACGGCATCGGGCTGGACCGGCTTGCCCAGCCCCTCGCCGCGGTCGGGCTCGATCGCGTCAACGTCAGCCTCGACACGATCCGCCGCGGGACCTTCCTGGCCATCACGCACCGCGACCGGCTCCAGGACGTGCTGGCCGGGCTCGATGCCGCCCGACAGGCGGGGCTACGACCGGTGAAGGTGAACGCCGTCCTGCTCCGCGGCGTCAACGACGACCAGGCCGCCGAGCTCTTGAACTGGGCACTCGACGAGGGCCACGAGCTCCGGTTTATCGAGCAGATGCCCCTGGACGCACAGCAGGCGTGGCAGCGTTCCGAGATGGTCACCGCCGACGAGACCTACGCACGCCTGTCCGAACGGTTCCGCTTGGCTCCCGACGACGAGGCCCGCGGCAGCGCACCCGCCGAACGGTTCCGCGTCGACGGCGACCGGGGGAGCGTCGGCATCATCGCCGCCGTCACCCGCCCCTTCTGCGGTGACTGCGACCGCGTCCGCCTCACCGCGGACGGACACGTGCGCGACTGCCTGTTCGCCCGCGACGAGACCGACCTGCGCACCCCGCTCCGCCAGGGCGCCACCGACGAGGCCATCGCTGGGAAGTGGAAGCGGGCCATCACCCTGAAGCGCGCCGGGCACGGCATCGACGACCCCACGTTCCTGCAACCCGACCGACCGATGAGCGCGATCGGTGGATGAGGTGACCCGCCCAGAGCGACGCCTCGAGCGACGGATGTGCACTGCCACATCCACGGCGCGCGACACTATGTGGTCACACATGGTTGTCGGGCGGGTTTGCCCGCAGACTCTTCCGAAGTGGGGCACGTCACACCAGCCGTACGCGCGGACCGACAGGTACGCCTGCCGCTAGCGACGCCTGTCCGCACCAGCGCCTGTCGCCAGCCGGGTGGCGCAGCACTCAGACCAGCCGCAGACGAGCTCGAACAGAAGGACGCGACATGAAGCCACCGCCGTTCGCCTACTACGACCCCACCTCGGTTGACGAGGCCGTGTCCCTGCGGGCCGAGCACGAGTTCGACAGCCTCATCTTGGCCGGCGGCCAGAGCCTGGTCCCCATGCTCAACATCCGCTTGGCCAGGCCCGAGGTCCTCATCGACATCAACCGCATCGAGGACCTCCAGACGGTCAGGGTCACCGACACCCACGTCGAGTTCGGTGCAACCGTGCGCCAGCACCACCTCGAGGTCGACCCGGTGGTCCGCGAGAAGCTCCCGCTGCTGCCAGAGATGGCGCGCTACATCGGCCATGTCGAGAACCGGCACCGCGGCACCATCGGCGGCAGCCTCGCGCACGCCGACTCCGCGGCGGAGCTGCCCACGGCTGCCATCACCATGGACGCCGAGATGGTGATCGCCGGCCCGAACGGAGTCCGCGTCGAGGCCGCACAGGACTTCTTCGCCGGCTGGATGTCGACGACCGTCGACGGCGACGAGCTTCTCGTCGCGGTCCGGTTCCCCGTCCCGCGCGCCGGCACCGGCTACGGGTTCGTCGAGGTGGCTCGCCGGGACGGCGACTTCGCGCTCGCAGCCGCGGCAGCACAGCTCACCCTCGACGAGTCGGGTCGCATCGCTTCCGCAGCGATCGGCGTCGCCAGCATCACCGACCGGCCGGTGCGGGCGGGCGCGGTCGAGCGGCAGCTCGTCGGCATGCTGCCCACCCGGGCCTCCGTGCGTGAGGCGGCGGCCGCGATCGTCGAGGAGGTCACCGCCTCCGACGACATGCACGCCACCCACGCCTACCGCAGGCACCTGGCCGCCGTCGTCACCGCACGCGCGGTCACCGCCGCCGTCGCCCGAGCATCCTGAACCCCGAGCACTCCGAGGAGCACGCCACCATGACCCTGCAACAGACCCGGGACGACTCCACCACCCGCCGCCGCATCAGCGTCACCATCAACGGGCGGGAAGCCGCCGGCGAGGTCGACACCCGCCTCACCCTCGCCGACTGGCTGCGCGACGAGCTCGACCTCGTCAGCGTGCACCTCGGCTGCGAGCACGGCGTGTGCGGCTGCTGCACGGTGCTGCTCAACGGCCAGTCCGTGCGAGCGTGCCTGCTCCTGGCCGTCCAGGTCGACGGCCAGAGCGTCGAGACCGTAGAGAGCCTCTCCTCGAACCCCCAGGAGCTCCACCCCATCCAGGAGGCGTTCCACGAGGAGCACGGCCTCCAGTGCGGCTTCTGCACCCCCGCCATGGTCCTGCGCACCAAGGAGATCCTCGAGGAGAAGCTCGACCGCACGAACGAGGAGGTCCGTCACGAGATCTCCGGGATCCTGTGTCGTTGCACCGGCTACCAGAACATCGTCAACTCTGTGCAATGCGCGGCACGCAAGCTCCGCGGGGACGCCCCGTCCCAGCACGGTGACGGCATCGCCCCGGCCGCAGAGGTCGGTGCATTCGAGGGTCAGGGCGGCGAGGACCCCGCCCCGGCCCCGATCGGGACCGGTGACGACCTCACCAGCCACCCGCGATCCGAGAACGAGGAGGCCCGAGCATGACCACCACGACCACCCCGGACAGCACCCCCAACAGCGCGGGTGACCGCAGTGGGACCGAGAGCGTCCCCGCACCGGAGGGCAGCAGGCACCGCTACCTGGGCCGAAGCATGAAGCGGGTCGAAGACCCCCGACTCCTCGTGGGCCGCGGCGGCTACATCGCCGACACCAAGATGGCCGGCCTGACCCACGCCGCCATCTATCGCAGCCCCGTCGCCCACGGCCGGATCGTGTCGATCGACGCCACCGAGGCGCTCAAGATCCCCGGAGTCATCGCCGTCGTCACCGGCGAGGACTGCAAGGCCCACATGAACCCGTGCATGAACTTCGGGCCCGCCACCATCGCGCAGTACCCCCTGGCTGTCGACAAGGTCCGCTACGCCGGTGAGGCGGTCGCGGCCGTAATCGCCGAGAGCCGCTACATCGCCGAGGACGGGGTCGACGCGCTCGTCGTCGAGATCGAGGCGCTGCCTCCACTGGTCGACCCGTTCAAGGCGCTCGAGGACGACGCGCCGATCCTGCACGAGGAGCACGGCACGAACCTCGCCTACGAACGCACCTTCGTCTTCGGCGAGGTCGAGGACACGTTCGCCGGCGCCGACCTCGTCATCGAGGACCGATTGCACTGGGGCCGCTCCGCCGGGATGCCGCTGGAGACCACCGGGGCCATCGCACGCCCCGGCCTCAACGGCGTGCTCGAGATCCACTGCAACTCGATGAACTTCAGCTACTTCGTCTTCCTCATCGCCACCGCCCTCAAGCTCCCCAGCAATCGCGTCACCATGCACCCGGTGCCGGCGGGCGGCAGCTTCGGCAGCAAGTTCACCGCCCACAAGGTCCCCACGCTCGCCGGGTTCCTCGCGCTGCAGGTGCAGCGACCGGTCTCCTACGTCGAGGACCGTCAGGACCACCTGATGAACTCCGACCACCACGCGTCGGACCGCTACTACGACGCCCGCCTCGCGGTGAAGGGCGACGGCACGCTGCTCGGCCTCGACATTGACGTCGTCGACGACTACGGCGCGTTCCTGCAGTTCGGCGTCGGTACGCACGGCAACGCCCTGTCCCAGGGTGTAGGCCCCTACCGGATGCAGAACCTGCGCTACCACCTGCGGGCCGTGCTCACCAACAAGTGCCAGCAGGGCGCCTACCGCGGATTCGGCTCGGAGGTCCAGAACTGGGTCCTGGAGCGTCTCATCGATCAGGCCGCGGCACGGCTCGGCATGGCGCCGGAGGAGATCCGCCGCAAGAACTTCATCCAGAAGGACCAGTTCCCCTACAAGATCCCCGGCGGCAACCTTTACGACTCCGGCGACTACGACGCGGTGCTCGACAAGGCGCTGGGCATGGTCGACCTCGACCACTGGCGCGCGGAGCAGAAGCGGTTGCGTGAGGAGGAGGACCGCTACATCGGCATCGGCCTGGTCACCACCCAGGAGCGCAGCGTCTTCTCCTCGACCGAGTTCTGGTACTGGTTCGACGAGCCCGCGTTCCCCATCACCTCGAGCCCGGAGAGCGCCACCATCACCATCGACCCGTCAGGCGAGTTCCAGGTGCTGCTGCACTCCCAGGCCATGTGGGGCAACAGCCCCGAGACCGTGGCCGCGATGGTCGTGGCCGAGGAGTTCGGCATCGACCCGGCCAAGGTCAACATCCGGTACGCCGACTCCGCGCACGCCCTGCCCGGCACCGGTCCCGGCGGCAGCCGGTTCACCGTCATGGTCACCGGCGCCATCCGCGGCGCGTCCCGCAAGCTCCACAAGAAGATCATCGACATCGCGGCCCACACCCTCGAGGTGCCGGCCGAGGACATGGAGATCACCAACGGACGCGTGCAGGTCAAGGGCGCCCCCGAGGTCGGCCAGGAGCTCGCCGAGGTCGCGGCCACCGCGTACTTCTTCGCGCTCAACCTCCCCGAGGGCATGACCAGCGGTCTCGAGGAGCAGTACACATACGACCACCCACTGACCTCGCTGCCGTCGGCCGACCGCAGCGACCTGGGCATCTTCTACCCGATCATGGGACACAACTGCCACATCGCGGTGATGGAGGTCGACCCGGACACGGGCCAGGTGTCGTTCCTCGACTACGCGGCCGTCCACGACGCCGGCACCATCGTCAACCCGATCACCCTCGGTGGCCACGTCACCGGCGGCACCGCGCAGGGGGTGGGCACCGCGCTCCTGGAGGAGCTCGCCTACGACGAGGCCGGGCAGTTCAAGTCCGCCACGTTCCTCGACTATCTCATCCCCACGGCCAACGAGGTGCCGGCCATGAAGATGGGGCACGTCGAGACCCCGTCGCCCTTCACCGAGTACGGCATCAAGGGCGGTGGCGAGGGTGGACGCATGGCCACCCCGGGCGTCATCTCCGCGGCCATCGACGACGCGCTGCGCGAGTACGGCATGCAGGTGCGGCAGCTGCCCATCAAGCCCTCCGACATCGTGCAGACCGTCCTCGCAGCCAAGGCCGCGAACGGCGGAGCAGCCACCACCTGACAGAACGTCCGGACCCCGCCCGGAGCAGGCCCGGAGCGCGCCCGGAGCAGGCCCGGCCGCCACCCGCAACACCCGCAGAAGAGCATCAACAAGGAGCCCTGGACCGTGGATCTCAACAACTCGTTCACCGTCGCCGGCGACGTCGAGGAGGTGTGGCGATTCATCCTCGCGCCGGTGAACCTCGCGCCCTGCATGCCCGGCGCCGAGCTGGTCGAGGTGATCGACGACCGCAACTGGCGAGGCCGGGTGAAGGTCAAGTTCGGCCCGGTCGCCCTGGCGTTCGACGGCACCATCGAGGTCCTCGAGCAGGACGACCTCGGCCACCGCCTCACCCTGCACGGCGCAGGGAAGGACGGCCGCGGCCGCGGGGCGGCGACCACCGACGTCAGGGTCGACCTCGACGCGGGCGTCGAACCCGGGACCACCCTCGTCTCGGTCGTCCAGGACATGACCGTCAGCGGCCAGATCGCCCAGTTCGGGCGCGGCATGATCGCCGACGTCACGGAGGCGATGACCAAGCAGTTCGCTGCCCGGCTCGAGGCCGCGCTGCTGTCCCAGCGCACCGCCCCCGACGAAGGTGTTCTCCCGGCAGCCGCCGCGGGCTCGGCCGCCGGAGCAGTGACCGGCGACGCCGGGTCGGCGGGTGTCAGTACGGGACTTGCATCGCCGGCGTCGGCCCCGGCGCCGAGCGACAACGCGGTCTCGGGATTCCGGATGATCTGGCTGGTGTGCGTCAGCCTCCTGAAGAGCCTGCGCAACCTCGTGCCCGGGGCCAGGGGCACGCGGGGATCGGCGTGAGCCCCACCCAGACCCCCCCGCCGGGCCCGGACCACAACCGGGTTCACGGGTCGATGCCGAGCTCGGTGGGGGACCTCACCGCGGCGCTGGAGACCGTCGACTACCTGGCCGACCCATCGTTGTCGATGGCCGCGTTCCTGGCGCTGCGGATGGGACGGCCGCTGCTTCTCGAGGGCCAGAACGGGGTCGGCAAGACGGCCATCGCCGAGGCCCTCGCCCAGGTCCTGGGACGCCGGCTCATCCGGCTGCAGTGCTACGAGGGCATCGACTCCAGCCAGGCGCTCTACGACTGGAACTACGCTCGCCAGCTCCTGGCGGTGCGAGAGGGACAGGGCCACGGCGACGTGTTCACCCGCGAGTTCCTCTTACCCCGCCCCCTGCTCTCGTCGCTTGAGGCCGGCTCCTCGGCGGTGCTCCTGATCGACGAGCTCGACCGCGCCGACGACGAGTTCGAGGCGTTCCTGCTGGAGTTCCTCTCCGACTTCGCCGTCACCGTCCCCGAGATCGGCCGGATCCGAGCCGTCGAGCCGCCCCTCGTCGTACTCACCTCCAACCGGACCCGCGACCTCCACAACGCCGTGCGCCGCCGCTGTCTCTACTCGTGGGTGTCGCACCCCGGCGTCGAGCGCGAGCTCGAGATCCTGCGGCGCCGCGCACCTGCAGTCCCAGACGACCTGGCGCGCCAGGTGAGCGAGATGGTCGCGGACATCCGCAGCCTCGACCTCGCCCACACGCCCGGCGTGGGGGAGTCGCTGGACTGGGCCAGCGCCCTGCACATGCTCGGCGTCATGTCACTGGACCTCGACGTCGCCCGCGAGACCCTCACGGCGCTGGTGAAGGACGCCGACGACCAGCACACGGTCATCGACCACCTCGACGAGCTTGCCGCCGCGACAGGGACCTGACGTGCTCGCCGGACCAGGAGCCGGCCGCGACGGCGGCGTGGTGCCGACCCGCCAGTCCTGCGTCGAGTTCGCGGGCGTGCTGCGTCGTCACGGGGTCCAGGTGTCCACCGACCAGGTGGTGGCGTTCCACGAAGCCCTGCACCTCCTCGGGGAGCTGACCGCCGGCGACGTCTTCGCCGCGGGACGGTGCCTGTTGACGATGGACGTCGCGGACCACCGACCGTACGCGCTGGCGTTCACTGAGTACTTCCTGGGCACACCCGACCTCGACGCCCTGCCCCCCGCGCCCAGCCCCCCCGCAGCGGTCGCAACGTCCGAGGCCGAGCAGCCGGGCCAGCCGCCGTTGGACCTCGCCGTGACCGAGCAGCGGCTCGACCTGCTCGCCGCTGCGCGCGTCGTGGCCAGCGAGCGCGAGGTCCTCCGCACGAAGGCGTTCTCCGCGATGACCGCGCAGGACCGCAGGCAGCTCGTCCGCCTGATGCGGGACATGCAGCCGCGCCTCGAGCGACGCCTGACCCGACGCAGGGCGTCGGCGGCCCACGGTCGCTACCTCGACCCGCGTCGCACGATGCGCAAGGCCCTGGCCACGGAGGGGGAACCCATTCGGCTCGGACGCCGACGTCGGCGGTTCCAGCAGCGTCCTGTCGTGCTCGTCGTCGACGTGTCCGGGTCCATGGCGCCGTACGCGCACGCCATCTTGCTCTTCGGGCACGCCCTCATGCAGACCGGGTCGAACATCAGCGTCTTCACCGCGGGCACGCGACTGCACGAGGTCACCGGACACCTCCGACGACGCTCCGTCGATGGTGCCCTGGACCGGGTCGGCAAGGCCGTGGCCGACTGGGACGGTGGGACCCGGCTTGCCACGTCGTTCGGGTCCTTGCTCGACCGGGACCGTCCGACCTCAGTGGCACGTGGCGCGAGCGTCATCATCTGCTCCGACGGCCTCGACCGCGACGACCCCCGCGAGCTCGCCGACGTCATGTCCCGCTTGGCGCGTCGAGCGCACCGCGTGGTGTGGCTCAACCCGCTCAAGGCCGACCCGCGCTACGAGCCGCTGGCGCGAGGCATGGCCGCCGCCCTGCCCCACGTCGACCACTTCCACTCGGGCCACAACCTCGCCAGCCTCGAAGAGATCGCCGGACTCATAAGTGACCAACCTCGCCGGCGCGCCAGCACTAGGAGCCAGCATGCGTGACATCCTCGACCAGCTCGATCACTGGTACGCCGAGAATACCCCGTTCGCCCTCGCCACCGTCGTCTCGACGTGGAGCTCCGCACCCCGAACCGTGGGCGCATCCATGGCCGTGTCGGAGTCCGGCGAGGTCGTCGGCAGCGTGTCCGGCGGTTGCGTCGAGGGAGCCGTGTACGAGCTTGCCCGAGATGTCCTCGCCACGGGCAGGCCGATCCTGCAGCGCTACGGAGTCGCGGACTCCGACGCCTTCGAGGTCGGCCTCACCTGCGGCGGAACGCTGGAGATCTACGTCGAGCTGGTCGATCACGACACCTTCCCGGAGTTCCCGGCCGTCGTCGCCGCCCACCGGGACCGCGACCCGGTGGTGACTGCGACCGTCACCGCCGGCCCCGGGCAGGTGGGACGTCGCGTGGTCGTGGTCGGTGACCACGTGACGGGCGACATCGACCACGGACGGTTCCGAGACGCGGTCGTCGAAGCCGCCCAGGGCCTGCTTGCGCACGGCGCGAACGGCAGCCTCCGGCTCGGTGCCGGCGGCGAGCGGCGGATGGTGGACACCTCGGTCTTCGTCGAGTCGTTCGCCCCGGCGCCGGAGATGATCGTCTTCGGGGCCATCGACTTCGCAGCCGCCGTCGTGCGTATCGGAAAGTTCCTCGGCTACCACGTCACGGTGTGCGACGCCCGCCCCGTGTTCGCGACCAGGGCGCGGTTCGCGGACGCCGACGAGGTGGTCGTCGAGTGGCCGCACCGGTACCTCGAGCACCGCCAGATCGACTCACGTGCTGTGCTGTGCGTGCTGACCCACGACCCGAAGTTCGACCTTCCCCTGCTGCAGGTGGCACTCAAGTCTCCTGCGGCCTTCATCGGCGCCATGGGCAGCCGGCGCACGCACGAGGATCGCATGCGACGACTGCTCGAAGCCGGCATCACGGCGGCCGAGCTGGAGCGGTTGTCGTCCCCGGTCGGGCTCGACCTCGGCGGCCGCACCCCCGAGGAGACCGCGGTGTCCATCGCTGCCGAGATCATCGCCCGCACGTGGGGCGGCACCGGGCAGCCGCTGAAGCAGACCACTGACGCCATCCACCGTCAATCCCTGGTGGGAGCGCCACTGTGACGACGTCCGCGCACCGGGCCGGTGGCCCTACCAGCGACCAAGGCACGACGCCACCGATGGCTGCGGGGCCGACGCACGGTGTGGTCCGGCTGGTGGCCATTCGTGACGAGCCGCTGGACGTGACCGAGGTGATGGACGCAGTTCAGCACGAGGCCGCCGGAGGGTTGACCATGTTCGTGGGACGGGTCCGCAACCACGACCACGGGATGTCCGTGGCCGGACTCGACTACAGCGCCCACCCCCTGGCGTTGCAGCGGCTGCGCGCCGTGAGCATGGACGTGGCAGCACGTCATGACGTGCGCGCGATCGCTGCCGTGCACGCTGTCGGTCGGCTCGCCGTCGGGGACCTGGCGGTCGTCGTCGCTGCTGCAGCCGACCACCGGGGTACCGCGTTCGATGCCGCCCGCGACCTCATCGACACCCTGAAGTCCGAGGTCCCCATCTGGAAGCACCAGGCGTTCGGCGACGGGACTCAACAATGGGTCGGAACGCCCTGACTCAGGGCGATGAACTCCGCGTGACTCTTACGGTGGCGTCAATCGGCCTCCGGGCCCATGTATGGACCGACCCATCCGCTGATGACCTGCGCCTGCCGTGCAGCATGCGGACGGGTCAGCAGCAGGTGGTCGGCGCCCTCACGAACCCTCCAGGAACAGTCGGGGAGGATCGGCAGTTGCGTGCTTGGGCCCCCGTTGCCCTGGTCCTTCGGCGGCGGGGGAGTGCAGCGCCCGGAGACGTGCGGCACCGCTGTTGCAGGCCCCGCGTCTGCGGCCGTTTGAGATCGTCGGACCTCGCCTGACGCGAGGGCTCGGATTGGGCTCGCTTTCGTTCGCAAAGGCACGCAACGGGCTGCCGTCGTCACCCGACGTCGCAAACGGCATCGCTGCAGGTCAGGGGCGCATTCGGCCTCGTGAGCGCAGGTGATCGCAAAGAATCGCACCTACGCTCAGGGACATGGACGTCTTCTCGATGACCCACCACGTCGAGTGCATCGCGGTCCTCGAGCGTGGGCAGACAACGCCGCACGCTCGGGACAGGATGGGCGGGTAGGGGTGG
>JABFXA010000165.1 GCA_013361955.1 Nocardioidaceae bacterium
GGGCGGTGGCGTCGTCGTAGGTGTCGCCGAAGCCGGTGGCATGGCTGCGCCAGAGCCGCAGCGCCGGCGAGGTGCCGTCACCCGGGGTGATGTCGGTCGGCACGCTGCGCAGCGCGCCGACGCCGGTCGTCAGGCCGTAGACGGCGCCAGACCGGCCGGCGGTGCGCAGGTGCTGCTGCGCGACCGCGATCCGCTCCACGCTGGCCTCGCTGAGCTCCACCGGCGCGGGGCCGCCCTGCACGGCCCAGGTGAGCAGGTGGTCGAGGGGCAGCGCGTCGAGCATGGCGCCAGCGTGGCAGGTCCGGGCCGGACATGACGAAGACCCCCGGGAGAGCAGGACACCGGGGGCCTCCGTGGTCGGGCAGCGCCTACTGCGTGTCGGTGATCGTCAGCGTGATGTCGGCGGCCGCCCCGGCGTACAGCGAGGTGAGGATGTACGCCGTCCCCGACGGGATCGAGCCCGCCTCGTTCGCCGACTCGGTGGCGTACGACGCCAGCTGCCGGCAGCTCGCGTCGTACAGGTAGACGTCGACGTCGACCGCGGTCGCACCGGCCGCCACCCGGAACGCGTGCTGGCCGTCGCCCTGCTCGCCCTTCAGCGTCGACACGTGGCCGTCGCTGTCCTGGCTGGCCGGCGGCACGGTGCAGGTGTTCTCCAGCTCGGTGCCGACCACGCCCGGCGAGACCAGGTTGTTCGGGTTGCCGGCGGCGATCGTGAACGACTCCGACACCGGCTTGTCCGGCGGCGGCGGGGGAGTCGGCGTCACCGGGGTGCCGTTGTCGCCGAACACCTGGATGTCGCCGACCTGCACGTTCGCCTTGGTGCCACCCTGCGGGGCGTCCGCCCAGAACCGGACGTACGACGCCTTGGTCGGGGTGGGCAGCCGGAACGTCTTGTAGTGCAGGTCGGGGACCACCGGCCGCGGGGTCTGGTAGCCGAACGCGTTCGTGCCGCCGACGGTGCGGGTCCTCCAGTTCACGCCGTCGGTCGAGGTCTGCAGGGTGAAGCTCTTCAGGCCCTCGAAGCGGCTGTTGGTGTAACCGCTGACCTGCAGCGACGTGACGGTCGCGGGCCTGGCCAGCTTGATCACGGCCTTGCTGCCCTTGGGCGTCTGCCACGAGCTGGCCTCGGTGTCGTCCATCGCCTTGCCCGCGCCACCGCTGACCGCCTTCGCGCCGTTGGCCGCGGACGCGAGGTTGGGCGAGAGCGCGAGGTTCTTGGCCAGCGTCCGGCCCTTGGCGACCGCGACCGGCGCGAACGTCTTGCTGCCGAAGCCGCGCGCCTGCACGGTGACCGGGTACGACGCCTGGGTGGCGGTGACCCGGTAGCGGCCGGACGGGCCGGTGGTGGCCACCGGGGTGGACCGCGCCTCGAACCGGCCGAGCATGATCCGCGCGCCCTCGACCGGCTTGCCCGTCGAGGCGTTGTAGACGGTGCCGGAGAGCACCCCGTTGAGCGCCGGGTTGCGGTTGTCGAACCCGGGCACGCCGTCGGTGTCGTTGCCGCCCGTCGGGTCGTTCTCCGACGTGGCGTTGTGCGCCGACAGCCCCATGCCGCGCTGGGCGAACACGGAGTACACCGTGTCGACGAGCGTGTCGAAGTCGGCGCGGGCGTGGTAGCGGTTGTCCAGCGCGGTCATGATCGCGGTGCGCTCGTCGAGCATCGACGGGTCGTTCGGGCTGAGCGGCATCGCGTCGGTGACCAGGTGCTCGGCGATGTCCGAGCCCTCCTGCATCCCGTACGTCGCGCGCAGCGCCTTCAGCATCTGCCACAGCGTCGCGGTCCAGATCTCGCCGTCGGCGTGCACCTCGGGACCGACCAGGTCGTATCCGATGTCGCCGAACGTCGTCGGGTTGGCGTCGTACGCCCAGTTGCGGATGCCGCGGGTCTTGTTGCCGGTCACGTAGCCGCCGAGCACCGAGTCGCTCTGGTAGCCCTCGCGGGTCAGGTGGTCCAGGGCGTACCAGTCACCCCAGCCCTCGCCCATCGACCCGCTCTGGTGGGTGCCGAGCGCGCCGTCCTCGGTGCCGACGTAGCGGTTCGACAGGCCGTGGCTGTACTCGTGCTGGATCACGCCGGCGTCGAAGTCGCCGTCCGCGCAGGGGCCCTCGAACGAGTCGTCGATCGGCTCCCACAGGAACATCCCGCTCCACGGCGGGATGCCGTCGGGCAGGGTGAGCATGTACGCGTTGTCGCGGCCGGTGTACGTCGGGTTGCCGCCGCTGAGCGCGCCCGCCTGCACCAGCCCCTGCACGGCGTCGCCGCCGGACCCGCCCTTGCCGAAGTTGTCCAGCTGGAAGTTGCCGCCGGACTCGGTGAAGCCGAGCTGGTAGTACTGGTCGTGGATCCGGTTGTGCTGGTAGAAGAGGTTGGTGCTCGCCGGCTCCTGGTCCTGCGGGTACGACGTGGCGTTGCACCTGCTGGTGCCCCAGTGGTCGGCGTAGGGGTAGTCGAACTGTCCGGTCGGGCTGACCGGCCGCGGCCCCGGGTCGACCGGTGCGATGTAGTTCGACCAGTTCGCGTGCGCGTTGGCGTTGTTGCCGAACGTGGTGATGCCGGTGCCGAGCAGGCCGGTCGGGTCGACGTACCCGTTGGGCGACTCGGGGGTGGCGTCGAACGACACGTGCCGCGGCTTGCTCACGCTCGGGTTGTTGTCGTAGACGGTGCCGCCGGTGTCGTGCTGCACCAGGCTGCGCCGGTACAGCTCCTTGCCCGACTGCGCGTCCACGACGACCTGCCAGGCCTGGTCGAGCTTCTTCACGAACAGCACGGAGTACGCCGCCCGGGCGCCGTCCGCGGTCGGGAACGCGACCCGCTTGACGTAGGAGGGCGCGGCGAACGGGCCCTTCGCGAACACGTCGTAGCCGGCCTTCCCTCCGGTGCGGTCGGCGACGAACCCGGCGACGCCGGCGACCCCCTCGAGGGCCCGCCCGGCAGAGAGCGCGAACGATCCGGTCAGCGATCCACCGCGGACCGTGGTCCCCGTGTAGCTCAGCACCGAGCCGTCGCGGCGCACCGCGAGACCGAGCGATCCACCACGGTCCGCGGTGAGCCCATCGAAGCTCAGGAGCAGGTCCACGACGTGCGTGCCGGTGCCCGGCAGCACGTGGTCGCGTCGGACCCGGAGCGCGGCGACGTCCGCCGCACCGAGTCCCAGGGCGTCGTCGAGCGCGCTTCCCGCGCGGGGGCCGGAGAGCGCCTTGCCCAGCGCCGGCGTGATCGTGCGCGGGGTGCCGAACCGCGGGTCCCAGGTGGCGCGGGTGCCCGGGCTGGATCGAATCACCGCGGCGAGGGCGTCCGCCTGCGCCTTCGTGGGCCGCACCAGGGTGCCGTCCCGGCTGTCGGTCGCGGTGTCGGACGCCGGGGCCGCGGCCGTGGCGGCGGTGACGGCGGTGGCGTCCGACGGCAGCGTCAGACCGGTCAGGGCGGCGGCGACGGTGGCAGCCGCGAGGGCCTGCTTGGCGCGGGACTTCCGCATGCGGGGTACCCCTTCGAGGGTCGCTGGCCCGGGGTGAGGACCCCCGGTGTTGCCGTGACAACGACCCAGCGACAGGCAGGTCACGCGCGGAAGGTAAAGGTTCCCCATCCCACGAAGGGAACGACGGGCTACCCGTCGTGTCGCGGCTCCTCGAGGAGCACGACCTCGTCCTTCGTCGTGCCGCACCGCAGGCACAGGGAGCAGCGCTCGCCGTCGTCGTTGTGGGCGTCGTGCCAGCGGTGGATCCCCAGCCGGCAGGGCCATGGCTTCGGGATGCTCATGCCTCCCAGGCTCTCCCGCACGCCGGGCACCGGGCCATGGCACCTTCGGGCGATGACCGACCTGCCCGTTCCGGCAGGGCGGGTCACGCGCGGGTCAGGCGAGCACCTTCTCCTCGGGGCGCACCCGCAGCTGGTGCCGGCGGTGCCGCAGGGTCTCGAACGTGAACAGCACCAGCGCCAGCCAGATCATCCCGAAGCCGACCCAGCGCATCGCCGGCATCGGCTCGTGGAACACGGCGATGCCCAGGATGAACTGCACGGTCGGGGTCAGGTACTGCATCAGGCCCAGCGTGCTCAGCGGGATCCGGGTCGCCGCCGCGCCGAAGCACAGCAGCGGCAGCACGGTGACCACGCCGGTGCCGACCAGCAGCACCACGTGCCAGGAGCCCTCGGTGCCGAACGTCGACACCCCGGTGGCACTCAGGTAGGCGAGGTAGGCGAGGGCCACCGGCGCGACGACGACCGTCTCCACGACCAAGCTCTCCACCGCGCCGGCGTTCGCCTTCTTCTTGGCGAGCCCGTAGCTGCCGAACGAGAACGCCAGCACCAGTGCCACCCACGGCGGCCGGCCGTACTCGACGGTCAGCGCCAGCACCGCGGCCGCGGCGATCCCGACCGCCACCCACTGCAGCCGGCGCATCCGCTCACCCAGGATCAGCACGCCCATCAGCACGCTCACCAGCGGGTTGATGAAGTAGCCGAGCGAGGTCTCCACGACGTGGTGGTTGTTCACGCCCCAGATGTAGGTGCCCCAGTTCACCGTGATCAGCGCGGCCGCCACGACCAGCAGCCAGCGGGTACGCCGGTTCGCGACGGTGGCTCGCAGCGCCGACCACCGGTGCAGGGCCAGCACGACGACGACCACGACGACCATCGACCAGACGATCCGGTTCGCCAGGATCTCGACGGCGCCGGCGGGCTCGAGCAGGGGCCAGTACAAGGGGAAGAACCCCCACATCGCCCAGGCGGCCAGGCCCAGGACGTAACCGCGTCGCTGCTCCGATCCCACCCCTGCAGGCTACAAGGGCTGACAGGACCGTCCAGCCGTTTTACCGCTGACTGAGACGGCAGGGCGGCCTAGACGACCGTCCAGGTGTCCCCCGAGGAGAGCAGGCCGGCCAGCGCCTCGTTCGGCTCCGGCGAGCCCTGCTTCGCGGTGGTGATCTGCTCGCGCGCCAGGTCGTCGTACGTCGGCTGCTCGACCTGCCGGAAGACGCCCACCGGCGCGTGCGTGAGCACCCCGGCGTCGGTGAGCCGGGAGAGCGCGAACGCGGTCGTCGGGTCCGGGTTGTGCGCGTCGTGGACCAGCACGTCGACGTCGTCGGGGCCGTCGACGATCCGCACCCCGCCGGTCGCCGGGTCGCGCACGATCCCCTTCTGGCCCTCGTTGCCGAACCGGATCGGCTCCCCGTGCCGCAACGGGATGATCGCATCGGCCTTGGACTCGTTGTCCTTGATGACGTCGAACGCGCCGTCGTTGAAGATCGGGCAGTTCTGGTAGATCTCCACGAACGCGGCGCCCCGGTGCGAGGCGGCCTGGCGCAGCACCTCGGTCAGGTGCTTGCGGTCGGAGTCGATGGTGCGGGCCACGAACGTCGCCTCGGCGCCCAGCGCCAGCGACACCGGGTTGAACGGGTTGTCCAGCGAGCCCATCGGCGTGGACTTGGTGACCTTGCCGGGCTCGGAGGTGGGGGAGTACTGGCCCTTGGTGAGCCCGTAGATCCGGTTGTTGAACAGCAGGATCTTCAGGTTCACGTTGCGGCGCAGCGCGTGGATGAGGTGGTTGCCGCCGATGGACAGC
>JABFXA010000459.1 GCA_013361955.1 Nocardioidaceae bacterium
ACCGACCCGGAGGTGCGCGACCTCGCCCGGCGGTTGCGCCGGACCGCCGACCTGCGCCGCCGCGGGCTCGACCGGCGCTCCGCCGTACCCGTGCAGTGGCGGGCACCGGAGCAGCGCCGGCCGGAGTGACGCGGCCCTCGACAGCGCCGTCGTGCAGGACCACGCTGAGCACATGGAGGTGCGCTTCGTGGACGCCGAGGGCGTGCACGACCACGACAGCGACGACGTGGTCACGCTGCTCGGCCGCGCCGACGGCTTCCTCTGGGTCGACGTGCCGGAGTGGGACGACCAGGTCGAGGGCCTGCTCAAGGGGCTCGACTGCCACCCCCGGGTGATGGACTCCTGCCAGCAGCGCAACCACGTGCCGACGGTGCACAGCTACAGCGACCACTACTTCGTGACCGTGCACTCCCCGCTGCTGGGCAAGGCCGGGCACGTGCACATGCTGGAGATCGACCAGATCGTCGGCGACCGGTTCATCGTGACCGTGCACGGCCCGCTGAACCCGATCGTCGACCCGGCCGAGGCGCTGGTGGAGACCCGCAACGTGCTGCGCCGCATCGAGTCCGGCCGCTTCGCCCCGGTGTCCCCCGCCGAGGTGTCGTACGCCGTGACCTCGGCCGTCGCGCGGCGCCAGCGGGAGCTGATCGGCACGGTCGCGGAGAAGCTCCCCGGGCTCGAGCAGCACGTGATGGTCTCCCAGCTCACCGACCCCGAGGAGCTGCTGGAGCGGATGTTCCTGATCCGGCACGAGCTGATCACCGCGCGCACGATGGCCGCCCAGTCGCACGACGTGTTCGCGCGGATCGGGTCGCTGGACCGGTTCGTGCCCGAGCCGGCGCGACTGCTCGCCCGCGACCTGGCCGACCAGTTCGACCGGGTGCGGTCGATCGCCGACGGCGAGTCGCAGTTCCTGTTCGGCGTGATCGAGCTCTACCAGACCAAGGTCAACACCAAGATGACCGTGGCGATGGAGCGGCTCGCGGTGATCGCCGCGGTCACCCTGCCGGTCACCGCGATCGCGTCCGTCTACGGCATGAACGTGATCGTCAACGGCAGCACGCACTGGGGCCAGCTGGCCCTGGTGCTGTGCGTGATGGTCACCATCTCCGCGCTGCTGCTGCGCTGGGCGCACAAGCAGGGCTGGTGGTGATCAGTCCGGCCGCGCCACCCCGCGCAGCGCCCATCCGATCAGGCCGAGCAGGATGCCGAGCACCGCGGCCATCGCCGCGACCCCGAACGCCACCACCGAGGTGAACAGCGACGCCTGGAGGAACGACGCGTCCATCACCGTCTGCCGGTTCGGGTCGTCCTGCGGCAGCTCGGCGTACGTCGCGCCGCCCGCGATCTCGTTGGCGTGCTTGCCGATGACGTTCGCCTGGGCGTAGGCCTCCCACGGCTGGTCGACCGTCGCGCCGGCGAACGCGTCGGCGTCGTCCGAGACAGTGATCTTCTGGTCGGCGAGCGTGCTGCTCACCGTCACGTAGGTCGCGACGCCGGCCACCACGAAGATCACGCCGGCGATGATCACGATGAGCCCGAGCACCCGGACCCGGTTCGAGCGTGAGTCGTCCATGCCGCCAGGCTGCGGGGGCCGGTGGCCGGCCGGGTCACCCGATGCGGGTGACGGCGCTCAGTAGTACCAGGGGAACGGCGACCAGTCGGGGTCGCGCTTCTCCAGGAACGAGTCGCGGCCCTCCACCGCCTCGTCGGTCATGTACGCGAGCCGGGTGGTCTCGCCGGCGAACAGCTGCTGCCCGACCAGGCCGTCGTCGATCAGGTTGAAGGAGTACTTCAGCATCCGCTGCGCGGTCGGCGACTTGCCGTTGACCAGCCGGCCCCACTCCAGCGCGACCTTCTCCAGGTCGGCGTGGTCGACGACCCGGTTCACCGCGCCCATCGCGTGCGCCTGCTCGGCGGTGTAGGTCTCGCCGAGGAAGAAGATCTCGCGGGCGAACTTCTGGCCCACCTGCCGGGCGAGGTACGCCGACCCGAACCCGCCGTCGAACGAGCCGACGTCGGCGTCGGTCTGCTTGAACCGCGCGTGCTCGCGCGAGGCCAAGGTCAGGTCGGAGACCACGTGCAGGCTGTGCCCGCCGCCCGCGGCCCAGCCCGGCACCACGCAGATCACCACCTTGGGCATGAAGCGGATCAGCCGCTGGCACTCGAGGATGTGCAGTCGCGCCATCCGCGCCTTGTCCACGGTGTCGGCGGTCTCCCCCTCGGCGTACTGGTAGCCGGCCCGGCCGCGGATCCGCTGGTCGCCGCCGGAGCAGAACGCCCAGCCGCCGTCCTTCGGCGACGGCCCGTTGCCGGTGAGCAGCACGCAGCCGACGTCACTGGACGTGCGCGCGTGCTCGAGCACCCGGAGCAGCTCGTCGACGGTGTGCGGCCGGAAGGCGTTGCGCACCTCCGGCCGGTCGAACGCGACCCGCACGGTGCCGTGGTCGACGGCGCGGTGGTAGGTCAGGTCGGTGAGGTCCTCGAACCCCTCGACCGGTCGCCACGCCTCGGCGTCGAACAGCTCGGACACTCGCCTCTCCGTCATGCCGGGGAGGCTATGCCACCGGGCGCTCAGCGCCAGATGGGGGCGATCTGCTTCTGGTAGCCACGGCCGAGCACCTTGCTGAGCACGGCGACGACCGGGGCCGGGATGGTGGAGCGCAGGTACGCCGCGGAGGCCGGGTCGGCGTCGTCGGTGAGCCAGGCGAAGAACCGGCCGACGACCGTCGGCGGCTGCTTGCGGAACTGCTTCTCGACGGCCTTCCACTCCTCGGAGTCGAGGTGCGGCGCGATCCGCGGCTCGAGCTCGGCCTCCTCGTGGGCGAGGTGCCGCTCGACGACCTGCTGGGTGGCGAGCACGCTCTGCCGGGCCTGCGCGGCGGACTCGGCGCTCGGCGAGGCGGCATACGTCGTCATCGCGGTGGCGGTCTCACCGAGGGCGGCGACCATCGCGGCGTGCTCGTCCTCCATCTCGCCGATCAGCGTGGTGTCGACGCCGAGCCGCTGCAGAGCCGGGAACACCAGCTCCTCCTCCTGCTGGTGGTGCTTGCCGAGCTGGTCGTGCAGGTGCGCGTAGCCGGTCCGCAGCTGGCGGGCCCGACCGGGCTGCGCGGCGGGGGGTGCGGCGAGCGCCGCGTCGAGACGGCGCAGGTCGCGGCGGACGGCTGCGTGGATCACGGCGTTCATCGTCGTCGGCTCGGCCATGCCCGCGAGGCTAGCCGAGCCCACCCCCGCCGTCGACGGTTCAGGCGGCGACCCCGACCTCCTCCTGCCGGCGTACGGCGGACGCCTGGAGGGCGAGGTAGCCGAGGAAGCCGACGACCAGCGCGACCGGCACCCCGAGGTTCGCGAAGGCCCAGTCGCCGTCGCGGCCACCGAGGCCGAGTGGGCCGAGCAGGTAGCCCAGCCAGGAGAGGCCCTTGCCGGCCTGGGTGGTGTCGATGACCAGTCCCCAGCCGACGAAGGTGGCGACGACCATCACCAGCACCGAGGCGCCGTTCACCGAGCCGTAGACGCCGCGGCGGTCGTAGAGCGCGACCTGGTCGTAGTCGCGCTTGCGCAGCAGCAGGTCGGCGAGGAACACGCCGCACCACGCCGACATCGGCACGCCGAGGATGATCAGGAACGCCATGAACACGCTGAGGAAGCTGTCCGCGACCCAGACGATGTAGATCGTGCCGAGCACCATCAGCACGCCGTCGATCGCGGCGGCCACCCAGCGCGGGGTGCGCAGGCCGAGCGTCAGCAGGGTCAGCCCGGACGAGTAGATGTCCAGGACCGCGCCGCTGACCAGCCCGCCGACGGCGACGAGCGCGAACGGCACCAGGAACCAGGTCGGCAGCAGCGTGGTGAGCGCGCCGATCGGGTCGGCGGCGATCGCCTGGTTGAGCTTGTCGTCGGAGGCGCAGAGCAGCACGCCGTACGCGACCAGCACGACGACCGGCAGGCTGCCGCCGAACGTCGGCCACCAGACCACGCCGCGCGTGGACGCGTCGCGCGGCAGGTAGCGGGAGTAGTCGGCGGCGGAGTTCACCCAGCCGACGCCGAACCCGGTCATCACCAGGACGGTGGCGCCGACCAGCGCGGTGACCGGCCCGCCGGGAAGGTCGGAGGCGGCGGCGAGGTCGACGTGGTCGAGGGTGAGCACGACGTACAGGGCGGTCACCACGATCATCGCGATGGTCAGCCACTTCTGCAGCCGCATGATCGCGTCGAACCCGAGGATGCCGGCGCCGACGATGACGGCGGCCACCACCAGGAACGCGACCACCTTGGTGAGGTCGCCGTCGCCCCAGCCGAGCCGGCCGAACACGGTGGCGGTCGCGAACGTCGCGAGCGACACCAGCACGGTCTCCCAGCCGACCAGCAGCACGTAGGACACCACGCCGGGCACCCGGTTGCCCCGGACGCCGAAGGCCGCGCGGGACAGCACCAGGGTGGGCGCCGAGCCGCGCTTGCCGGCCACCGAGACCAGCCCGACCAGCAGGAAGCTGACGACCGTGCCGACCAGGGCGGCGAGGAGCGCCTGCCACAGGCCGAGCCCGAAGCCGAGCACGAACGAGCCGTAGGAGACCGCGAGCACCGAGACGTTCGAGGCGCACCAGGGCCAGAACAGCTGCGCCGGCACGCCCTTCCGCTCGGACTCGTCGATGACGTTGATCCCGTTGGCCTCGATGCCGAGGCCGGGAGAGGTGGCGACCGTCGTCGCGCTCATCTGCTTGCACCTTTCGTGACGAGCTCCGCCAGGACCGGACCACACGTGGCGGCCGTCGCCTCGGCGAGGGCGACGACCTGGCTCGGGTCGATGCCCGGGCCGGTGCCCTCGACGGCGGTGACGGTGGAGATCCCGACGACCTCCATCCTCCACTCTCGCGCGGCGATCACCTCCGGCACGGTCGACATGCCGACCAGGTCGGCGCCGGCCCGGCGCAGCCAGCCGGCCTCCGCCCGCGTCTCGTAGTGCGGCCCGGGCAGCCACGCGTAGACGCCCTCGGCCAGCGACGGGTCGACCGACCGGGCCAGCGCCCGCAGTCGTGGCGACCAGGCGTCGGTGAGGTCGACGAACCGGGCGCCCTGGAGCGGTGAGCTGCCGGCGAGGTTCAGGTGGTCGGCGACGAGCACCGGCCGGCCGAGCTCCCAGTCGTCGCGCAGCGAGCCGTTCGCGTTGGTGAGCACGACGGTCCCGACCCCGGCTTCGTGCGCCGCGCGGACGCCGTGCACCACCGGGCGCAGGCCGTGGCCCTCGTAGACATGGGTGCGGCCGAGGTACGCCAGCACGGCGACCCCACCCACGACGTACGACCGGATCTCGCCGACGTGGCCCTCGGCGGTCGGCGCCAGGAAACCGGGTACGTCGGTCATCGCGAAGGCCGCACGCGGGTCACCGAAGGCATCGGCCGCCGGCGCCCAGCCGGACCCGAGCACCACCAGCACGTCGTGCCGGTCGCGGCCGGTGAGCTCGGCGATGCGCGCTGCGGCACGGGCGGCCGCGGCGTACGGGTCCATCAGGCGCGTGGCCGCAGCAGCAGGCGCGGCCGGTCGGAGCGAGCCC
>JABFXA010000066.1 GCA_013361955.1 Nocardioidaceae bacterium
GCGGCCAGGCAGTCGTCGAGGTGGGCGGTCCGGCCGGTGAGCACGACCACCACGCTCACGGCTGCGCGCGAGCGGGTGGCCCGGCGCCGCGCCGCCCGCGCGAACCGCCGGAGCACGCCGTCGGTCATCCCGGCTTCGTGGCGGCCAGGAAGATCGAGGACCCGAACGGGACGTTGCGCGACGTCAGCGCGCGGCGCTCGGCGCGGGAGAGCCCGAGGAACACCTTCTCGAGCCGCGGCGACACCGGCGCCAGTCCCTCGGGCGGCTTGCGGCCGAGCCGCTGGCCGACGCGGCGCACCGTGCGCTCCGCGACGAAGAACGGGAACACCCCGCCGAACGCGTACGTCGCCCGCTCGACGTGCAACCCGGCGTCCTCGACCAGCGCGACCAGCCGGGGCCGGGTGTAGCGCCGGTAGTGGCCGGCCCGCACGTCGTGGTGGGACCACGCCCACTGGTAGGCGGGCACCGACAGCAGCAGCCGGCCGCCCGGCCGGAGCACCCGGCCCAGCTCGGAGACCGCCCGCCGGTCGTCGTCGCAGTGCTCGACCACGTCGAAGGCGGAGGCCACGTCGAAGCTGCCGTCTGCGAAGGGCAGCGCCGTCGCCGAGCCGCACACGCCCTCCCCGGGCCGCAGGCCCTTCGGGAACAGGTCGAGCGTGATCCGCTTCCGGCCGCTGGCCATCCACGCGACGCTCGGACCGTCGGCGCTGCCCACGTCGAGCACCGTCGCGGCGTCGCCGAGGTAGTCGGCCAGCACCGTCTCCAGCAGCTCCGAGCGGGCGCGGTACCACCAGTAGTCGGGCTGGTTCAGCGACGACGACCCGGGCTGGACCGGCTGGTCGGACGGGGCGGCCTCGGCGGGCCTGTCGGTGCGGACCATGTCGGGCACCCTACTGGCCCGGCGCGGTGGCCCGGACCGCCGCCGTGAACGTGCGGACCACGCGGTCGACGCCGGCGTCGCCGAGCTGGTAGTAGAACGGCAGCCGCAGCAGTCGGCTGCTCACCTCGTCGGTCACCGGGCACTCGGTCTCCCGGGCGCTGAACCGCCGCCCGGCCTCCGAGGAGTGCAGCGGCACGTAGTGGAACGCCGGGTGCACCCCCTGCTCGCGCATCCGCTCGATGACCGCGGTGCGGCGGTCACGGTCGGGCAGCAGCACGTAGAACATGTGGTACGCCGACCCGCGCTCGGCGTACGGCGCGGCCAGCTCGACGTCGAGGTCGGCCGCGACCGGGGCGAGCTGCTCGGTGTAGCGCTCGTGGATCCGGCGGCGCTCGGCCTGGATCCGGTCGCGCTGCTCGAGCTGGGCGAGCAGGTACCCACCGAGCACGTCGGAGAGCGCGAAGGACGAGCCGGTGTCGCGCCAGGAGTACTTGTCGACCTGGCCGAGCAGGAACGCCCTCCGGTTGGTGCCCTTCTCGTAGAGCACCCGTGCGCGGTCCACGTCGGCCGGGTCGTTGACCAGCAGCGCGCCGCCCTCGCCGCAGACCAGGTTCTTGGTGTCGTGGAAGCTCTGGGTGGCGAACCGCCCGATGCGGCCGAGCATCTGGTCGCGCCAGGTGCCGAACAGCGCGTGCGCGTTGTCCTCGACGAGCGCGACGTCGGGGTAGCCGGCCAGCACCTTCTGCAGGCCCTCGACGTCGCAGGCCACGCCGGCGTAGTGCACGGTGACGACGGCCCGCACCCGGTCGTCCATCAGCTCGGCGAGGTGCGCCGGGTCGAGCCCGAGCGTGCGCGGCTCGATGTCGCAGAACACCAGCCGGGCGCCCGCGCGCACGAACGCCAGCGCGGTGGTGGTGAACGTGAACGACGGCACCACCACGGTGTCGCCGGGCTGCAAGTCGAGCAGCAGCGCGGAGAGCTCGAGCGCGGACGTGCACGAGGTGGTGAGCAGCACCTCCTCCGCGCCCGTGACCTCCTTGAGCAGGTCGGCCGCCCGCCGCGAGTACGGGCCCCCGGAGGAGGTGTGCCCGGACTCGATCGCGTCGCGGACGTACTCGAGCTCGCGGCCCACCACCGCCGCGCGGTTGAAGGGGATGTCCGCGAGGGCGTCGGTCAGCTCGTTCTCACCCGTGCTCATGCACTCTCTCCTCGTCCTGCGCCCACGGAAGCGGGCGGCCCAGCCGTCGCGCCAGGCGCCGGTCGCTGTCGCCGAAGTAGTCCCGCAGCCGCTCCCGCAGCTCCGCGGGCAGGTCCGGGGCCGGCTCCCGGCTGGCGTTCACCGGGTCGGTGTCGGGCTGCACCGCCGCGGCGTCCACGCCGAGGCGGCGGTACAGGTCGGTCGCCACGTCGGGCGACGCCAGCAGCTCGGCGAGGAACACCACGCTGAGCCGGTCGCCGAGCGCCTCCCACCACGGCTCCAGGAAGTCGACGTAGCGGCCGCGCTCCAGGTAGGCGTACGGCGACACCGAGGTCGTCCCGACGTCCCAGGCCCGCTCGCCCTCGAGGTTCTCGGTCAGCGCCTGCGCCAGCGGCCGCTGCTCCAGGCCGTTGTCGGCGCTGAACGCCCAGTTGGAGACCGCCCGCTGCAAAGGGTCGCGCAGGATCGCCACCGCCTGCACGTCGTCGCCGAGCACCCGCCGGGCCCGGTCGGCCGCCTGCGGGTGCTCGATGTAGCTGGTGCTCTTCTCGCCCAGCACCTCCTCGGTGCTGGCGTGCGGGAACCAGGTCGCGACGTACCAGTCGCGGCCGCGGCGCACCACCTCGTCGTCGAGGAACACCTTGGGCTCCGGGCGGACCGGCCGCGCCATGGTGACCTGCGGGTGCCGGTCGAGCAGCGACCAGAGGTACGTCGACCCCGACCGCTGCGCACCGATCACGAGGAGGTGACGGGTCAACCCGTGACCCGCTCTCGCACGTGGTAGGTGTCCTGCGCGCTCACGGAGTTCAGGGTGCGCACGACGTACTCGCCGAGCATCGACAGCATCCCGATCGTGACGCCGTTGAACACCGCGAGCAGCACCGCGATCGTGGTCCAGCCCTGCACCTGGGTGTCGACGAAGAACGACCGGACCAGGTAGACCGCGCCGAGCAGGAAGCTCACCGCCGCGACCACGAAGCCGCCGAGCGCCGCGGCCCGCAGCGGGAACGACGAGTAGCTGAACAGGATGGTGAACACCAGCTTGAGGATCCGGCCCATGCCGTAGGAGCTCTTGCCGACGTCGCGGGCCTGGTGCCGCACGGTGACGTTGGCGCGGTGGCTGGAGTACATCAGCGCCTGGCCGGTGATGTAGGGGTGCGCGGTGCGCGAGGCGCAGATCCGGTCCACGACGTCGCGGCGCAGGATCCGGAAGTTCGAGACCGCGAGGTCCTGCGGCTGCAGGAAGATCCGCCGGTTGATCATCGAGATCGCCTTGCTGCCCAGCCGGCGGTAGCCCGCGGCCTGCTTGCGCTCGAACTTGCCGAACACCACGTCGTGCCCGTGCATCGCCTCGTCGATGAGGCGCATCGCCTCCTCGGGCGGGTTCTGCCCGTCGTCGTCCATGGTGATCACGAAGTCGCCGGTCGCCTCGCGCAGCCCGGCGAGGTTGGCGTGGTGCTGGCCGTAGTTGCGCAGCAGGTTCAGGGCGACGACGTGCTTGTTGCCGCGGGCCTTCTCGGCGATGACGTCCCAGCTGCCGTCGGAGCTGCCGTCGTTGACCAGGACCAGCTGGTAGTCCAGCCCCTCGGCCTCGAAGACCGACACGATGTGGTCGACGGTCCGGCCGACGACGCCCGCGCTGTTGTAGACCGGCACCACCACGGAGTACGTGAAGTCGTTCCGGTCGAGCGTGGCCTCGGGGCGGTCGCCGGGCCCGGCCTCGGCGGGAGTCCCAGCCATCGATTCACCTTTCGTGTGCACGGTCCGCACCGACCGCGACCGCGTTGCTGCCGAACACCCTAGGCGGTGCCGTCGGCATCGCGCGCGTCGGCGGTGTCCGCGACCGGCACCACCCGGTGCCAGGACTCCGTGACGTACGTCGTCTCCCAGCCCATCGACACGTAGAGGCCGTCGGCGCCGGTCGGCGAGTCCGCGTCGACCTCGAGGCCGACCCGGTTGCGACCGCGGTCCGCCCCGTCGGCGATCACGGTGGCCAGCAGCGACTTCGCGACGCCGCGGCCGCGGGCGTTCTGCAGCACGCCGATGTACTCGACGTAGCTGCCGTCGGGGGAGGTGCCGTCACCCTCGCTGACCGAGGCCACCAGCGCCCCGGCCGCCTCGGGCTCGTCGCCGTCGACCAGCTCGGCGATCCACCAGTGGTCCCAGCGGTGCCCCGGGTCCTCGCGGAGCCGGAACACGAACTCGTCGAAGGTCTCCTCGTGGTTGTTGAAGTGGTCGGCGAACGCGCTCTCCAGCACGTCGTGCACGGTGCGCAGGTCGGCCTCGTCGGGCATCCCGGTGCCCTCGCGTCGTACCGGCCGGATCCGGACGCCCTCCTTGGTGTCGGCGTCCAGGTCGCGCTCGGCGGGGTCGACCGGGCGGGTCATCTGCCACCAGGTGCGGACCTTCTCGTAGCCGGCCGCCTGGAGCCAGCGGTGCTGCCGGTCGTCGTCGGCGAACGCGCCGCTGTCGATCTGCTGCTCCGGCAGCTCCCGGTCGCGGCCCACCCGCAGCGCGGCCAGGTCGGCCCAGCCGAACAGCGCCGCGGCCGCGGCGTCGGCGACCTGGTCGTCGAGCGTCGGGTCGACCGCCACCTCGAGGAGCATCCGGCCGGCGGCGCGGTCGTGCGCGCTGGCCCAGCCGCGGATCCGGCCCTCCGGGTCGTGCAGGACGACGTTCTCGCGGGTCGCGTACCCCCGCGGCGACACCGCGACCAGCAGGTCGTCCTCGGTGGCCGCGGCCCGTCCCCGCCCGCTGCGCTCCTTGGCCCGCAGCAGGTCGGTGAGCTCGGCCGCGTCGGCCGCCACGGGCCGCCCGGCGGACCATCCGGGAGGGAGGTCCGGGAAGGCGCCGGCGGGTTCGCTCGAGGTCGCGTCGGTGAAGGTCACGAGGGGCATTCTCCCGCAACCGCCGCCACGGGCCGACGGCGGTCTGTCCGCCTTGACCCGAGTTATGCCTGCTTCTGCTCGGGCGTGTGCTGCTGGTGGGCGGCGGCGACCCGCTCCTCCCACGCGAGCAGGTCGACCACGGCCACCAGCTCGCCGTCGACGTCGGGGGTGTCCGCGCCCGCGTTCCAGATGGCCAGCTCGTCGGCCCGCTCGGCGCTGGCCAGCTCGAGCTCGTCGACCCGCTCGGTGAGCTCGTGCACCCGCTCCTGGGCGTCGTTCGCCCGCCGGGCCTCCCGCTGCACCCGGGCCTCCGCCTCCATGGCCCGCTTCTCGGCGGACAGCACGGTGTCCTCGAGGGAGGTGATCTCCTTCGCGCCGCGCGCCAGCTTGTCGGTGATCGAGGTGGTGAACTCGGCGTGCTCGCGGGCCCGCAGCTCGAACATCACCCGGTACGCCTGGGCCTGCCCGGCGCGGTCGGTGGCGGCGTCGCGGCGGCTCTGCGCCAGCTCGGAGTAGACGATCCGAGCCGCGGCCCAGCCGCAGCCCAGCGCGACCAGCGAGGCGACGCTGAGCAGCAGCGCGTTCTGGGTGGGCAGGGCGGCCAGCACCGCGACCGTGGCGACGCCCATCAGGGCGACCGCGACGGTGACCCGCACACTGCGCTGACGCCTCCTGCTGGGCACTGGGGCGGATGTGGCGCGAGGGGTGCGTGGGGAAGAACTGGGCATGGCAGCAGGGTACGGCTAGGCGTCGTCGCGGCGGACTCGACACGCTCTTTCGAGCAGCAGCGAGGCCACCACCAGCAGCGCCCCGGACACACCCCCCACGAGGGCGTGCTGCAGCCGCTGCCGGGCCAGCTCGGCATCGGTCAGCCCGAGCCAGCTGAGCGCGTAGCCGAGGTACCCGCCGGCGACCAGCGCGCCGGCCAGCGCGCAGGCCTTGCCGAGCACCAGCCGGTTCACCGCCTGGTGCGGCTCGAGGCGCTCGTGGCGACGGTGCAGGGACCGGTACGTCGACCAGGCGACGAAGCCGACCACGGCCGCCACGAACAGCAGCGCCAGCACCGGCACCCAGCCCACCGTCGGGGCGGTGCCGTTCACCCGGATCGAGAGCGGACGCAGCAGCCAGCCGAGCACCAGCCCGACCAGCGCGAAGCCGGTGATCGCGCCGGCGCTGGTGGCGCGCACGCGGCCGGCCGGCGGCGGGGGTTCGGGCTCCTCCGGGGGCTCGGGCTCGTGGTGCACCTCGACTCCGGCTACTGCAGGTGCAGGCTCAGGTCGTCGCGCACCGTGACGGACTGCTCATCCGCCTTCGCGAGCAGCTCGGCGATCGGGCCGTGGTCGATCAGCTCGGCGTCGGGCTCGACGTCGTGCCAGGGCGCCAGCACGAACGCGCGCTCGTGCGCCTTCGGGTGCGGCAGCACCATGTCGGGGTCGTTGGCCCGCCGGTCACCGACCACGATCAGGTCGACGTCGAGCGTGCGCGGAGCGCCGGGCTCGCTGCGCTCGCGGCCGTAGGCGTCCTCGATGGCCAGCGCACGCTCCAGCAGGGTGCGCGCGGACAGCGTCGTGTCGGCGAGCACCACCGCGTTGAGGAAGTCCTCGGAGTCCTCGGCGGCGTCGAGCGGCTCGGTCTCGTAGACCGGCGACACCGCGGTGACCCACACCTCGGGGGTGTCGGCGAGCGAGCTCACCGCGCCCTGCAGGTTGTTGAGGCGTTCGCCGAGGTTCGAGCCGATCGAGACCACGCACCGCCGGATCGGGTGCATCTCCCCGGTGAGGGTGTCGGCGTCGATGATGTGCGGGTTCGGCGTCTCGGTCACGTCTGCGCTCCGGTTCCTGTGCTGTCGGCAGTGGTCCCGCGGTACCGGGTGATCGTGAGCGCCACGTCGGAGAACGTCGCCTCCACCGGGGCGTCCGGCTTGTGCACCGTCACCTGGGTCCACGCCACGCGGGCGTCCGCGAGGCAGACGTCGGCGATCCGCTGCGCCAGGGTCTCGATCAGGTCGACCGGGTCGGTCTCCACCGCGTGCTTGACCCGGGTGACGAGGTTTCCGTAGTCGACCGTTTGACGCAAATCGTCACTTTTCGCCGCTGTGCGCGTGTCGATCCCGAGTACGAGGTCCACCACGAAGACTTGTCCTTCCCGACGCTCGAAGTCGAACACCCCGTGGTGCCCGAACGCCTCGATCCCTCGTACGGCCAGTTGGTCGGCCGAGTCGTCATGCATCCTCGTGGTCTCCTGCCGACAGTACCGGTGACGCGTGGTGGATCCACAACCGCCAGCCGGCCGCTGTGTGAACGAACACGTTCGTGGCCACCGCCTTCGCCCCGCCGAACGCGTCCGGTCCCGTGCGCTCGTCGGCGGTGAGCACGTTCTCCGTGCAGGTCACCGACGCGGCGTCGCGCCAGACGCTGACCTCGACGTCGGTGAGGAAGAACTGGATGTACGGCGTGTTCGCCATGATCAGCGCCCACGACCGGTTGATCGCCCCCGTGCCGCGCACCGGCAGGGCCCCCGGGTGCACGCAGAGCGTGTCGGGGTCCTCGAGCCAGAGGTCCTGCATGGCGTCCAGGTCGGCGGACTCGAACGCCGCGTAGAACGCCGCGTTCGCCGCCTCGACCTCGGCCCGCTGGGCGTCGCGGTCAGGCACCGGCACCTCCCGCGCCGGCCGCCCACCGCTGCGCGACCAGCACCGCGTCGAGGGTGGCCCGCACCGAGTGCGTGCGCACGCACCAGGCGCCGGCCAGCGCCGCGAGCGCGGACGTCGCCGTGGTCGCGTCCTCGCGCAGTCCCGGCGGCCGCGGCTCGCCGTGCGCGTCGGCCAGCAGCGCGCCCAGGAACCGCTTGCGGCTCGTCGCGATCAGCACCGGCCGGCCGAGCGCGTGCAGGCGCTCCATCCCGGCGAGCACGTCCCAGTTCTGGTCGGCGGTCTTCGAGAACCCGATGCCCGGGTCGACGGCCCCCCGCGCCGGGTCGAGGCCGGCCCGGTCCGCGGCGTCGAGCTGCTCGCGGAGCTCGCGCATCACGTCGTCGACCACGTCGCCGTACGTCGCGTGCTGCTGCATCTCGTTCGAGTGCGCGCGCCAGTGCATCAGCACGTACGCCGTGCCGAGCCGCGCCACGGTGTCGAGCATGTCGGGGTCGGCGCGGCCGCCGGAGACGTCGTTGACCAGCACCGCACCGGCGTCGACGGCCCGCTCGGCGACCGTGGCCCGCATGGTGTCGACCGAGACCAGCACGCCCTCCGCCACCAGCGCCTCGACCACGGGCACCACCCGGGCGAGCTCCTCCTCGACGCTCGGCCGCCGGGCGCCGGGCCGCGTGGACTCACCGCCGACGTCGACGAGGTCGGCCCCCTCCGCGACCAGCTCGCGACCGTGCGCGACCGCCTTGTCGGGCTCGAGGTAGCGACCGCCGTCGGAGAAGGAGTCCGGGGTCACGTTGAGCACACCCATCACCAGCGCCCGCCCGGGCCGCGGCAGCCCCGCGACGGAGCGGGGCGGGTGGCCGAACATGGGTCGACCCTATGTTCTCCGCGCTCGCTCCGCTCGCGCGCGTCCGCCGCGGACGACTACCTCAGCCGGACGGTGGCCGTCACCAGGCAGTGGTCGGAGGGGATGGTCCCGGTGAGCCGCAGCGTGGGCTCGTCCATGGTGACCACGACGCTGTACCGCGGGATGGTCAGGTCGTTCGAGGCGAAGATCCAGTCGATGCCGTTGCCGGTGTTCGGGTCGCGGGTGTTGCCGCGGTCCTGCTCGTAGGACCAGTTCCGGACGTCGCGGTCGAAGCGGTTCAGCGAGTTGATCCAGACGTGGTCGAGCGTGGTCGGCCGCGGCACGGTGCCGTTGGTCGCGTAGTGCTGGCCGAGCGCGTCGCCGTACCCGTTGCTGACCATGGCCGGCAGCAGCGTGCGCGCGGACTTCGAGTACTTCATGGTGTTGAAGTCACCGGTGAGCACCACCGGGTTGCCGCCCTTCAACGAGTTCACCCGCGCGATCAGCTCCTGCCACTGGGCCACCCGCACGGTCTCGTTGCCCGGCGCGAGGTGGGTGGTCCCGAACAGGAACGTCTGCCCGGTCGCGCGCACCCGCAGCCGTGCCCAGGCCAGGTACGCAACGCCGATGCGGGTGTCCTGGTGCCGGTACCGGTAGGCACCGCGACCCACCACGGACAGCGTCTCGGTGTTGTACAGGATCCGGTTGTCACCGGAGGCCGCGCGGTTCTGGTAGGTGCACTTCCGCTCGCTCCACGCGTTGCGGCAGTTGAACGGCGCGGTGCTGGTCAGCGCGAAGCTGCCGCCTGCGGCGTTCAGGCCGTTGCGCAGGTCCAGGTACTGCGTGCGGCCGTCGACCAGGTGGTCGGCCCAGTACGTTCGCTGGTTGGCCTCCTGCACGCCGAGCACGTCGAGGTCCTGGCCGGTGACCTGCGAGACGATCGCGGCGCGGCGTACCTTCCAGCTCTTGCGCTCGCCCGAGGCGGTCTTGTCGGCGCTCACGGTGAGGATGTTGAACGAGCCCACCCGGACGTCCGGCCCGCTGGTCGCGGCGCTCGCCGTCCCGCCCGGCAGCGTGGCGGTGGTGGCCAGCAGCCCCAGCAGGCCCGCCGCCGCAGCGGCCTTCCACACCCTCATCACACGCCTCCAGCAGCCCCGGTCACTCCAGGAGGTATCGGCAGCCGGTCACGAGGTCTTGAGACCCGAACGGCTCGACGTGGCAGGGCCAGGGCGTGCTGACGAAGGGATCGTCGAGGACTTCGCCAACGCGTCCTAGCGGGTGCCGTGCATGATCAGGCTCATCGCCTCGGAGCGGGTCGCCGCGTTGTGCATGCTGCCGCGGACGGCGGAGGTGACCGTCTTCGAGCCCGGCTTGTGCACCCCGCGCATGGTCATGCAGAGGTGCTCGCACTCGACGACCACGATCGCGCCGCGGGCCTCGAGGATCTGCATGAGCGAGTCGGCGACCTGGGTGGTCAGCCGCTCCTGCACCTGCGGGCGCCGGGCGTACACGTCGACGAGCCGGGCCAGCTTGGACAGCCCGGTGATCCGGCCGCTCTCGTTGGGGATGTAGCCGATGTGCGCGACCCCGGTGAACGGGACCAGGTGGTGCTCGCACATCGACCACAGCTCGATGTCACGGACCAGGATCATCTCGTCGTGGCCGAGGTCGAAGGTCGTCGTGAGCACGTCCTCCGCGCCCATCCGCATGCCGCCGAGCAGCTCCCGGTAGGCACGGGCCACCCGGGCCGGGGTGTCCCGCAGGCCCTCGCGGTCGGGGTCCTCGCCGACCGCGATCAGCAGCTCACGGATCGCCGCCTCGGCCCGGGGCTGGTCGAAGTCCGGGATCTCGTCACGCGGCTCCTGCGAGATCCGCTCGATCGCCACGGCTCAGTCGCCGGTGCTGCGGACGCCGGGGTCGCCGTGCACGTCGCCGCCGCTGCCCGGCGGGGTGAGGATCACCGCTCCCTCGGACTGGTCGGGGGCACTGCCGTTGGCCACGGACCTGGGCACCCGCACCGGCGGGATGTCCGAGGGCTCGCGGGTCGGCGAGCCGGTCCACGCGGGCCGCACCGGCCGGCGGCGCAGCGGCTCGAACACCGCCGCGACCTCCGCCTTGTCGAGCGTCTCGTGCTCGAGCAGCTGGCGGACCAGCTCGTCGAGCACGTCGCGGTTCTCGACCAGGATGTCGAAGGCCTCCTGGTGCGCGTTGGCGAGCAGCGCCTTGGTCTCCTCGTCGACGACCGCGGCGACGTCCTCGGAGTAGTTGCGGGTGTGCCCGAGGTCGCGGCCCAGGAACGGCTCGGAGTTGTTGTCGCCGAGCTTGATCGCGCCGAGCCGCTCCGTCATGCCGTACTCGGTGACCATCGCCCGGGCCAGCGAGGTGGCCTTGTCGATGTCGTTGCCGGCGCCGGTGGTCGGGTCGTGGAAGACCATCTCCTCGGCCGCCCGCCCGCCGAGCATGTAGGCGAGCTTGTCGAGCATCTCCGAGCGGGTCTGGGAGTACTTGTCCTCGTCGGGCAGCACCATCGTGTAGCCCAGCGCCCGGCCCCGCGGCAGGATCGTCACCTTGTGCACCGGGTCGGTGCCCGGCAGCGCCGCCGCGACGAGCGCGTGCCCGCCCTCGTGGTACGCCGTGATGAGCTTCTCCTTCTCGCTCATCAGGCGGGTGCGCTTCTGCGGGCCCGCGATCACCCGGTCGATCGCCTCGTCGAGGGCGTCGTCGTCGATGGTCTTCTTGTTCTGCCGCGCGGTCAGCAGCGCGGCCTCGTTGAGCACGTTGGCGAGGTCGGCGCCGGTGAAGCCCGGCGTACGCCGGGCCACGCTCATCACGTCGACGCCCGGCGCCATCGGCTTGCCGCGCGAGTGCACCTGCAGGATCTTGTGCCGGCCGTCGAGGTCGGGCGCCTCGACGCCGATCTGCCGGTCGAACCGGCCCGGACGCAGCAGCGCCGGGTCGAGGATGTCGGGGCGGTTGGTGGCCGCGATCAGGATCACGCCACCGCGCACGTCGAAGCCGTCCATCTCGACGAGCAGCTGGTTCAGGGTCTGCTCGCGCTCGTCGTGGCCGCCGCCCATGCCCGCACCGCGGTGCCGGCCGACGGCATCGATCTCGTCGATGAACACGATGGCCGGGGCGTTCTCCTTGGCCTGCTCGAACAGGTCGCGCACCCGGGAGGCACCGACACCGACGAACATCTCCACGAAGTCCGAGCCGGAGATCGAGTAGAACGGGACGCCGGCCTCGCCTGCGACCGCGCGGGCCAGCAGCGTCTTGCCGGTGCCGGGCGGGCCGTAGAGCAGCACGCCCTTGGGGATCTTGGCGCCGACGGCCTGGAACTTGGCGGGCTCCTGGAGGAACTCCTTGATCTCGCCGAGCTCCTCGATGGCCTCCTGGCAGCCGGCCACGTCGGAGAACGTGGTCTTCGGCATGTCCTTGCTGATCAGCTTGGCCTTGGACTTGGCGAACTGCATCACCCGGCCGCCGCCGCCCTGCACCTGGTTCATCAGGAACAGGAACAGCAGGATGATGATCACGAACGGCAGGAACGTCGCGAGCAGCTGGCCGATCAGGCTGGGCTTGGCGACCTTGACGTTGTAGTCCTCGATCTCGCCCTTCTGGACGCCCTGCTCGGCGGCGTTCACCAGGTCGCGCTGCTGGCCGGCCACCCACGACGAGGTGACCTTCTTGCCGTTGTCGAGCTCGGCCTGGATCGTCTGGTCGCGGTCGACGAACGTGACCGTCTTGACCGATCCGTCCTGGATGTAGCCGGCCATCTTGGAGGTGTCGACCTCGTCGTAGCCGCCGTTGGGCGCGATGTACTGCAGCGCCACCAGCACGCCGACCACCGCAACGACGATCCACAGCCAAGGACCGCGGAAGATTCGCTTAACGTCCATGTCCCGGGGCGACCGCCCCGACCTCCTGACCTACCAGCAACTGTGCCTGCCTTGGTACCTGACGGTACACGCGGAGTACAACGAAAGAGACGTGGTCGCCGGTTCCGCTGTTCGCCCCCGATTGTCCCTCGTGAGCCTGTGACCTCGGTCTCTGGCCTGGCCGGCGGACAGCGGCGTGGGGCACGAGACCGCCCCGTCTCAGCTGTACACGTGGGGAGCGAGGGTGCCGATGGAGCGCAGGTTCCGGTACCGCTCCGCGTAGTCGAGGCCGTAGCCGACCACGAACTCGTTGGGGATGTCGTAGCCGACGTAGCGGACGTCGACGGTCATCTGCTGGGCCTCGGGCTTGCGGAGCAGGGTGCAGATCTCCACCGACGCAGGCCCGCGGGAGCTGAGGTTGGACACCAGCCAGGACAGCGTCAGCCCGGTGTCGATGATGTCCTCGACGACCAGCACGTGCCGGTTCGTGATGTCGGTGTCGAGGTCCTTGAGGATGCGGACCACGCCGGACGACTTGGTGCCGGAGCCGTACGACGAGATCGCCATCCAGTCCATCTCGACGTGCCGGCCGAAGTGCCGGGCCAGGTCGGCCATCACCATCACCGCGCCGCGCAGCACCCCGACGAGCAGGATGTCCTTGCCGGCGTAGTCCTTCTCGATCTCGGCGGCGAGCTCCCCCAGCCGGTTCTGGATCTGCTCCTCGGTGAAGAGGATGTCGACCAGGTCGCCCTCGACGTCGGCTTCGTCCATGGGCGTCAGCCTGTCACAGCGGTACGCCGGAACCGCAGCCGGTGGCTCTCGACGTACGCCGTGACGTGGCCGGGCAGCTGCACCTGCTTGCCGGCCGACGGGCCATGCACCAGGTCGGCGACCGCCGCGACGTGCACCCGGAACAGCTCGGCGGCCGGCGACCCGGCCTCCAGCGCGGCCAGCCGGACAATCCGGCCGAGCACCGCGGCGGGCTGCTCGCACAGCGCCTCGACGTCGAGGCCGTCCTCGCGCAGCAGCGCGGCGTGCGTGCGGGCAGCGATCTCGTCGAGCGCCTGCGCGTCCTCGCGGAGCAGGTCGGCGGTGCGGGCCAGCGCCGACGTGACCCCGGGCCCGAGCTCCTCCTCCAGCACCGGCAGCACCCGCGTGCGCACGCGCGACCGGGTGAAGCGCGGGTCGTCGTTGTGCGGGTCGGACCACCACGCGATGCCCTCCGCCCGGCAGGCCGCCACGGTCTGCGTCCGGGTGACGTCGAGGAGCGGGCGCCGGAACACGTCGAACCCGCGCCGCATCCCCGCCAGCGCCCGCCCGCCCGAGCCGCGGGCCAGCCCCATCAGCACCGTCTCGGCCTGGTCGTCGAGGGTGTGCCCGAGCAGCACCACCGTCGAGCCGAACCGTTGCGCGACCTCCTCGAGCACCGTGTACCTCGCCTCGCGGGCGGCGGCCTCGGGCCCCTGCCCCCGGGACTCGACCGTGACCCGGACCGCGACCGTCTCGTCGACGCCGAGCCCGGCCATCTGCGCCACCACCCGGTCGGCCCGGTCGGCGGAGCCCTCCTGCAGGCCGTGGTCGACGGTCACGCCGACGACGTACCAGGGGTTGCCGCGGGCCTCGAAGACGGTGGCGGCGAGCAGCGCCAGCGAGTCGGCGCCACCCGAGCAGGCCACCAGGACGGGATGGTCGCCGACATCGGCGAGCCCGCGGCGCACGGCGAGCCGGACCGCGGCGACCGACGGGTCGAGGCTCACCCGTGCACGCGGCGCACCCAGGCTCCCGGGTCGCCGATCTCGGCCTTGTCGGGGAGGTTCCCCGGCTCGGCCCACACCGCGTTGAAGCCGTTCATGCCGACCACGTCGACGACCCGGCGGACGAACGCGGCACCGTCGCGGTACTGCGCCATCTTCGCGTCCAGCCCGAGCAGCCGGCGCAGCACGCGGTCGAGGTAGCTGCCGCCACGGCGGCGCTTGTCGAACTTGGCGCGGATGGTGTCGACGGTCGGGATCACCGCCGGGCCGACGCCGTCCATCACCACGTCGGCGTGCCCCTCGAGCAGCGACATCACGCCGGTGACCCGGTCCATGACCTCGCGCTGCTCCGGGGTGGCGAACAGGTCGAGGAGGCTGACCTCGTCGTTGCCGCCGAGCACCTCGCCGATGCGGCGGACGCCCTCGCCGAGCAGCTCGGCGACCTTGCCCGGGTCGAGGTCCACGCTGCCGACCAGACCCTCGATCAGGCCCTGGATGTGCTCGCGCATCCAGGGCACCGCGGTGAACTGCACCCGGTGCGTCTCCTCGTGCAGGCACACCCAGAGCCGGAAGTCGGTGGGGTCGACGCCGAGCTCGTTCTCGACGTGCACGATGTTCGGCGCGACCAGCAGCAGCCGGCCGGCCGCGACCGGCGCGGAGCCGCCGTCGGCGTTCGGCCCGGTGGTCAGCGCGGGCCGGCCGGGTCCGGCGTAGAAGGGGTCGAACTGGCCGAGCACCTTCGAGGACATGAAGCCGAGCAGGCCGCCGACCTCCAGCCCGGTCACCTTCGACCCGACGGTCTCGGCGACGTTCGACGGCGTACCCCGCTTGGCGCGGAGCTTCTCCACCAAGGGGCCGAGGATGCCGGAGAAGGCGTCGGCGTTGGCCTGGATCCAGCCGGTCCGGTCGACCACGAGCACCGGTGCGCTGCGCTCCTCGGCGTCCAGCCCGGAGAAGTCACGCACCAGCGGCGTGGACTTCTCGGCTCCGGCCCGCAGCTCGGCGACGACCGCGTCGGCCTCGGGGCGGCTGATCACCGGGCCGGGCCCGGCGAGACGGGTGGCCGTGGAGACCGCGAGGTCCCAGTCGATCATCGTGCGCTGCGGCATGCCTCGACCTTACGGGGTGGCGGCACACCGGCAGCCGCCCAGCGCACCGGCCATCCGGTCGACCAGCACCCGGGCGTCGAGGTTGTTCCTCATCGTGACGCGGTCGGCGATCGCGACGAAGACCATCACCGTGCCGTCGACCGACGTCGCCGTACCGGCGAGACCGTGGACGCCGGTGAGGGTGCCGGTCTTCGCGCGGACCGTGCCCAGGCCGCGCGGGTCGCCCTCGTCGAACCGGAAGGCCAGCGAGCCGGTGAACCCGGCGACCGGCACGTCGGTGACCGCCGCGCGCAGGTGCGGGTGGTCGGGGCTGGAGGCCGCCTCGAGGACCGACAGCAGGGTCTGCGGGGACAGCCGGTCGTGGCGGGACAGCCCGCTGCCGTCGTAGATGCGGTCGCCCGTGGTGTCCACGCCGAGCCGGCCGAGCACCGACCGGACCGCGGCCGCGCCGCCGGTGAACGACGCCTGCCGGTGCTCGGACCAGGCGACCTGGCGGGACAGGATCTCGGCGGCCTCGTTGTCGCTGTGCTCGAGGGTGTGCTGGACGAGCTGGGCCAGGGGTGCGCTGTGCACCGACGCGACCACCGGCCGGTCACCCCGCAGGCCACGGCGCGGCTTGCCGACCACCGTGACGCCCTGCTTGCGCAGCGCGTCGGCGAAGAAGTCCGCGGCCGCGGCGGCCGGGTCGGCGCTGCGGAACCCGAGGCCGGTGGCGTCGCGGCCCTCGTCGACCCACAGCGCGTGGATCGGACTCACCACGTCGTCGGGGATGTAGCCGGGCTCCCAGCGCGGGTTCACGGCCGGGCCCTGGAACAGGCTGTCGTCGTACGACAGCCGGACCCGGGTGCGGTGGGAGGCGCGTAGCTGCTTCGCGGTGGTGCGGGCCAGCGTGGTGAGGTCGGCGACCCGCGGGTAGTCGTCGTCGGCCGGTCCCGGCTGGCGCCGGGCGAGCAGCGGGTCGCCACCGCCCTGCAGCACGATGCGGCGCGAGCCCGGTGCCGCGGCCACCCGGGTGGTGAACCGGTGGTCCGGCCCCATCGTCTCCAGCGCGGCGGTGCTGGTGAGCAGCTTCATCGTCGACGCCGGCGTGACCGGCCCGGCGCCGCGCTGGTACACGACCTTGCCGTCGGACAGCTGCGCGACCCGGACGACGACGTGCTTGCCGAGCTTCTTCGACCCGATCAGCGGGGCCAGCACCCGGCGTACGGCATCGCCGGAGACGGCCGTCGCGGGCGTGGTGCCGGCGACCGCGGGGGCGCTGCGGGCGGCGGGCAGGCTGAGGCCCTCGGGTGGCAGGACCTTGTCGGGCGCGGTGACCGGCGACGGCTGCTCGTCGCCGAACCAGCGGCTGCCGAGGTCGAGCTGCCACGCCGCGGCGGCGGCCACCAGCACGAGCACCACCAGCGCGACGGAGCCCCGGCGCAGCCACGACCCGGACCGCCGGACGTGGCGTCGGTCACGATCGGCCACTCCACGCCCCTTTCCGGCTGCTCGCGATTGACGGTTTCACGCCGTCCTGCGGGAGACTAACCGAGGCAGGCACGACGACCGGAGGAGCAGGGACTGTGGAGTTCGACGTACTCGTGGAGATCCCCAAGGGGCAGCGCAACAAGTACGAGGTCGACCACGAGTCCGGGCGGATCCGTCTGGACCGCACGTTGTTCACCTCCACGCAGTACCCGGCCGACTACGGGTACATCGAGAACACCCTCGGCCTCGACGGTGACCCGCTCGACGCGCTGGTGATCCTGCAGGAGCCGACGTTCCCCGGCTGCCTGATCAAGTGCCGCGCGATCGGGATGTTCCGGATGACCGACGAGGCCGGCGGCGACGACAAGGTGCTGTGCGTGCCGGCCACCGACCCGCGCCTGGAGCACCTGCGCGACGTCAGCCACGTCTCCAAGTTCGACCGCCTCGAGATCCAGCACTTCTTCGAGGTCTACAAGGACCTCGAGCCCGGCAAGTCCGTCGAGGGCGCCGAGTGGGTCGGCCGCCTCGAGGCCGAGGAGGAGGTCCGCGCCTCCTTCAAGCGGTACGACGAGCACGGCCACGGCGCCCCCTCCCCCGAGTCCGCCGACCCCGCCTGACGCCGAGGCGTCAGCTGCCGGAGAACTCGAGGATCTCGGCGCGGAGCATCTCGCGGGGGATGGCGTAGGCGTCGACGAGGTCCTGGGCGATCGGGCGGAGGCGGCGGCAGAGCTCGTTGACCATCGCGGTGACCGCCTTGGCGCGGGCGTTGGAGAGCCGGCCGTGCTCGAGGAACCAGCCCCGGTCGCTCTCGATGCGCGACAGCGCGTAGAGGTCGCAGAGCAGGCCGACGGCGTCGCGGTTCGGGCCGGCCTCGACGGTCGCGACCTTGTCGAGGAACGCCTCCAGCACGATCCGCTCGACGTGCGCACGCGCCGCGCTGATCACGTGGTCCTGGCAGCGGCTGAACACCTCGGCCGGGTCCTGGCCGCTGTCGATGCCGCGCTTGAGCCGGCGCGCGACCGACGAGAGCAGGTGCTCCTCGCGCCACGTGAACAGCTCGAGGTGGTAGTCGCCGTCGAGCAGGCCGGCGTCGGGGGCGTCGTCCGAGGACGGTACGGCGTCGCGCAGCCGTTCCAGGATCGAGCGGGCGTTGGTGCGCTCCAGCACCGTCTCGACGGCCGTCGACGCGACCAGCCTGACCAGCCCGATCTGGTCGAGGTCCTCGAAGGAGTCCTGGTAGTCGGTGAGCAGGCCCTTCGCGACCAGCTGCAGCAGGATCGTGTTGTCGCCCTCGAACGTCGTGAACACGTCGGTGTCGGCACGCAGCGCGTCGAAACGGTTCACCGACAGGTACCCGGCGCCGCCGCAGGCCTCGCGGCACTCCTGGATCGTGCGCGACGCGTGCCAGGTGCCGAGCGCCTTGGTGCCGGCCGCGCGGGACTCCAGCGCCCGCCGGGCGTGCTCGTCGAGGCCCTGCTCCGGCCGGTCGGAGAACACGTCGTGCAGGTCGGCGGCGACCCGCTCCTGCGCGAAGTGCAGCGCGTAGTTCTGCGCGAGCAGCGGCAGCAGCCGGCGCTGGTGCATGCCGTAGTCGAGCAGCACCTCCTCCTCGCCGCTGCCGGGGGTGCCGAACTGCCGACGCTGCCCGGCGTACTCGATCGCGATCGCCAGCGCGACCTTCGCGGCGTTGATGCCCGCGCCGCCGACGCAGACCCGGCCCTGCACGAGGGTGCCGAGCATCGTGAAGAAGCGGCGGTTGGGGTTCTCGATGTCGGAGGAGTACCGGCCGTCCTCGGTGACCACGGCGTAGCGGTCGAGCAGGTTCGTGCGCGGCACCCGGACGCCGTCGAACCACAGCCGTCCGTTGTCGACGCCGTTGAGGCCGATCTTGCGGCCGCAGTCCTCGATGCGCACGCCGGGCGACGGGTTCCCGTCCGCGTCGCGGATCCGCACGACCAGCGCGTGCACGCCCCGGCTCTCGCCCTCGACGACCAGCTGCGCGAAGACCACGGCGTGCGAGGCGTGCGCGGCGGCGTTGCCGATGTAGTCCTTGCGGGCCCGGTCGTCGGGGGTGTCCAAGACGAACTCGCCCGCCTCCGCGTCGTACGTCGCGGTGGTGCCGAGCGCCTGCACGTTGGAGCCGTGCCCGGTCTCGGTCATCGCGAAGCAGCCGAGCAGCCGTGCGTGCACGAGGTCGTCGATGTACGCGCGGTGGTGCCGCTCGGTGCCGAGATGCAGGATCGCGCCGCCGAAGAGCCCGAACTGGACGCCGACCTTGACCACGACCGACAGGTCGCCGAGCGCCAGCGTCTCGAACGCCGCCACCGACGCGCCGATGTCGCCGCCCCCGCCGTGCTCCTTCGGGAAGCCGAAGCCGGTCTGCCCGGTGTCGGCCATCAGCCGCACCACCTCGAGCACCCGCTCCCGGAACTCCGGGACCGACATCTCCTCGGCGTCGGTGAGGATCGAGGCGTGCTCGGCGAGGTTGTCGCGCACCAGCTGACGTACGTCGGCGTAGCGGCCGTCGAGGAGCCCGGTCAGTGCCGGTACGTCGACCGCGGGCGTGTGACTGCTGGCAGGGGCGCTGACGGCGGTGGCCATGCCCCCATGTTCTCCACCGCCGCGCGTCTTCACACCGCGACCGGGCGCACAGGCCGCGATGTCACACGCGGGCGAAGAAGTCCGGCGGGATCCAGTAGTACATGTCGTCGATCTCGACCGGACGACCGGTGCGCGGGGCGTGGATGATCTGCCCGCCACCGATGTACATCGCTACGTGGTGGATGCCGCTGGGGCTGCCGTTGGAGCTCCAGAACACCAGGTCGCCGGGGCGCAGGTCGGTCACCGAGATCGGAGTCCCCGCGTCGTACTGGGCCACCGAGTAGTGCGGCAGGGACACGCCCGCCGAGCCCCAGGCGCCCATCGTCAGGCCGGAGCAGTCCCACGAGCCCGGGCCGGCGGCACCCCACTGGTAGGGCTCCCCGAGCTGCGCCTTGGCGATCCGGATCGGCTGGTGCGCGGCGCCGTGGTGCACCGCGCGGTGCTCCGGGCGGGGGGCCGGCGGAGGTGGCGGGGGCGTCGGGTCGCCGCCCCCGCCGTTGCCTCCCCCGTCGCCTCGTCCGCCGCTGTCGTGGCGGGCGCGCTCCTTGCGGGC
>JABFXA010000184.1 GCA_013361955.1 Nocardioidaceae bacterium
CGCGGCGCTGCGCACGCCGTCCGACGAGGTCGAGCTGGTGGAGACCGCCGACCTCGCCGCGGTGCTCCGGCTCGACGCGATGCGCACCGCCACCCGGGTGCACGCCGCCGCGGTGGCCGGCGACGCCGCCACCGCCGTCGACCTGCTCGACGGGCACCGGCTGCTGTGCGCGCACCGCGAGGGCCCCTACGGCGTACGCCACTGGAACCGCCAGGTGGAGCAGTGGCTCGGCGAGGAGACCGGCCAGGCGCTGCACGGCTGGTACGTCGGCCGCCCGCTGCTGGTGACCAGCAACGACTACGCGCTCAACGTCTACAACGGCGAGACCGGCGTCGTGGTGCGCCGTCCCGACGGCCAGGTGCGCGCGTACGTCGCCGGCGCTGGGGGGCTGCACGACTTCGCGCCCGGCCGGCTGGAGGCCGTCGAGACCATGCACGCGATGACCATCCACAAGGCGCAGGGCAGCCAGGCCGACCGGGTCACCGTGCTGCTGCCCGAGGAGGGCTCCCGGCTGCTCACCCGCGAGCTGTTCTACACCGCCGTCACCCGCGCCAAGCGGCACGTCCGGGTGGTCGGCACCGAGGCCTCGGTGCGGGCCGCCGTCGCGACCGTGGCGCAGCGTGCGACCGGCCTCCGGCGCCGGATCGCCGACGGCTGAGACCGCCCCCTTGCTTGGGAGATGCTGGGGCGCAAGAGCCACCATCCCGACACGTCGCCCGGCACTCCCGGGGTTCCGAACGGTTGACGCTGCACGTGACTTGACCCGGCTCCGAAAGCCGCCATCCTGTTCTCACCGGACTGCACGGGCAGCCCGGCCAGAGCAATGAGGCGGGGGTCTCGGGACATGAGGTACACCTGTGCGGGCTGTCAGTGCCCGGTCCGCGAGAGACAGGCGTTCAAGCGGTCGATGAACCTGCGAGTGGTGGCCTGGTGCGCACCCTGCTGGCGCGACCGGCACGCCGAGCCGTTCCTCCCGGAGCAGCGCCGGCCGGACGACGAGCACATCGCCCCGCAGCGGCGCTGGGGCCACCGGGACTCCCGCGCCGGCTAGGCCGGCGCCCGCGGTCACGAACGGCCCCGTTCGGCGGGCCGTGCGCTTGTCGCGACCCTGACCTCGCGCAACCCTGGGACACGCAGTGCACGCACACGCCACCTGAGGAGGCGTCATGCACACGATGCCCGCACCACCCCTCGACCCGGACGTCCCGGAGTCGCCCGACCCACCGCTGGTCCCGGATCCGCCGCTCGACCCGGATCCGCCGCTGGAGCCGGACCCGCCGGCGCCGGAGCCCCTGCCCGACGCGCCGCCACCGTTGTGACGCGGGCGGACGATGGCGCTCTCGGTCTGCCTGCTGCTCGACGAGAGCGCCGACCGGGCCGTCCGAGCGCTGTGGCGACGGCTCGCTGACGACGGGCTGCCGAGCCTGGCGACGTACACGCACGGTCGGCACGTCCCACACCTGACGCTCGCCGCGCTGGCTGACGTCGACGCGGAGGCCGCGCTGCCCGCGCTGGCCCCCGTGCCCGACGCCCCGGTCGCCGCGACGCTGCAGGCCCTGGCGACGTTCACGCGGAGCCGCGGCTCGCTGGCGCCGGCCCCGGGCCGGGAACTGCTGGCCCGGCACGCGCAGGCTGTGGGGGCGCTCGACGCGGCCGGGTGCACGGTGCACCGGCACTACCGTCCGGGCACCTGGCTCCCCCACGTGACGGTGACGCCGCGGCTGCCCGTGGAGCAGCTGCCCGCGCTGGCCCGTCGGGCCTTCGAGGTGCTGCCGCTGGACGTCGTCCTCGGCCCGCTGGTGCTGGTGGACACCGGCACCGGCGACGTGCTCCGGCGCTGAGTCAGAGCACCAGCTCGGCGAGCCGTTCCACCTGGTCGAGCGACGCCGTGGTCGGGTCGAAGGTGAGCTCGGTGACGCCGGCGTCCTCGAACGCCTTCACCGCGCCCCGGACCGCGTCCTCGGTGCGCAGCGCTCCGTTCACGATGGTCTCGACCCAGTCGCCGAGGAAGCCGTAGTAGTGCCGCAGGTAGGCGCGCGACTGCTCCTCCTGGTCGGCGCCGAGCGAGAAGTACGCCAGCGCAGCGATGCGCGGCGCGCCCTCGCGGCCGGCGTCGCGCCAGGCCGCCTCGACCTTCGGCACCATGCCCGCGGCCATGTCCGGCGAACCGCCGCCCATCGTCCAGCCGGCGCCGTACGTCGTCACCCGGCGGATCGCGGCGTCGCTGGTGCCGCCGACCATCACCGGCACGCGGTGGTCGCGCACCGGCACCGGGCCCACCGGGTTCTCGCTGCCCGGGAGCGGCTCGCCCCGCCACGCGCGGTGCATCAGGTCCAGGGACTGGTCGAGGATCTGGCCGCGTCGGTGGAAGTCCAGCCCGGCCACCACGAAGTCGTCCTCGCGGCCGCCCACCCCGACGCCGAGGCTGAACCGGCCGCCGGAGAGCTGGTCGAGGCTGGCCGCGGAGCGCGCCAGGTGCACGGCCGGGTACAGCGGCGCCAGCAGGATGTTGGTGTGCAGCCCGATGCGGCTGGTGGCACCGGCCGCCGCCGCCAGCGACATCAGCGAGTCGTGGCCCGGGTACGCGAGCCGGTCGATCGTCGCGACCTGCGCGAAGCCGGCCGCCTCCGCACGTCGTGCCCACTCCACGAGCGTCGTGCCCGGCACGCCGGGGACGGGGTTCGGGAGCCCGATGCCGATCCTCATGGACGTCACCTCTCGATGTCGGGTCGGTTGCCCTTTCCACACAACTCCGGCCCGGATCGATCTCTTCCCGACCCGCGTGGCCGGCGCGCGGTCGGGTACCGCCACACCTTGGCCCGTACACCCGAGAGAGGAGCCACCGTGTCCGACGTGAAGGTCGCAGTCATCTACTACTCCGCCACCGGCACCGTGCACGCCATGGCCGAGCGGCTCTCGCAGGCCGCCGAGAAGGCCGGCGCCGAGCACCGGCTGCGGCACGTGACCGAGCTCGCGCCCGCGCACGTGATCGAGACCCAGGAGGCGTGGCAGCAGCACCGCAGCAGGGTCGAGGGGATGCCCGAGGCCGAGCCCGACGACGTCGACTGGGCGGACGTGGTGCTGCTCGGCACGCCGACCCGGTTCGGCAACGTCGCCAGCCAGCTCAAGCAGTACCTCGACCAGCTCGGCCCGCTGTGGGGACAGGGCCGCCTCGCGGACAAGGTGTACGCCGGCTTCACCGCCTCGCAGACGGCGCACGGCGGCCAGGAGTCGACGCTGTTGGCGCTGTACAACACCATCCATCACTTCGGCGGCCTGGTGGTCTCCCCCGGCTACACCGACCCGGTGAAGTTCCAGGACGGCAACCCGTACGGCGTCGGCAAGGTCACCGGCGCCGGCACCGAGCTCGACGACACCGACGTGCACGCGCTCGACCACCTCGCCGAGCGGGCCGTCGACGTGGCGCGACGGCTGAGCGCGGGCACCCGCGCCGCCTGACCGGCGGCTCTGGCACGCTGGTCCCATGTCCGAGCGCAACGTCCTCGGCGGGGAGCTGGAGTCCTGCGGCGAGGACCCGATCACCGGCTTCTACCGCGACGGCACCTGCACGTGCGGGCCGGAGGACATCGGCCTGCACGCCGTGTGCGCGGTGATGACCGAGGAGTTCCTCGAGCAGCAGCTCTCGACCGGCAACGACCTGGTCACGCCGCGTCCCGAGTACGGCTTCCCCGGCCTGCAGCCGGGCGACCGGTGGTGCGTGGTCGCGGCCCGCTGGGTGCACGCCTACCAGCAGGGCGTGCCGGCGCCCGTCGTACTCGCCGCCACCAACGAGCGCGCCCTGGAGATCGCGCCGCTGGAGTGGCTGCAGGAGCATGCGGTCGACGTCCCCGACGACCCCGGTCGGCTGGTCTGAGCCGGGTTCGGCGTTGCCCGTGGGCGGCATCATGAACACGTGCGTGACGTGCTCCGACCCCGGCTGCTTGCCGAGCTGACCCGGCTGCGCGCGGACTGGCGTCCGGCGCTGCTGTGGTCGCTGCGCATCACGGTCGCGGCCACCGCGAGCTACGTCGTCGCCACCCTGCTGTTCCCCGACACCCAGCCGCTGCTCGCTCCGCTGACCGCGATGCTGGTCGTCCAGGTGACGCCGGTGAGCCTGCTCGCCAGCGGCCTCGACCGGGTGGTCGCGGTGGTCGCCGGCGTCTCCGTCGCGGTCGCGTTCGCCACCGTCGTACCCCTGCAGTGGTGGAGCCTCGGGCTGCTGATCCTGGTCTCCATCACGATCGGCCAGGCGCTGCGGCTGCGCTCGAACCTCGTCGAGGTCGCGATCAGCGGGATGCTGGTGCTCGGCGTCGGGTCGCTCGGGGCGGAGGCGGCCGCCTGGCAGCGGATCGCGGAGACCCTGGTCGGCGCCGCGGTGGGCATCGCGGCCAACCTGCTCTTCCCGCCGAAGGTCGCCAGCGCCGACGCCGGCCGCGCCATCGACCAGCTCGCCGACAGCCTGGGCGACCTGCTCACCCGGGCCGCCGACGGGCTGGCCGAGCGTCCCGACGCGGCCGGCCTGACCGCTGCCGCGGACACCTGGCTGGGCGACGCCCGCGCGATCACGCACCGGATCCCGAACGTCGGGCTCACCCTCGAGCGCGCCGAGCAGGGCCGCCGCCTCAACGTCCGGGCCGTCGGCACCGCGGACGTCGGCCCCGGGCTCCGGCAGGGCCTCGAGGCGCTGGAGCACTCCGCGGTGTCGGTGCGCGGGATGTTCCGCGCGCTCCGCGACGCGTCGTACGACGCGGAGTGGGTCGACGACGACTACGGGGCCGACGTGCTCGCGGGGCTCGAGCAGACGTTCCGGGAGCTGGCCGCCGGCGTGGACGCGTTCGGCGAGCTGGTCCGCGCCGAGGGCGAGCCCACGCACCGGGCCTCGGCGGCCGACGTCGCCCGGCTTCGCCAGTCGCTCGAGGGGCTGCACGAGGCCCGGGCCCGGCTGGACGACCTGCTCACCTCGGAGACGTCCCTGGAGCTGGTCGAGCTGCATGCCGCGGTGCTCGCCACGGTGCGCCGGCTGCAGCGCGAGATGGACCTCGACGAGCGGATCCGCCGCCAGGTGCGGCTGCTGCGCCGACCCCGCCCCCGGTCCGGCCGGCCGCGCACCGAGCCGCCCGTCGAGGTCACCCCGGAGGCCGAGACCCAGCTGCTCCCGCGGCTGCCGCGCCGGCCGCGCTGACCCCGACGAACCAGCGACACCGCGGCGTCCCCTTGCCAAAACGCGTTAGTCATGACTAACGTATTTCTCGATGACCGACGCCCTCTCCGCGGCCGCCGAACCCACCCGCCGCCGGATCCTGCAGCTGCTGGCGTCGCAGCCTCGGACCGTGACGGACGTCGCGGCCGAGTTCCCGGTGACCCGGTCGGCGATCTCGCAGCACCTGCTCGTGCTCGCGGACGCCGGCCTGGTCGACGCGGAGAAGGTCGGCCGTCAGCGGATCTACCGGGTGCTGCCCTCCGGCCTGCGGCGGCTGCAGGCGGAGATCGACACGTTCTGGACCACCGAGCTGGACCTGCTCGTCGCCGACGCGCAGCGGATCAAGGAGAAGAAGACATGACGTACACCAAGACCGTGACCCTGCCGGTCCCGCCGGACGAGGCGTTCGCGCTGATCACCGAGCCTGAGCGGCTGCGCCGCTGGCAGGTGGTGTCGGCGTACGTCGACCTGCGCGCCGGCGGCGGCTACCGCTGGACCGTCGTGCCGGGGGCCGTCGCCGCGGGCACGTTCCGCGAGGTCGAGCCGGGCCGCCGGCTGGTGCTCGGCTGGGGCTGGGAGGGCAACGACGACCTCAAACCCGACGCGTCGACGGTGACCGTGACCATCGAGCCCGAGGCCGACGGGTCGCGGGTGACCCTGGTGCACGAGGGCCTCGGCCCCGAGCAGGAGGCCATGCACGCCGAGGGCTGGGACCACTACCTCGGCCGGCTGCAGACGCTCGCCGGCGCCGGCGACGCCGGCCAGGACGAGTGGGCCTGGGCGCCGCAGGACCTCACCCCGGTCTCCGCGGCCGACGCCGTGCTGGCCGTGGTCCAGCCGGTGCTGCGCCGCCTCACCGACGAGGACCGGGAGAAGCCGACCCCGTGTGCCGACTTCACCTGCCACGACCTCGCCGAGCACCTGGTCGCGTCGCTGCGGCTGCTCGGGTCGGCCGCCGGCGTGTCCGTCGTCGAGCCCGCGCCCCGCGGCCTGGAGGACCTGGTCTCGACGATCGCGGCGCAGGTGATCGACGGCTGGCGCGCGGTCGACCTCGACGGCACCGTGCCCGGTCCCGACGGGTCGCCCCTACCCGCGGCCTTCCTGGCGAGCGTGCTGCCGGTCGAGATCCTGCTGCACGGCTGGGACCTCGCCCAGGCCAGTGGCCAGACCCTGCGGGTGAGCGACGAGGTCGTCGACTACGTGCGCGGCCTCGCCGAGACCGTCGTACCCGCGGCCCGGCCGAACGGCTCGTTCGGCGACGAGGTCACCCCGGCCGCGGACGCCGACGCCGTGGACCGGCTGGCGGCGTACGCCGGCCGCCGCCCGCTGAGCGCCTGAGCCCCTACCGATCCCGACAACCCCCCAGGAGGAGCAGCAATGAGCAAGTTCATGTTCATCTACCACGCCCCGACCACCCCCGCCGACGCGACGCCGCCCGACCCCGAGCAGATGCAGGAGATCATGGGCCGGTGGATGGCCTGGGCCGGCAAGGTCGGCGACGGCATGGTCGACTTCGGCACCCCGCTCGACGCCGGCGTCCGGGTCTCCCCCGACGGCGGCTCGTCGCCGAGCACCCGACAGGTCGTCGGGTACTCGATCATCGACGTCGAGGACCTCGACGCCGCGCTCGAGCTGGCCCGCGTGCACCCGCACCTGACCATGCCGGGCGGCTGCGAGATCGAGGTGCACACCGTCCTGCCGGTCCCGGGCATGTGACGACCGAACGGGTCACCCCGTTCTGACCGAATGTCCGATTTTCCCGATTTCTCCGATTCTTCCCGGCAGACGCCCGCAGACTGGTCCCCGACCCGCACGATCGGGGGGTGTGCGGGTCGGGACCGACAAGGGGGGATCGGAATGGCCGCACCGGTGACCACCGGAACGGACGAGGTGTCGCGGGCGGCGGCCCGACTGCTCGAGGTCGCCGCCCGCAGCACCGACGAGCTGCTCGCGGGTGCCCGCGCCGACGCCGAGCGGATCCGCGCCGCGGGCAGGGCGGAGGCCGAGCGGCTGACCCTGTCCGCGCTCGCGGAGGCGGACCAGGTCGCCGCGGCGGCCGAGACGCTCGCGCGGACCATGTTGGCCGAGGCCCGCGCCGAGGCCGAGCAGCGCACGTCCGAGGCCAAGATGGAGGCCGCCTGCGTGCGGGCCGAGCTGGTCCGGGTCCGCGCCCTGCTCGCCCGGCACGTCGAGCTCCTCGACCTGCTGGGCGTCGACGTCCCCTGACCGGCGCCTCCCTCGCCGGTCAGGCGGACCCCTCGCGGCTCATCGCGAGCAGCAGGTAGGTCTCGACCGGCTCGGTCTTGCCCTTGAGCTCGAGGGAGCCGAGCGGTGCGGTGAGCGCGTCCGGCAGCAGGTCCCGGGTGGCGGCGCTGATCGCCACCCCGCCGGCCGGCGCCTTGCCCTCGATCCGCGACGCGGTGTTCACGGTGTCGCCGATGACCGTGTGCGTGCGGCCGCCACCCGTGCCGAGCACGCTGACGGTGGCTGGCCCGCTGTTGATGCCGACCCGGAACCGCGGCCAGCCCTCGTGCGCGTCCGCTACCCGCCGGGTGGCCTGCTGCATGGCCAGTCCCGCGGCCGCCGCGCGGTGGGCGTGGTCGGGCTGGTTGCCGTTCTTGTTGAACGTGACCATCAGCGCGTCGCCGATGATCCGGTCCACCTCGCCGCCGTACGGCGCGACGACGGCGGGCACCGCGGCGTGGAAGTACGCGTTGAGCATCGCGGTCACCTCCTCGGGCCGGTGCGCCTCGGAGTACGTCGTGAAGCCCTGCAGGTCCGCGAACAGCACGCTGACGTCGCGGCGCCCGCGGAGCGTCTCCTCGGAGTACACCGGCGCGAACCGCTCCTCGCGCCACGAGTGCTGGGCCCCGACGGCGACCAGGGCGAACGCCGCGAGCATCAGCAGGTGCCACTCCCACCAGGACAGGTGCCAGTTGCGGGCGAAGGAGATCGCGACCATCGCCTCACCGAGGAGCAGGAACGCCGCCATCATCGCGACGAGCATCGGCGCGCCGCGCGCCCGCCACAGCGCCAGGTAGCGCACCGCCGCGTAGCCGTAGAGCACGATCGCCGGGACCGCGAGCACCACCGGCAGCCGCTCCACCCGGTCCACCGACCCGGACAGCGGGGGCAGCCCGCTGACCGAGGCCAGCGCCCAGACCGCCATCAGCGCCAGCAACGCGAGCCGCAGGCCGCGGCCGAGCCGCACCGCCGCCACCGCCCGGTCGCCGGTGCGGTCGATGGTCGACCAGGCGGCGAACACCGACCCCAGCGCGATCCCCACCGGGGTGGCCACCACGAAGCCGGCGTTGGGCTGCGACAGCAGCACGCCCGGGGTGGCCAGCGCGTGCAGCCCGAGGAACCCGGAGGCGGACAGGAACGACAGCGACACGAACAGCACCCGGGCGTCGCCGCGCAGCACCGCGGCGGCACCCGTGGCATACGCGAGCACGGCGGCGACCACCGCCGTGCCGAGCACCAGCCAGAAGTGCGACGGGTGGTGCTCCCAGTGCAGGTCCAGCGCGGGCTGCGACAGCAGCAGCACCAGCCCCAGCAGCGGCAGCACCAGCGCGGTGACCACCACGGCGGTCCAGAAACCGTGGCTGCCCTCGTCGGGGACCGTGTGCCCCGGGGCCAGGTCAGTCATGGCTCGCGGTCGCCAAGAGCTGGTGCAGCTGGGACACCACCACCGACCCCTCGCCGACCGCCGACGCGACCCGCTTCACCGACCCGCAGCGCACGTCGCCGACCGCGAAGACGCCCGGCACGGTGGTCTCGTAGGGGTGCGGCCGACGCTCGATCGCCCACCCGCGCGCGGCCGCGTCCGAGCCGGTGAGCAGGAACCCGTGGTCGTCGCGCTCGACGGCCGCGGGCAGCCAGTCGGTGCGTGGCTCCGCGCCGATCATCACGAACAGCCCGTCGGCGGGGAGCGTGTCCTCCGTGCCGGTGCCGCGGTGGCGGACGGTGACCCGCTCCAGCCGGCCCTCCCCCTCGCCGGCGACCACGTCGGCCTCGGTGCGCACGCTGATCGCCGGGTCGGCGTCGATGGCGCCGACGAGGTACGCCGACATGCTGCCGGCCAGTGACGAGCCACGCACCACGACCGTCACGTGCTCGCAGTACCGCGCCAGGTGCACCGCGGCCTGCCCGGCGGAGTTGCCGCCGCCCACGACGACCGCCTGCAGCCCGGTGAGCGCGTGCGCGGCGGTGACGTTGGCGCCGTAGTAGACGCCCTTGCCGGACAGCGCCTCCAGGCTGTCCACGCCGAGCCGGCGGTACGACACCCCGGTCGCGACCACGACCGCGCGGGCGCGCAGGGTGCCGACGTCGCCGACGTGCGCGACGAAGCCGGCGCCGTCGCTGGTCAGCTCGTCGACCTCGCGGGTGAGCACGAAGTGCGCGCCGAACACCCACGCCTGCTGGTAGCCGCGCTGCGCGAGCTCCGCGCCACTCACCCCGCGCGAGAAGCCCAGGTAGTTGCGGATCAGCGAGCTCGACCCGGCCTGCCCGCCGATCGACTCGCGCTCGACGACCAGCACCCGCAGGCCCTCCGACGACGCGTAGACCGCGGCCGCGAGCCCGGCCGGTCCCCCGCCCACGACGAGTACGTCGAAGTCCCGCCCGCCCTCCGGCAGCGTCGTCGGGACGCCCCATGCCTCCACCACCTCGGCGTCCGTGGGGTCGACCAGGGTCTTCCCGCCGACCGCGGGCATCCAGACCGCCACCTCGGCGCGGCCGGCCCCGGTGCGCTCGAGCACCTCGCGCCCCATCTCGGAGCCGCGGTCGCGGAACGCGTGCGGGATGCCGTTGCGGGTGAGCAGGCTGCTGATCGCGTACGCGCGCGCGGACCGCGGGTCGGCGACCACGACCACCTCGCGCATGTTCGAGACGGCGCTGCGCGACCACTCCTGGACGAACTCCGCGACCGAGCGGTGGAACAGCTCGTCGCGCTGGATCCAGGGCTTGAGTACGTAGTAGTTGATGTGCCCGACCGCCATCGCGTGCAGGATCGCCTTGGCCGAGCCGCGGTCGGCCCACGCGCCCCAGTCCACCAGCAGCGCCCGGCGCGCGTCGGGGTGCAGCCGGCGGACCAGCTCGAAGAGGTCGGCCCGCGCGCCGTCGCCGTACGCGTCGTCGACGAGCACCAGCGCGACCGGCTCGTCGCGCTCGTACGCACCCTCGACGGTGCGGGTGGCGTCGGCGGTGCTGAGCTCCCCCCGGACCCGGAAGTCACCGCCGAACGATCGCTGCAGCTCGCTCTCCACGCGGTCCAGCTGGCCCGCGTCCGCGACGGCCGCGAGCAGCAGCGGCCGGCCGGGCGACGCGGGCGTGGGCACGTTTCGAGGCTAGGAACGCCCGCACCGACGCGCACCGGGAGCAAGGTAAAAACTGGCGGCTCCGCCGGTCGCCCGGGTCGGGACCACTTCGTAAAACTTTCGGTCGTAAAACGGACAAAAGGTGCCGAACCCAACCGTCGGGAGGCGGCCCCGCTCACGTCGGCCCTTCCACGCGCCGATCACCGGAACAGCCGGGGCCGCTGGACGCCCCGCTCACGAAGGCGGCCGGACCGATGGACAAGACCTACACCTGCTGCAGCTGCTTCCGCACCGTGCCCGAGGACGAGGCGTTCGTGCGCTCGGTGAACCTGACCTCGACCGCCTGGTGCCGGCCGTGCTGGTTCGCGAAGAACGCGCACCTGCTGGTCCCCCAGCAGCGCGGGCAGAGCACCGACGAGCAGCAGCTGCGCCGTCGCTGGCTGCTGCGCCGGCGCCGGTTCGCGAGCGGCGAGACCACGCGCCGCTGAGGTCCGGTCCACCGGTTCCCTACCGCGACGGAACGGTGTGGGTCAGGATTCGTCCATGCGCAGGGGGATCCTCGACCGGTACCGACGGCGTCGCTGGATGCACCAGCAGCTGCGGAAGCTCGACCAGGCCGACGCCGGCCGACGCCGCGAGCCTCGACACCGGGCCATCGGCCGGCACGCCACCGTGGTGCTCACCACGCTGGTGGTCGTGGTGCTGGGCACCCTCGCGTTCGCCTGGAACTACGGCCTCATCCGCTGACGTCGAAGGCCGCGACCAGCGCGTGCAGCTCGGGCTCGGCGGTCAGGTCCAGCGGTTGCAGCACGCCGGCCGCGCCCTTCGCGCTCATCCCGTCGAGCCGCTGCTGCTCGACGACCTGCGCCTACTGCGCGTCGGCGAGCGCCGTCCGCTCCTCCTCGTTCAGCAGCGTGGCCAAGGGTGGCACCTCCGGCTGCGGCGCGAGCCGGCGCTGCAGCGGCGGGAACTCCTGGTGGTGCAGCCGCGCCCCCCGGCGCCCCGCGGAACGAGAAAGAAGGAGGAGGTCACCGCTTCTCGCAGGCGATGCCGTCCTTGTCGCGGTCGCTCTCGTTGTTCAGGTAGTAGACCTTGTTGTACCGGGTGAAGGTGGTGACCGGCGTACCGCTGGTCTTGTCGTGCGCGCCGCGGCGGCCGACGCCGTGCTTGTAGACCTTGTTCAGCGCGGTGCAGTTCGGGTAGTCCTTCGGCGCCGGCAGCGCGTCGGCGGCCTGGACGCCCGTGGCGACGAGCGCGGTGGCGGCGAGGGCCACCAGCCCGCCCTTGATCGTGTGCTTCATGCCTGTCCCCCGTGGGTCCGAGTGGTTGGTCGATGAAGATTCTGCGGAACCGGGCCGGCCTCGTCCCGAAAACGCCCGAATCAACTCCTTCAATTTGCAACCACTCGCTCCTAGGCTCAGCCACGACCACATCGAGCTGCTCCGAACCGAGGGCACCATGACCGAGTCCACGCACGCCGCAGAGCCGCACATCGAGCAGTACGGATATCGCCAGGAGCTCCATCGCTCCCTCACCTTCACCGACCTGCTCGTGTACGGGCTGGTGTTCATGGTCCCGATCGCGCCGTTCGGGATCTTCGGCAGTGTCTTCCAGGGCGCCGGCGGCATGGTCGCGCTGGCGTACGCGATCGGCATGGTCGCGATGATGTTCACCGCGCTGTCGTACTCCCAGATGGCGCAGGCCTTCCCGATGGCCGGCTCGGTCTACACGTACGCCGGACGCGGGATCGCACCACCCGTCGGGTTCCTCGCGGGGTGGATGATCCTGCTCGACTACGTGCTGGTGCCGGCGCTGCTCTACCTGATCGCCGCGATCGCGATGAACTCGCTGGTCTCCGCCGTCCCCGTGTGGCTGTGGCTGGTCGGCTTCGTCATCCTCAACACGGTCGTCAACTACATGGGCATCGAGATGACCGCGAAGGTCAACAAGATCATGCTCGCCGCCGAGCTGGTCGTGCTCGCGGTCTTCATCGTGATCGGCATCGTGGCGCTGGCCCAGGGCAAGGGCAACGGCTTCGACTTCCTCAGCCCGCTGTACAACAGCGACACCTTCTCCTGGTCGCTGGTGTTCGGCGCGGTGTCGATCGCGGTGCTGTCGTTCCTCGGCTTCGACGGCATCTCGACCCTCGCCGAGGAGAACCAGGAGACCGCCCGCGCGATCGGCCGCTCGATGGTCGCGGCGCTGCTGCTCGCCGGCGTGCTGTTCATCGTGCAGACCTGGGTGGCCTCGCTCCTGGTGCCTCAGCCCGACCAGCTGATCGCGAAGGGCGACCCCGGCGGCACCGCGTTCTACGACGCCGCCGCGGTCGCCGGCGGCCAGTGGCTGTCGAAGCTGACCGCGCTGGCCACCGCGATCGCGTGGGGGTTCGCCAACGCGCTGGTGGCGCAGGCCGCGACCTCGCGGCTGCTGTACGCGATGGCGCGCGACCGGCAGCTCCCGGCGTTCCTGTCCCGGGTGCACCCGCGCAAGGGCGTACCCGTCAACGCGACCTTCCTGGTGGCCGTCGTGTCGCTGGTGCTGGGGCTCTACTTCAACTCCCGCGACGACGGCATCTCGCTGCTGTCCACGCTGGTCAACTTCGGTGCGCTCAGCGCGTTCCTCGCGCTGCACGTGTCCGTGGTCTGGCACTTCGTCGGCCGCGAGGGCAGCCGGCGCTGGTGGCCGCACCTCATCGCGCCGGTGATCGGCTTCGCGATCCTCGCCTACGTGCTGATCAACGCCAAGCTGGACGCGAAGTACCTCGGCCTGGTCTGGTTCGGCATCGGCCTCGTGCTGATGGTGGTGCTGATCTCCCTCGGCCGGAAGCCCGAGCTGAACCTCGCCGAGGAGGAGCAGCAGCACTGACCCGCGGGTCAGTCCGTCGGCCGGCCGCTCATCAGGTCGCGCACCCGGTCGAACACGCCCAGCGGCACGCCTACCAGCATGTCGCCCGGCGGCTCCTTCGGCATCGACGGGTGCGGGCGGGTCGGCGCGAGCTTCTTGGCCTTGGTGAGCTTGTCGCCGAGGTCCTGCTGGTCCTCGGGGCTCAGCGCCGCCTGCATCTGCGGGAAGAGCTTCGGCTCCTCCTCCTCGTCGATGTGGTGCAGCAGCCCGTCGCGGATCTTCTGGTACGTCGGGAGGAACTCCGGGTCGTCGCCGGCCATGTCCTCCCAGCGCTTGAACAGCCGCTCCGCCTCGTCGTGCTCCTCGATCTCCTCGTCGACGAGCGCGTCCCCGTCGGGGAGCACCTTGCGCGCCGCCGGGTAGAGGAACATCTCCTCGGCCACCGAGTGCCGGGCCACCTCCGCGGTGAGCCGGTCCGCGATCGCGCGGCGCTCCTCCGGGTCGCTGGTCGACTCGATCTGCCGGAAGAACTCCTTGATCTCCTCGTGGTCGGTCACCAGCACGCTCACCATGTCGGTGCCGTCGGCCATGGCTCCTCCTCGTCCGGGTACGGCGACCGACGTACCCGGGCAATGCGGCCGGAAACGGGGGTGTCACGGCCTACGCTCGGGTCATGCGGGGTGACCGGGTGGAGATCGTCGTCGACGCCGGCAACGAGGTGCGCGTCTACGACATCGTCGCGACGCGCAACGGACGGCGGGTGGAGATCGCCACCGGACGCGGCATCACCGAGGTCACCGAGGTCACCCGCAGCGGCACCCCGGTGCGCACCGCCCGGTTCATGTCCAGCCGCGTGCTCGCGCTCGTCGAGCACCCGGCCGGCTCCGACTGAGTGGTCGAGACCACCCGGCGCCGGTTTGCGCCCATTGCTCCACGAACGTCGGCGTCCGCAGGTGAACTCCCGGCAAAAGTCCGCCGCGCAAGGGAAGTTGTGTCGGTGCGACTCGGTTGAGTGACCCCGAGGCAGTGGTGCGGACTGCCCGCCGAGGAGTTGTCGTGACCGAGCCAACCGACACCGTGCGCAGCGACCAGCGCGAGCCCGTCGAGCCCGACCCGCAGCGATGGTGGGCGCTGACCGTGCTCGCGGCGGCGCAGCTGATGATCATTCTCGACGCGTCGATCGTGAACATCGCGCTGCCGTCCGCGCAGGCCGACCTCGACATCAGCAACGCCGACCGGCAGTGGATGGTCACCGCCTACACGCTGGCGTTCGGTGCGCTTCTGCTGCTGGGCGGCCGGATCGCCGACTACACCGGACGCAAGCGCACGTTCATCATCGGCCTGCTCGGCTTCGCGGCCGCGTCGGCCATCGGCGGCCTGGCTCCCAACCAGGAGCTGCTGTTCGCGGCCCGCGGGCTGCAGGGCGCGTTCGCCGCGCTGATGGCGCCGGCGTCGCTGTCGATCGTGACGGTCACGTTCACCGAGCCGAAGGAGCGCGCCCGAGCGTTCGGCGTCTTCGGTGCGCTGGCCGGCGGCGGCGCGGCGATCGGCCTGATCGTCGGCGGCGTGCTCACCGAGTACGCCTCGTGGCGCTGGTGCCTGGGCGTCAACGTCCCGGTGGCGCTGATCGTCGCGGCCGCCGCGATCCCGATCGTGCACGAGAGCAAGGCACCCGGCGACACCCGCTACGACATCCCGGGCGTGCTGCTGGCCACCCTCGGGCTGTTCTCGCTGGTCTACGGGTTCACCGAGGCGGCCCGCGCCAAGAACCCCGACGACCCGCGCTCCACCGCCGTCCAGGGCTGGGGGCACCCGACCACGGTGACGTTCCTGGTCGTGGCCGTCGTGCTGCTGGTCGCGTTCGTGCTGTGGGAACGCCGGGCCCGCAACCCGATGCTGCCGCTGCGTGTGGTGCTCGACCGCAACCGCGGCGGCTCCTACCTGGTGTTCCTGCTCGTCGGCGCCGGGCTCTTCGCGATGTTCCTGTTCCTGACCTACTACTTCCAGGTCAACCTCGGCTACACGCCGTTGAAGGCCGGCTTCGCGTTCCTGCCGTTCAGCCTCGGGATCATCCTGGCCGCGGGCGTGGTGTCCCAGCTGCTCCCCCGGCTCGGCCCGAAGGCGCTGATGGTGCCCGGCTTGGTGATGGCCGTCGCCGGGATGTTGCTGCTCACCCAGATCGACCAGGACTCGTCGTACTGGACCCTGGTGTTCCCGGCGATGGTGATCATGTCGGTGGGGCTCGCCGGGGTGTTCATCCCGGCCGCGAGCACGTCCCTGATCGGCGTCGGCCACCACGACGCGGGCGTCGCGTCGGCGGTGCTCAACACCGCGCAGCAGATCGGCGGCTCCCTCGGCCTTGCGCTTCTGAACACCCTGTTCGCGGGCGCCGTCACGTCGTACTTCGTCGACCACCCGCCGACCGGCCCGCAGCAGGCGCAGCAGCTGGCCCCGCTGGCGTTCATCCACGGCTACCACGTGGCGTTCTTCTGGGGTGCCGCGCTGTTCACGCTCGCCCTGGTCTCCGCCTGGGTGTTCATCACCGCGCACAAGGAGGACCTGCCCGCCGACACGGCGGCCGTCGCGGCCTGACTCAGCCGCGCGCCGCGCCGTACCCGAGCACCGCCGCCAGCCCGAGCGCGCTGCGCGGTGCGTACGGCGTGCGCCAGAGCCCGCCGTGCACCGCGGCGTACGCCTCGTCCTGCCAGGTCTGCGGATGCCTCGGACCGCCGTCGGTGTGCAGGTCGTGCACGAGCAGCGCCGCCATCAGCACGTTGGCGGTGGCCGGCTCGAACACCTCCACGCCGAAGCGGTGCGCCCCCGCGTACGCCGCGGCCAGGGCCCGGTTCTTCACGACGGAACGGGTCCGCGTCGGCGGCGCGACGTTGAGCGAGACGGTGCGGCCCGCCTCGCGCGCGACCGTGGCGCGCCAGCGCTGCAGCCGCTTCGCCAGCGCGTAGTTCGGGCCCTGCTGCGGCACCAGGCTGTCGTTGACGCCGGGGTCGGTGCCGGGCACGTACTGCCGCCGCAGCAGCCGTCCACCCGACACCGTGCGCAGCGGCCGGCCCAGCCACGTGGCCCGTGACGACCGGCCGTCGTAGCGCCGCGTCGACTCCGCGACCGCGTCGCCGGGCACCGCGAAGACGTCGGTCGGCGTGGCCAGGAACGCCAGCGCCACGTCGTCGCGGGCCTCGAGCAGCCGCCGGCTCAGCTCGTCGACCGCCACCGCCACCCGCACGTTGGTCGCGCCGTCGGCGTACACGTAGTTGCCCACCACCAACGACCCCGGCTGCTCCGCGAGCCAGTCGGCGACGGCGGGTACGTCGGCGAGCAGGTCGACCCCGGCGTGCACGACCGTGCCGGCGCCCTCGCGGGCCATCGGCAGCACCCGGTCCCAGATCGCCGGCCGGTCCAGGTCGAGCGCGGCCGCCCGGGCCCCCCAGCGCAGCAGCGCCGGGAGCGGCCCCATCTCCGCGCCCGCGCCGAGCACCGCGACGGTCCGACCCTCGAGGCGCAGCCAGTCGGGGTTGGCCAGCACCGCGCCGACCGCCTCGGCCAGCGTGGGCTCGGCCACGCCGTCGGCGACCCAGGCGTCGACCCGGCGCCGTACGTCGTCGCCGCGGAGCCGCTCGCCGTGGAAGGGCAGGGTCAGCTCCCGCTCGGGGTCACCGGTGCCGCGCACCTCGTCGCCGGTGACCGGACTCGTGCGCGACCAGTCCCCCAACCGGACCTCGTCGCCGTCGACCCGCACCCGCATCCGCTCGTGCAGCGCCGCCAGCCCGTCTCGCGCGACCGCGAGCGCGTCCTCGCGCGCGCCCAGTCCGGCCTCCACGGCCCGCCGGAAATGGACGAGATACCCGGAGCGCCAGGCGGTCTCCTGCTCCACCGACAACGCCCCGACCGGGTCCACGGTGCGCAACGCGGCGGCGAGCACCGCGCGTCCGGTGGCGGTGGTGCTGCGCCGGTCGCCCTCGGTCAGCGGGAAGACGACCCCGTGCGGCTGCTCGCTGCTCATCGGCTCATCCTGCCCGATGGCCCACACGGGCCATGCCGCCGAGCGGTTGGCAGCACCACACTGTTGCCGCGGGGAATCGCTCCAGGAGGCAGTGATGACGGCAACGGATCCTGTGCACGACATGAGTGACGACGCCCGGCTGGCCAGCCTCGGCTACAAGCCGCAGCTGAACCGGGTGCTCGGCGCGTTCGCGAACTTCTCGGTGGCTTTCACGTATCTCTCGCCGATGGTCGGCATCTACTCGCTGTTCGCGCTCGGGGTCGCGGCCGGCGGGCCGGCGTACGTGTGGCTGACCTGGGTCCCGGTCGCCGGGATGCTGCTGGTCGCCCTCGTGTTCGGCGAGCTCGCCAGCCACTACCCGGTGGCCGGCGCGTTGTACCAGTACAGCAAGTTCTCGGTCGGTCCGACGTACGGCTGGTTCGTCGGCTGGTTCTACGGCATGGCGCTGCTGATCACGGTGGCAGCGGTGGACACCGGCGTGGTCGGGTACGTCGCCGCGCTCACCCACAACTGGTTCGGCTGGAACCTCGACGCCACCGACCACCTGACCATCCTGCTGATCACGCTGGTGCTGCTCGCGATCCAGACCCTGCTGAACATCACCGGCGCGCGCGTGATGGGCCGCGTCGCGCAGTTCGGCGTGTACGTCGAGATCGTCGGCACCCTCGGCATCGCGCTGATCCTGGCGATCGACGGCTTCCACCACGGACCGGGCTTCCTGTTCTCGACGCAGAACGTCGAGAACGCCGCGAGCAACCCGCTCGGCCTCGACTTCGGCGGCAACTGGCTCACCGGCGCCGCCCTCGTCGCCGTGCTCGCGCCGGTGTACATCTTCTACGGCTTCGAGTCCGCCGGCGACATCTCCGAGGAGACCAAGGACGCCGGCGTGAAGGTGCCGCGCTCGATGCGGCAGGCGCTGATCTGGGGCGGCGTCTCGTCGTTCATCCTGATCGCCGCGCTGCTGCTCGCGATGCCCTCCGGCAACGACCCGGTCGGCAAGACCGTCAACGGCGGCGGCGTGCCGTTCATCCTCGGCGAGCTGCCCAGCGGCCTGCAGGACTTCCTGCTGCTGCTGATCATCTTCGCGTTCTTCTCCTGCGGTACGTCGGTGCAGGGCGCCGGCAGCCGGCTGGCGTTCTCGTACTCGCGCGACGGCGCGCTGCCCGGCTCCGGCTGGCTGTCGAAGGTCAACGCGCGGTTCCGCACGCCGACCAACGCGCTGCTCGCAGGTGCCGTCGTGACGATGCTGTTCGTGCTGCTGGTGTTCTACTCGCCCGCGAAGGACGTGAAGATCGGCTTCATCACCTACCCGGCGAACATCAACGCGCTGGTGGCGCTGGTGTCGTTCGGCGTCAGCGGCATCTACCTGTCGTTCCTGCTGACCGTGATCGGCGCGATCGTCGCCCGCTCGCGTGGCTGGATCCCCGAGGGCCGGTTCCAGCTCGGGCGGTGGGGCTGGACCGTGACGATCCTGGCCGCGGCGTACCTGTTCCTGATGCTGCTCAACGTGGTCGCCCCGACCGGCCTCACCAGCGGCCGCGGCTTCTTCAACCTGGACTGGATCACGCTGCTGGTGATGGTGGTCGTGGCGGTGGTCGGCCTGGTCCTGTACCTCATCCGCCGTCCCGACCACACGGTGGGCACGCACCTGCACGACGACGCCGAGCCCACCGGCGCCGAGCGGCACACGGCGCTGGACTGACATCCGGGCGGCCGTCATAAGGTCGGTACATGCTCGACTGGAACCAGGTCGGCCGCCAGCACGTCCACGCGGCCATGGCGGAGTGCGACCGGATCGGCTCGCGGGAGTTCCTGGCCCGCTACCGGTTCGGTCGCGCGCACGACGCGACGCTCTGGCACGGCGGTGAGGAGTACGACGCCCGCGCCCTGCTCGGCCTCGCCTACCTGCGCGCCACCGGAGCGACCGTCCCCTCCGACGAGTTCGCCGTCGGTGGGGAGGACGCGGCCGTGCGGTGGCTGCGCGGGCTCGGCTTCGACGTGGTCGTCGACGACACCCTCACGCCCCCGCCACCGAAGCCGCGCGCCGCGCCGTCCGCCCCGGTCTCCCGTCCGGCCACGAAGGCGGCCTCCAAGCCCAGCACCCCGCGCAAAGCCGCGGCCCCGAAGCGCACCGTCGTGCGCTCGGCGCGCAGCAGCGCCGCGATGCCGGAGCCGGACATCTGCCCGCGCTGCTTCATGGCGCTGCCGGCGACGGGTGTCTGCGACAACTGCGACTGACGGTTACCGGGCGCCCGGTCCGGGACCTCCTCGGGGCGCGACCGACCCGCTGGTCGGGGTGCGAGGCGCTCGCGGAATCGCTGGTTGAGATGCGAGGCGCTGGCCGAGCCTCGAAACCAGCACCCGGTCAGCTCGAGCGCAGCCCCGAGCTGAACGACGCGGCGTCGTGCGAGCGCGAAGCACCGGTCCGCG
>JABFXA010000446.1 GCA_013361955.1 Nocardioidaceae bacterium
GCGGAGACCGTGGCGGCCGACGTGCCCGTCCTCGCGCTCCCCCGGGCCGGCACCGCGTCACCGGGGCTGACCACCGGCGCGCTCGTGCTGGTCGCGGTGCCCCCGGACGCCGTGCCGCGGGTGGCCCAGGCGTCGGTCTCGGCATTCCTCTCGGTGGTGCTCACCCGCTAGGTTCGTGACCCGTCTGCGCCGGTTCGGGAGCAGCCCGACCGGTTGGGAGGAGTGAGGCAATGACCATGCTCAAGGGCTTCAAGGACTTCATCATGCGGGGCAACCTGGTGGAGCTCGCGGTCGCGTTCGAGATCGGCGCCGCGTTCGCCTCCGTGGTGACGGCCACCGTCACCCTGCTGATGGTCCTACAACCCCGGCGGGATCTCCGTCGGCGCCTGGCTGACCGCGGTGATCTCGTTCCTGATCGTGGCGGCCGTCATCTACTTCATCGTGATGGTCCCGTACAACAAGCTCCAGGAGCGGATGGCCAAGGGCGAGGAGCCGACTCCCCCGGCCGCCGACATCGCGCTGCTCACCGAGATCCGCGACCTGCTGGCCGGGCGCGAGAGCACCACCGACGTCAAGGGCCCGGCGGTCTGAGCGGTCCGTCAGTCCCCGTGGTGCGGCGGGACCTGGCCGCGCAGCCAGTCGTCGCCCCGGTCGCGGCGCTCGCCCCACGCGTCGCCGCGCTCGTCGCGGGTCTCGTCGGGGAGCACGTCGCCGAACACCTTCGCCCGGCGGCGCCGGCGCTCCTCCTCCGACGGTCGGGCCCGGTCGGCCCGGTCGCGCTCGTCCGTCACTAGACCGCCTCGCGGGAGGGCAGCCCCTCGAACCAGGTGCTGTCGAACTTGGCGCGCTGCGGCTCCCAGCCGGTGGCGCCGGTGAGCCGCTCGGAGCTGACCCGCAGCGAGCGCGCCAGCGGCTCCAGGCGTACGCCGCCGACCCGGCGCATCAGCGGACCCATGAAGTCGATGCTCTCGCGGCCGGCCGCGGCGGAGAACCCGGCCACCAGCTCGAAGCGGCGCACCGGCTCGGAGCCGACGTTGTAGACGCCGCTCGGCGCGGCCAGCGCGGCGATCACCGCCGGGCCCAGGTCGTCGGTGTGCATCACGTGCGCCCAGCCGTCGGGCGAGCCGAGGCCGATCGCCATGCCGTGCCGCAACGCGCGCAGCTGGAACCGGGTCAGCGGGTCGTCGCCGACGATCGTGCCGAGCCGGAGCACCACGCCGGTGCGGGAGTCGCAGGCGTAGCCCTGCACGTGCGACTCGCCCACGGACGCCGGCTCGGTGGCCCGGGTGATCGCGACCGGGGACTCCTCGGTCACCCACTCGTCGCCGGCGTCGGCGTAGACGAAGGAGACGCTCTCCTGGACGATCCGGCGGACCCCGGCCTCGCGGGCCGCCTCGACCACCCGGCGGACGCCCTCGGTGCGTAGCCGGTCGTTGACCCGCCAGGCGCCGCGACGCAGGGCGGCGAGCCCGACCGGCACGTGGGTGGCGAAGTTGCAGACGGCGTCGGCGTCGTCGAAGAGGGCGACCAGTCCCGCGTGGTCCTGCAGGCTGGCTCGGACCGGCGTGGCGCCCATCCGGGTCAGCTGGTCGGCCTTCTCCGAGGTGCGCGCGAGCGCGACGACGTCGTGCCCGGCGTCGACCAGCGTCGGCACGACGGCCTTGCCGATCACGCCGGTGGCTCCGGTGAGTGCGACCCGCACGTTCGAGGTCCCTTTCGAGTTGCTGTCCCCCGCCCGGTGTCGGGCCTCGCCGTGACCTGGCCCGTTGCCCCCGGACCAGCGGCGTTCCCCGTCCCTGACCGCACTAGTCTCCGATAACAGACTGGTAACGGCAAGCCGAGGCGGTCGCGGAGCCGTTAAATCTCCGGTCCGGGTGTCCGCTCGGCGAACGATCCGCTGAGTGCAACACGGCCCGCCGGATCGAACGAGCCGGGTGTGAGATCAGCGCAGCAGCGACTCGTACAGCGCCACGGTCTGCGCCGCGATCGCGTCCCAGGCGAACGAGGTGACCGCCCGCTCCCGACCCGCCCGACCGTACCGCGCGGCCAGGTCGGGGTCGGCGGCGAGCCGGTTCACGCCCTCGGCGATGCCGCGCTCGAAGCCGGCCGCGTCGTCGGGGTCGTAGCCGACGATCACCCCGGTCTCCCCGTCCACCACCACCTCGGGGATGCCGCCGACGCCGCTGGCGACGACCGCGGTCTCGCAGGCCATGGCCTCCAGGTTCACGATGCCGAGCGGCTCGTAGACGGAGGGGCACAGGAACGCCAGCGCCCCGGTGAGCACCTGCCGGACCTGCTCGCGGGGCAGCATCTCGGAGACCACGAAGATGCCGTCGCGGGTGGCCCTCAGGTCCGCGATGAGCGTGTCGGTCTCGGCCTTGAGCTCCGGGGTGTCGGCCGCGCCGGCGAGCAGCAGCACCTGCAGGTCGCGGTCGAACTCGCGCGCGGCCCGCAGCAGGTGCGGCACCCCCTTCTGCCGGGTGATCCGGCCGACGAACGCGACGTACGGGCGGGACGGGTCGACGCCGATCCGCTCGAGGACCGCGGGGTCCGGGTCGGGCCGGTAGAAGTCGGTGTCGATGCCGTTGTAGACCACGTGCAGCCGGGACTCGTCGAGGCTCGGGTAGCTGCTCAGGATGTCGGCGCGCATGCCCTCGCTGACCGCGACCACGGCGTCGGCCGACTCGTACGCCGTCCGCTCGGCCCACGAGCTGATCCGGTAGCCGCCGCCGAGCTGCTCGGCCTTCCACGGACGCTGCGGCTCGAGGCTGTGCGCGGTGACCACGTGCGGCACGTCGTGCAGCAGCTTGGCCCAGTGCCCGGCCATGTTCGCGTACCAGGTGTGCGAGTGCACCACCTCGGCGCCGGCGACCCCGGCGGTCATGGTCAGGTCGGTGGACAGCACGTGCAGCGCGGAGTTCGCGCCGTCGAGCCGCTCGTCCTTCTCGGGGTGCGCGGTCGCGCCCGCGCGCGGCTCGCCCATGCAGTGCACGTCGACATCGATCAGCCGGCGCAGCTCGCGCACCAGGAAGTCGACGTGCACGCCGGCGCCGCCGTACACGTCCGGGGGGTACTCGCGGGTCAGGATGGCTGCTCGCATGGAAGCAACCTAGTCGTGCCGAGGGGCGAGGCCCTAGGGTCTGAAGTGGTCTCGACAGGTCGACCACCCGCGACCCGGGTGGGCGAAGGGAGCGCAGATGCCGAACGTGCTGGGAATCGTCCTCGCGGGCGGCGAGGGCAAGCGGCTGATGCCGCTGACCGTCGACCGGGCCAAGCCGGCCGTGCCGTTCGGCGGCAGCTACCGGCTGATCGACTTCGCGCTCTCCAACCTGGTCAACGCCGGCTACCTCAAGTGCGCGGTGCTGACGCAGTACAAGTCGCACTCGCTCGACCGGCACATCTCGCTGACCTGGCGGATGTCGACGATGCTCGGCAACTACGTCACCCCGGTCCCCGCGCAGCAGCGCCGCGGCCCGCAGTGGTACCTCGGCAGCGCCGACGCGATCTACCAGTCCATGAACCTCATCAACGACGCCCGGCCCGACATCATCGTGGTGTTCGGCGCCGACCACGTGTACCGGATGGACGCCTCCCAGATGGTGCAGGCGCACGTCGACTCCGGCGCCGGGGCCACCGTCGCCGGCATCCGGGTGCCGCGCAAGGACGCCTGGCAGTTCGGCGTGATCAAGACCGCCGACGACGGCGTCGGCATCGAGGACTTCCTGGAGAAGCCGGCCGACCCGCCGGGCCTGCCCGACTCCCCCGAGGAGACCTTCGCCTCGATGGGCAACTACGTCTTCGACGCGCAGGTGCTCGTCGACGCGCTGGAGAGGGACGCCGCGAACCCCGAGTCGCGGCACGACATGGGCGGCGACATCATCCCGATGCTGGTGAAGCAGGGGAAGGCCGCGGTCTACGACTTCCGCGACAACGTCGTACCCGGCTCGACCGACCGCGACCGCGACTACTGGCGCGACGTCGGGACCGTCGACAGCTACCACGAGGCGCACCAGGACCTGGTGTCGGTGGAGCCGATCTTCAACCTGTACAACACCGACTGGCCGATCTTCACCTCGCACCCGCAGCTGCCCGGCGCGAAGTTCGTGATGGGCGGCTACGCGCGGGACTCCATCGTGTGCGCCGGGTCGATCGTCTCCGGCTCGAACATCAGCGACTCGGTGCTCGGCACGGCGACCTACATCTCCCCCGGCGCGGTGGTCGAGCGCAGCGTGCTGTTCGACAACGTCACCATCGGCCGGGGTGCCGTGGTCCGCAACGCGATCATCGACAAGAACGTCGTGGTCCCCGACGGCGCGCTGATCGGCGTCGACCACGACGACGACCGGCGGCGCGGGTTCACCGTGAGCGAGGGTGGCGTGACGGTCCTCGGCAAGGACCAGATCGTCATCCCCTGACGGCGCTGCCGCGGGTGGCCCGCCGGGGCAGCACCAGCGGGTTCGCCTCGGCCACCCGGTCCATCGACGTGGTCACGTTGCGCAGGCTCACGATCACGCCGCCGTACTCCGCCCAGTAGCGGCCGGGCAGGTCCTGGTCGCTCATCTCGTCGACCATCCGGTCGAGCTCGTCGTGCACCCGCCGGACCCGCGTGGAGTCCGGGGTCATGATCGCCTCGCCCGCCTCGCGGACCAGCCGGGTCCAGCGCTGCCGGAACCAGGGGTCCCACTCGCGGACCCGCTCGGCGCTGGTGCCGAGCGTGCGGGCGATCGAGCGCACCTCCGCCACCGCCTGCTCGTTGTCGTTCAGCACGTGCTCGTAGAGGTCGCTCCTGCGGATGGTCCGCGCGGCCCGACGCGGGTTGAGCCGGCTGCTCTCCCGGGCGTGCCGCAGCAGCCCCCATGCCTCGTCGATGTGCTCGTCGATGTCGCGGCTGCGCTGCACCCACTCCTCGGCCTGGTCCGGGGAGCTGTCCGGGCGTACGCCGGCCGCGATGTCGACCAGCAACGCGCCGACCTCGTCGTCGATCCGGTCGATGGCGCGGGTCGCGGCCGCGTCGCGCAGCGGTGGCCACACCACGACGTTCACCAGCAGGCCGAGCACGATGCCGATCGCGGTGTCGAAGAGCCGGTCGAGCAGCACCGCGTCCTGGGTGCTGAACCCGGCGGTCAGCACGATCAGCCCGGTGGCCGCGACCGCAGTGGTCTCGTCGGCGAACCAGCGCAGGCTGCCGATCACCAGCCCGGCGAGCAGCAGCACGCCGACCGCCGCGACGGTGACGCCGATCGCGTTGCCGATCGCCCAGGCGAGCAGCACCCCGAGCACCGCCGCCGTCACCTCCTGCAGGCCCCGCGAGAAGGTCCGGTAGACGGTGGCGTGCACCACCAGCAACGCCGACCACGGCGCGAGGAACGCCTGCGGGAGGCCGAACACCTCCGAGGCGAGCAGCCAGGCCAGCACCCCGGCCACCACCGTCTTGACCAGCTGCAGCACCTCGGTCCACAGCACCGGGTCCCGCAGCCGGTGGGCCACCCGTCGACGTAGCCACTGCGTGCGCACCGCCACCTCGCCCTCCCTCCCTGAGACCGGCACGGGACGTACCCCGCCGTCACGGCGCGGAAACGGGGTTTCCCGGTGGCCCGGACCGGTTACCTGCCGTACTCGCAGACACCGACCAGCAACGGGAGGGCCGACATGGCACAGGACCTGAACGGCGCGACGATCGCGTTCCTCGTCGCCAACGAGGGCATCGAGCAGGTGGAGCTGACCGAGCCGTGGCAGGCCGTGGAGAAGGCCGGCGGCACCCCGCGGCTGCTCGCCCCCAAGGCGGGCACCGCGCAGGCGTTCGACCACCTCGACAAGGCCGACGTGTTCGAGGTGGACGGGGCGGTGGCCGAGGCCGACGTCTCGTCGTACGAGGCGCTGGTGCTGCCCGGCGGGGTGGCCAACCCGGACGCGCTGCGGACCGACCCGGACGCGGTCGCGTTCGTCCGCCGGTTCGTCGAGTCCGGAAAGCCGGTCGCGGCGATCTGCCACGCACCGTGGACCCTCATCGAGGCCGACGTGCTGCGCGGCCGGCGGCTGACCTCGTGGCCGAGCCTGCAGACCGACATCCGCAACGCCGGCGGCGAGTGGGTCGACGAGGAGGTCGTCGTCGACGGGAACCTCGTGACCAGCCGCAAGCCCGACGACCTCCCGGCGTTCACCGACCGGCTGCTCAGCGCCGTGTCGGGAGGCTAGGCGGCGGCCGCAAGTCCCTGAAACTGGACGTTTCGGACGCTTAGACTGCCCGCATGGCTTCTACGAGGGACAACAAGGGAAGCCCACCGAAGCGACGCGTGCCGCAGCAGGTGCGCAGCCGTGACCGGGTGCAGCGCATCCTGGAGGTCACGGGTGACCTGGTGGTCTCCGACGGCGTGGACTCCCTGAGCACGCGCGCGATCGCTTCGGCGGCGGGCGTGCCGGTGGCGTCGCTGTACCAGTACTTCGCGGACAAGGAGGAGATCCTCCTCGCCCTCGTCGAGCGTGACCTCGCCGAGATGGACGCGCAGGTGGCCGAGGACCTGGCCGCCCTCCGCGAGCTCTCGGTGCGGGCGATCGTGGAGACCACCATCAACGCGTTCGTGAAGGTGTACCACCGGCGTCCGTCGTTCGTGGTGATCTGGATGCGGGGTCGCACCAACGCGGCCATCCGTGACTACGGCCGCGCGCACAACCAGCGGATGGCCCGCGAGCTGTTCGCGGTCGCGAAGGGCTCCGGCATGGTGCTGCCGGAGTCCACCGGCCGGTTCGCCGAGCTCGCGGTCGAGGTCGCCGACCGGCTCTTCCAGATCGCCTTCGAGGAGTCGCTGACCGCGGACCCGCTGGTCGTCGACGAGGCGGTGACGATGGTCACGGCGTACCTCGAGAAGCACGCGACGGACGCGGGCATCACCGGTATCCCGGTGCCGGGAGCCGAGCCGCCACCCGCCGGGTGACCGGTCAGCCGCAGAGGCCGTTCTCGGCGGCCTTCTCGGCGGCGGCCTGGGTGTTGCCGTCGTCCTGAGGGGCCGTGGTGGACGGCGACGACCCGCCGCCACCCGACGAGCCGGGGCTGGTGGACTTGCCGGGCTTGCCGTTCTTGCTGCCGGCGGCCGTGGTCACGTCGCCCTGGAACCGCTTGTTGAGCGGCAGGTCGTTGCGGATCCGGTACCACAGCCGGTTCGCGCCGGGCGCCCACTCGAGCCGGTTCGGGTCGGGGGCGTACTCCTGGAACGGCACCGTCAGGAACTGCACCTTGTCGAGGCCGATGCCCTGCAGCGACTTCGCCAGGTTCGCCAGGTCCTTGAGGCTGGCCAGGCCGGGGTCGGTGGTCAGCGACTTGGTGGCCGCGTCGAGGAACCGGTACAGCCGCACCGGGTTCACCAGCGTGCCCGCGGACACCGCCTTGTTGGTCATCGAGGCGAGGAAGGTCTGCTGCCGCTTCATCCGGCCGATGTCGCCGTTCTCGACGGTGCCGATGTCGTGGCGGACCCGCACGTAGTCGAGCGCGCGCTGGCCCTTGACGTTGTAGGTGCCGGCCGGCAGGTAGATGTGGCCCGTGGTGTCGTTGACCTCCTCGGGCACGCACACCTCGACGCCGCCGAGCGCGTCGACCATGTCGCGGAAGCCGTTGAAGTCGATGACCACGAAGTGGTTGACCCGGACGTTGGTGAGCTTCTCGACCGTCTTGATGGTGCACGCCGGACCGCCCACGGCGTACGCCGCGTTGAACATGCTCAGGCCGCCGGGGTCGGTGCCGCTGCCGTCCTTCTTCTCGCACGACGGCCGCTGCACCATCGCGTCGCGCGGCAGGCTGACTCCGTACGCCAGCTTCCGGTCGGCGGAGATGTGCAGCAGGATCGTGGTGTCGGAGAGGCCCGGGGTGTCGCCGCCGATGTGACCCTTCTGGCCCTTCCGGGTGTCGGAGCCGAGCAGCAGGATGTTCAGCGGCTTGCTCGGGGCGTCGTTCTTGACGATCTCCGAGGGCCGGTCGGAGCCGAGCGCCTCGTCGACGTTGAGCGAGGTGATGTTGCCGTCAAGATGCCGGTACACGAAGAACCCACCCGTGAGCACGACGACCAGGACCAGGGCGACCGAGATGCCGATGGTCTTCAGCGCACGATGCCGAGGCACCGTGTCGCGATGGCGCGGTGAGTGAGACACAGAGGGTCCAGTGTTGGCGTCGGGTGAACTTCCATGATGCCAACCCGACGAACCGAAGGGGAAATCGAGGCGTGTCAAGGCGGCCGCGCCGCTGTGACTCGACTCACCCACGAACCCTCAGGTCAGCGCCACGTCGGCCCAGATCGCGCAGTGGTCGGAGCCGGCCTCCGACGCCCGGGTGAGCGTGTCGTAGTGCGGCCAGAGGGTGCCGCGGGTGCCGCCCCAGGCGCCCAGCCGCCAGATGCCCCCGGCCCGCACCTTGGCGAACAGCGAGGGTGACAGCAGCACGTAGTCGATCTTGTTGCGGGCCGTGCAGGAGCCGTACGTGCCCGGCCGGCCACCGTCGTCGAACGACGGGTGCTCGCTGACGTCGCGGAGGTCGGTCCCGCCCAGCAGCGGCTGCAGGGTCGTGGAGTCCGGGGTGTCGTTGAGGTCGCCGAGCACGGCGACGTACGAGACGCCGGTGGCGCGGAGCCCGCGGTAGATCTCCGCGACCCGGCTGGCCTGCCGCCGGCGGCGGGCGTCGTTGTCCTGCTGCCGGCCGTAGCCCTTGGACTTGAGGTGGTTGACCAGCACCACCAGCCGGTGCCCGCCCGGGCTGCGGATCTCGTACTCCGGGCAGTCGCGGCTGAACACCGGGCCCTCGTCGTCGCTGTCGTCGACGTGCGAGCGGATGCCGGTGATCGGCCAGCCGTCGCGGGCGAGAAGGCCCACGTCGATGCCGCGGTCGTCGTTGCCGTCGACGAGCATCACGTGCGGGTAGAGCGGGGTGTCGCCGCCGCGGAGCTCGGCGTCGGCGAACCGCTTGAGCACGACCCGGTCCTCGGCCTCCACGACGCCCTGCACGGTGGCGCCGACGTCGCGGACCACCCGCGCGGTGTTCAGGATCGCGCGGTCGTCGACGGGCTCGCGGGTGAGCTCGACCCAGCCGACCCAGTCGCCCCGGCCCCCGGCAACGACGTGCACGCCGGTCGACGTCCGCGAGACCAGGCGGCCGCGGACCTGCCGCAGCACCGCCAGCGCGGCCTCGTCGGAGTGCTTCAGCCCGAGGGTGTCGAGGAGCGCGACGATCCGGGTCTGGTCGGCGGCGGAGTAGGTGTCCTGCTCCAGCAGCGCGCTCAGCGTCGCGTAGGCGGTGAGGTACGGCTTCGCGTCGGCGTGGTCGTCCATGTTCAGCACCCGGGCGCGGGCGAAGAAGTTCTCCACGTTGTACGACGCGATGCGCACCGCTAGCCCCCCAGCCCGAGCAACCGCGACTCCCACGGGGCGAGCGTCGTGCCGCCACCACCATCGTGCGTGCCGAGCAGCAGCTCGGCGCCGCTGAGGTCGGGCAGGCCGCCGTCGTCGAGGGTCGCGGGGGTCGACGAGCAGTTCGCGAGGACCAGCAGCACCCGGTCGTCGAGGGTGCGCGTGAACGCCCAGACCTGCTCGTGGTCGGGCAGCAGCAGGGCGAAGCGGCCGTCGACCACGGCCGGGTGCGCGTGCCGCAGCTCGATCAGCCGCCGGTAGTGGTGGAAGACCGAGTCCGGGTCGGCCTCCGCCGCCTCGGCGTTGACGACGTCCTTGTTCGGGTTGGCCGGCAGCCACGGCGTACCGCTGCTGAACCCGGCGTGCTCGGACGCGTCCCACTGCATCGGGGTGCGCGCGTTGTCGCGGCCCTTGACCGCCAGCGACTCGAGCACCCGCTCCACCTGCTCGCCGAGCGAGACCGCGTCGTCGTGGTAGTTGAGCGCCTCGATGTCGCGGTACTGCCCGATCTCGGTGAACCCGGCGTTGGTCATCCCGAGCTCCTCGCCCTGGTAGACGTACGGCGTGCCGCGGTGCAGGTGCAGCACGGTGCCGAGCGTCTTGGCCGAGGCGACCCGGTGCTCGTCGCTGTCGTCGCCGAAGCGGGAGACTGCGCGGGGCTGGTCGTGGTTGTCCCAGTACAGGGAGTTCCAGCCCACGTCGGCCAGTCCGTCCTGCCACTTCGCCAGGTTGGCCTTGAGCCGGGGCAGCGGCAGGTCGGCCAGCGCCCACTTGCCCTGTCCCGGCTGGGCGTCGAGCTCGACGTGCTCGAACTGGAACACCATGTTCAGCTCGCCCCTGGCGGCGTCGGTGGCGTCGCGGGCCAGCTCGAGGGTGCTGCCCGGCATCTCGCCGACGGTGAGCAGGTGCCGCTCGTCGAGCCCGACCTCCCGGTTCATCTCGGCCAGGAACTCGTGCAGCCGTGGGCCGTTGGCGACCGAGTGGATGGACGGCGCGAGCTCGCGGCCCTCCGTCGGGGTGCCGTCGGGGAGGGTCGGGTCCTTCGAGATCAGGTTGATGACGTCCATCCGGAAGCCGTCGACGCCCCGGTCGACCCACCAGCGCATCATCGCGTAGACCGCGCGGCGTACCTCGGGGTTCTCCCAGTTCAGGTCGGGCTGCTTGCGGCTGAACAGGTGCAGGTAGTACTCGCCGCTCTTCTCGTCGAGCTCCCAGGCCGGGCCGGAGAAGAAGGACTCCCAGTTGTTCGGGGCGCCGCCGTCGCGGCCGGGGCGCCACCAGTACCAGTCGCGCCGCTCGCTCGCCGGGTCGCGGGACTCCTCGAACCAGGCGTGCTCGTCGGAGGTGTGGTTGACCACCAGGTCCATGACCACCCTGATGTCGCGCTCGTGGCAGCCGGCGATCAGCGCGTCGATGTCGTCGAGCGTGCCGAACAGCGGGTCGATGTCCTGGTAGTCGCTGATGTCGTAGCCATTGTCGTCCATCGGCGAGGCGTACACCGGTGACAGCCAGAGCACGTCGATGCCGAGCCGGGCGAGGTAGTCGAGCCGGCTGGTGATCCCGGGGACGTCGCCCACGCCGTCGCCGTTCCCGTCCATGAACGAGCGGGGGTACACCTGGTAGACCACCGCCGACCGCCACCAGCCGGGAGTGCGTGCGTTCGCAGCCGTTGCCATGGGCCCACCCTTCCACGGCGCGGGCGCACAATGGCTCTCGTGGCGGCGGACGAGGGCGTGGGGGTGGTGCTCGAGCAGATGCGGGCACGGCTCGACGCTCTGCCGCCGGCGCTCGCCAAGCGCAAGGTGTTCCTGAGCACCTACCGCCGCACCACCGCCGCCGTGGGCACCGCGATCGACGAGGGGCGGTTCGAGGACCCGGTCTGGGTCGAGCGGTGGGACGTGGTGTTCGCCGAGCTGTACCTGCACGCCCACGACGGGTACGTCGACGGCGGCAGCGCCGTCCCGCGGCCGTGGCGGCTGGCGTTCGAGGCGCCGGACGACCTCCCCGACCTGCGGCACGTGCTGCTCGGCATCAACGCGCACGTCAACTACGACCTGCCGCAGGCCCTGCTGGCGGTGATCGACGAGACCGACTTCGGCGACGCTGCCCTGATGCAGCGGCGCCGTGCCGACCACGAGCGGATCGACGGCGTGCTCGCCGGCCGGGTCGCCGCCGAGGACCAGCTGCTCGGCGCCCGGCCGTTCGTGGACCGGCTGCTCACCCCGCTGAACCGGGCCGGCACGAGGCGGTTCCTGCGCGAGGCCCGCCGCAAGGTGTGGCACAACACCTACGAGCTGCATGCCGCCCGGGTCGCCGGCCCGTCGACGTACGACGCGCGGCTGGCGGAGCTCGAGGTGCTCAGCGCCGCGAAGATCGCCGACCTGCTCGAGCCGGGGCAGGTGCTGCTGCGGCTGGCGGTGGCCGGCTTCGGCGTCACCCTCCCACCACCCGCTCGTTGAGGTGCCGTCCGCTGGTTGAGGTGCGACCGAAGGAGCCTCGAAACCAGCGCACCTCAACCAGCCGAGCGGGCGCGGCGGGCGTGGGCGGCGACCTTGGCGCGGTTGCCGCAGGCAGCCATGTCGCACCAGCGGCGGCGGTGCCGGCTGTCGAGGAACAGCCAGCCGCAGTCGATACCGGGGCAGGCGGAGACGTCGCGCACGGACGGTGACGTGACCAGGTCGGCGGCGGCGCGGGCGACCGCGAGCAGCGGCAGGTCGAGAGGGTTGCCACGGGTGGGGGTCCACCGGGCGACGCCGTCGTCGCCGGCGATCAGCCGGTAGACGTCCGCGGCCCGGCCGGCCTGGGCGGAGATCGCGGCCAGCGCGGTGCGGTCGCCCGGGTCCAGGGCGGCGGCGTACACCTGCGCCCGGAACTCCCGTGCCTCGGTCAGCACGTCCGCCGCCCGCCCGGGCTGTCGAGCGGCGGCCCGGCGAAGGGCCGCGGTGCGGTCGGCGTCGAGGAGGTCGGCGAAGCCGGCCCAGGCGGCGAGGTGGTCGTAGTCGCGCAGCCAGTCGCGCTTCTCGTCCCCCACCTCGGAGCGCTCCCCCCAGCCGGCCCAGGTGTTGCAGAAGTCCAGCGCGGCGTGCCCGCTCAACCGCTTGGGCAGGTGCAGCCCGTCCCACTCGACCCAGTGCATGACCCGATTGTGCCTCGATTGTGTGTTGATTCGTTACCTGCGGTCATGGTTCGGTGCTAACCGCTCAATGCGAGTTTATAGGTTAGGAGATGACATGACACGACGACGAGGGGTAGTCGCGGCCCTCGGCACGGCCGCCCTGCTCACCCTCGCTGCCTGCGGGGGTGGCAGCGGCGGCGGCAACGCGGCGGACGACCAGACCCTGGGCGCGGGTGGTGGCGCCGGATCCACGAAGAACGCCGACGCGAAGGCACCGCTCGCGGTCCCGGACGACGCGGCGCAGGGCGGCACGCTGACCGTGCTGACCAACCAGGTGCCGGCGACTCTGGACCCGACCCGTGCGTACTTCACGGACTCGACCGCGATCCTGTCGGACCTGGTGCTGCGGTCGCTGACCCAGTTCGTCTACAACCCCGACACCAACGACATGCAGCTCGTGCCCGACATGGCGACCGACCTGGGTCGTCCCTCGGAGGACAACAAGGAGTGGACCTTCACCCTGCGTGACGGTCTGAAGTACGAGGACGGCACCCCGGTCAAGGCCGAGGACGTGGCGTACGCCGTGAAGCGGTCCTTCGCGATCGCGGAGCTGCCGGACGGCCCGACGTACAACACGACGTTCTTCCTGGACGGCGACAAGTACAAGGGTCCGTTCAAGGACGGCGACAACTACCAGGGTGTCGTCGTGAACGGCAACGACGTGACGATCAAGATGCGTCGCCCGTTCACGGACATGGACTACTACGCGTCCTTCCCGCAGTTCACGGCCATCCCGAAGGCCAAGGACAACCCGGAGACCTACGAGCAGCACCCGCTGGCCACCGGTCCGTACAAGTTCGCCGACTACAAGCCCGGCAGCGGGCTCCAGCTCGTGAAGAACGACCAGTGGGACCCGAACACCGACCCGGGCCGCCTGCAGGCCGTGGACGGCTGGGACTTCAAGTTCGGCCAGGACACCGCGAAGCTCGAGAACATCATCATCAACGACAACGGTTCCGCGCAGACCACGCTGACCTACGACAACGTCTCCGCGTCGTCGTACCGGCAGATCTCGCAGGACAAGAGCCGTCTCGTCCGGGGCACCTCGCCGTGCACCTACATGTGGTACCTGGACATGACCAAGATCACGGACAAGAAGGTCCGCGAGGCGATCGGCTGGGGCTTCCCCTACCGCAACTACTGGAAGGGCCTCGGTGAGATCGAGGGCGTGACCCGCGTTCCGGGCACGTCGATCCTGCCGCCGGGCACCGCCGGTCGCGTCGAGTACGACGCCCTGGGCAACAAGGGTGTCGAGACCGACCCGGCCAAGGCCAAGGCGCTCCTGAAGGAGGCCGGCTACAAGCCGGGCGAGTACGAGATCAAGTTCCTGTTCGCCTCCGACGACGACCTCGCCGTGTCGAGCAAGAACGAGATCGTCAAGGGTCTGACCGCGGCCGGGTTCAAGGCCACCCCGATCGCCTCGACCTCCGAGACGATCCGCACCGACCGGACCGACCCGGACTCGGCCCAGAACGTCCGCTCCAGCGGCTGGTGCTCGGACTGGCCGTCGGGCACGACCTGGTTCCCCGCCCAGTGGGCCGGCAACCTCGTCGGTGTCGAGGGGATGCCGAACCCGGCCCAGTTCAAGGTCAAGAAGATGGACGACGAGCAGGACCGCATCCTGGACACCCTGAGCCCCGCCCAGGTGCCGCAGGCCTGGGGTGAGTTCGACAAGACCATGGAGACGACGTACTACCCCGCGGTCAACCTCGGCTACTCCGGCACCGCGATGATCCGCGGCTCCAGGGTCGGCGGGATGGCCAACGACAACATCCGCGGCATGCCGACCTTCGCCCGGATGTACATCACCCGCTAGGGGGCGACCCCGGTCGGCGAGAGCGGTCCACCACGCCGCTCCCGCCGACCACGGCCCGCCGGAGGCAGGCCCGGCAGCTCGGTGGAGGGTTCCGGCTACCGACCTGCCTCCGGACCGCGCCCGGCCAGTGGTGCCGCGGACCGGGTCGTCTCGGGGGTGCCGCGCACGAGGTACCGCTCGGTCCAGCCGGGCCACACCCGTCGCGCCACCGTCGTGGGCACCCGCCCGCCGAGGTGCATCGAGTGCCAGACGCCGTGGTAGCCCGGCAGGATCCCGGACGCGATCGCCACGTGCCCGACCACGAGCGCCACCAGCACGTACGTCGACCAGGTGTGCACCGGCACCAGCCAGACGAACGCCGGTCCGCCGTGCAGCAGCGCCATCGCCACGCCGCTGGCGGTGACCGTGAGCAGGGACAGCACGAGCGCCACGTTGGCGATCCGCTGACCCGGGTCGAAGTGCCCCTCGTGGCGGGTGAACCGGCCGGTCAGCACCGCCTGCGGCCAGCGCCGGAACCAGGCCAGGTCACCGGCGTCGACGCGCAGCGACTCGAGGACGAAGGTCCGCGCCGCCCGGACGCCGAGGACCAGCCCGAGCAGCACGATGGTCACGAACGCCCAGCCGAACCAGACATGCAGCCGGGTGTCCGCGACGCCGGTGAGCCGGCTCAGCGGCGAGGGGTCGCCCTCGTTGCCGGCCAGCAGCCACAGCCCGGTGCCCATCAGCACCAGCACCGTCACGTAGACGCCGGCGTGCAGCCAGCGGGCGGACCGGCCGTACCGCTCGACCACGTCGGCCCGTCGCCGTACGTCAGTAGCCATATCGGCCCGAACCGCCGGACGTCTTCGTCGGCGACGGTGTCGACGCGCCACCGCCGGCGCCCTTGACGGTCACGTCCACCTTGTCGTCCGCACCGGCGGACGAGTGGTCGGCGTTCTGGAGGGTGATGTCGATGGTGTGCTTGCCGGGGCTGAGCCCCTTGACCATGAACGAGTTGCCGCCCACGACCGTGTAGTCGTTGGAGTGCCCGTCCACGAAGATGTGCACGTGGTCCTTGCCCGAGGAGGGCGGCCCCAGCTGTTCGCTGGAGTTCCAGGCCACCTGCACGTTGCGCCCGACCGCGGCGCCGCTGGCCGGTGACGTGATCGCGAGGGTGGGCGACCCACTGCCGCTCGCGGTGCCCGAGCTGTTCCCGCACGCGGCGAGCAGGCCGAGCGCGGCCGTACCGGCGGCGCCCAGGGCGAGAGCACGAAGAGTCGGTGTCATGGCAGGTACTACGGGCCGACGGGGCCGCGGGGATTCGGTGAATCCCCGCCGGCGCCGCGCCCGTACTACCGGTGTGGCCCCTTTGTCCGACGAAGCCCTGTTGGCCGGCATGGCCGACGGCGACCAGGACGCTGCCGCGGCGTTCGTACGCCGCTACCAGGCGCGCGTCTTCGGGCTCGCGTTGACCGTCGTGGGCAGCCGGGCCCTGGCGGAGGAGGTCGCGCAGGAGGCGTTCGTGAAGGCCTGGCGGCACGCGGCGTCGTACGACGCCCGGCGCGGCCGGGTGTCCACCTGGCTGCTCACGATCACCCGCAACGCGGCGGTCGACGCGGTGCGCTACGGGCACGAGTCGCCGATGGACCCGGACCTGCTGACGGCGATCCTGACCCGCCCGGACACGACCCCGCCCCAGCCGGACCTGGCCACCGTGCTCGCGCTCCGCGGGGCGCTCGCGGAGCTCCCCCCGGAGCAGAGCCGGCCGATCGTGCTGATGGCGTTCCAGGGGCTGACCGCGAAGGAGATCGCGGCGCGCAACGACGTCCCCCTCGGGACGGTGAAGACGCGGGTACGGCGCGGGCTGCGCCGGCTCGGGGAGAGGCTGGGGGTCCGTGATGGTTGAGCCGCGCTGCCGCGAGGTGCGGGAGCTGGTGCCGGAGCTGGCGCTGGGCCTGGCGTCCGGCGACGACCGGGCCCGCACACTCGCGCACATCGAGGGCTGCGCGGAGTGCCGCGCGGCGCTCGAGCGGACCGCGTCGACGGTCGACGAGCTGCTGCTGCTCGCGCCGGAGCACGAGGCACCGGCCGGGTTCGACGCCCGGGTGCTCGACGCGATGCAGCCGGGCCGGCCGCGCAGCCGCCGGCTGGTCGCGCTCGTCGCTGCGGCCGCCGCGGTGCTGATCGGCCTCGGCGCGGTGCTGGTGACCCGGTGGGTGGACGCGGGCGACCGGGAGCTCGCCGCGCAGTACCGCAGCACGCTGGCGGTGGCCGACGGGAGCTACCTCCAGGCGGCCCGGCTGACCAGCGACACGGGCGTCGAGGCCGGGCACGTGTTCGCCTACCAGGGCAGGCCGTCGTGGGTCTTCATGACCGTCGAGGGGGCGCCGTCGGGCAGCTACCCGGTGACGCTGGTGACCCACGACGGCCGCGTGCACCAGCTCGGGGACTGCTGGGTGCGCGACGGCCGGGCGTCGTGGGGCACCTCGGTCGACGTGCCGATCCGCTCGATCGACCACCTCGAGATGACCTGGCGCGGCGTCCGCTTCACCGCGCAGCTCGGTTGACCGGCCAACACGGGGTATCAAGGAGGCATGACTGACCTCGCGTTCTACTTCGACCCGGTCTGCCCGTTCGCCTGGCTCACCAGCAAGTGGGTGCGCGTCGTGCAGGCACGACGCGGCTACGACGTGGACTGGCGCACGATCTCGCTGCGGATCCTCAACGGGCACGTCGACTACGACGCGCAGTTCCCGCCCGACTACGAGGCCGGCCACACCGCGGGCCTGCGGCTGCTGCGGCTCGTGCACGCGGCGCGCGCCGAGCGCGGTCCCGAGGTGTCCGGGCCGTTGTACGAGGCGCTGGGCCGGCGGATCTTCGACGGCGAGCCGATCGAGGACCGGGTCGCCGACGGGGTCGACGTACGCGGGACCGCGGGGTTCGTCGCGCCGGTGCTCGACGAGCTCGGCCTGCCCGCGGGACTGGCCGAGCGCCTCGACGACGAGTCCCTCGACCTCGACATCCGCACCGAGACCGACGAGGCGCTCGCGCTGACCGGCAAGGACGTCGGCACCCCGATCATCCACTTCCGGCCGCCGGACGGGGTGGCCTTCTTCGGTCCGGTGATCTCCCGGCTGCCCGAGGAGGAGGACGCGCTGCGGCTGTGGGACCACGTGGCGGCGCTGGCGGAGTTCCCGGGCTTCTCCGAGCTCAAGCGGAGCCTGCGAGAGCGGCCCCAGCTGCGGGCGCTGGGCTGGCAGGACTAGGCCATCGGGTCAGGCCGGATCGGTGAACGAGACCGGCTTGCCGGTGGCGAGGGCGTATGCGATCTCCCTGCTCGTGGACTGGCCGACATACCCGCCTGGGTTGACGACCAGAACCCGGTCAGCCAGGTCGATCTTGCGCAGGTGGAGAGCGTCCAGCGCGGTCTTCTGCTCGTGGGTGATCAGCTCGTCTGCTCCGTGATCCTCGGCGCGCAGGAAGACGCCTGGCGCGACGACGATGACACCTGCGAAGGTCAGCTCACGGTTCGCCGCGCTCATCTCGTCCACGAACCGGGTCGAGCCGCAGATGCAGACGATCTCAGGCCGGTCGGGCACGGCTCGGTCCTTCGGGTCGCGGGGAACCGTCGGTGTGCGCGTCGACATCACAGACGGGCAGGCGAGCCGACAGTCTAGGCAGCGCGTTGCACCCGGCCGGTCTCAGACGTCGTCGGTAGACCGCGGGAACGTCGTCGGAGTGAAGTGCAGCGCGCCGGCCGGCAGCATCCACGGCATCGCCACCAGCTCGAAGACCCCGGCCCGGACGGCCGGGTCCTCGCCCTTGAGCCGCAGCGCCTCGTCGGGCTCGCAGCGCAGGATCGACAGCCCGCGGTAGTACCGCGCGCCGCCCGGGTCGCCCACCGGCCCGGCCGCCAGCAGCACCCCGCGCTCGTGCAGGTCGGCCAGGTGGCTGAGGTGCGCGTCCTGCAGCCGGCCGGCCTCCTCCTCCGTGAGCTCGGGCGGGTGCTCGGGAGTCAGCAGCAGCACCACGGTGTAGCGGTCGAACTCCATGCCGCGATCGTAGGCTGGATCACGTGAGCAGGATCTTCACCGTCAGCTTCGCCTCGGTCTACCCGCACTACGTGACGAAGGTGGAGAAGAAGGGGCGCACGCAGGGCGAGCTCGACGAGGTGATCCGGTGGCTCACCGGGTTCGACGAGCCGGCGCTGCACCGGCACCTCGCCGACGGCACCACCTTCGAGGACTTCTTCGCCGACGCCCACCTCAACCCGCACGCCTCGTCGATCACCGGGGTTGTCTGCGGCGTGCGCGTCGAGGACATAGAGGACCCGCTGATGCAGAAGATCCGCTACCTCGACAAGCTCGTCGACGAGCTCGCCAAGGGCAAGCCGATGGCCAAGGTGCTGCGGGACTGAGCCTCAGACGGCTCCGCCGCGGGTGGCCACCGTCAGCAGCACCACCGAGTCGGTGCGAGCGGCGAGGTCGTGCCGGTGCAGCGGGATCACCATGTGGTCCCCCGTGCCGGCCTCCCACTCCTCCCCGTCGGCGTGCAGCACGACCTGGCCCTCCAGCACCTGCAGGGTGGCCTCGCCCGGCGACTCGTGCTCGCCCAGCACGGTGCCGTTCTTCATGGCGATCAGGGTCTGCCGGAGGTCGTGCTCGCGCCCGCCGTACACCGTGACGGCGGACCGCCCCGACCCCGCCGATCGAGCCGTGTCGAGCTGTTGCTGGGCGAGCGCGGTCAGCGAGGTGGTCTGCATGGAGCCACAGTAGGGCGTGTTGGCGATGCGATCGTCCGAGCGCGCAGCACGATCATCTACGTCGTCACCGAGGCACTGGTCCTCGGCCGGCTCGGCGTCAAGACCACCCTGCTCACCTTGCTCGCCGCCGCCCTGCTCTTCGGCGGCGCGTCGGCCCTCGCCCTCCTCGTCGGACTGGGTGGCCGCGAGGTCGCCGCCGAAGTGGCCGCCGGGCGGTACCAGCGCCGCATCGTGACCGTCGGCGCCCGGATCGACCTGGACGGCATCACCGGAACCGTCGTGGACCTGCGCGCCGCCACCACCGAGATCTCCACCGACGCCGACGGCACCCTGCACGTCCCCTACTCGACGCTCCTGGCGTCGCCCCTGCAGGTTCGGCAGCAGTCCGACGCGGGCCGGTGACCGGTCCCCAGCCCGGCGACCGCGGTCCACTACCCTCGACCCGAGACATGGCACCTGCTCGCAAGGGTTTCTGCCATGGACGGCCCTCGTAGCTCAGGGGATAGAGCGTCGGTTTCCTAAACCGTGCGTCGCAGGTTCGAATCCTGCCGGGGGCACCACACAAAAATGTGGTACTTCGGCTGAGGGGTGACAGATCGCCTCCGGCTGATGGTTGACGTTGTGTCGGCTGATGGTTGACACCTGTGTCGGCTG
>JABFXA010000010.1 GCA_013361955.1 Nocardioidaceae bacterium
GGCGCGGCGTGCGCACGGTGTTCCTGTCGGCGCAGGACGACGCCGTGGCCCGCGTCTACGAGCGGGTCGGCTTCGTCCGGGTCGGCACCGCCTGCATCGCGGAGCAGGGATGACGCCGCGCTACGTCGGCGCCGACGACTGGGCGCAGTGGCGCGACCTCCGGCTGCGGGCGCTGGCCGACAGCCCCGACGCGTTCGGGTCGACGCTGGCGCGCGAGGAGGCGCTCACCGAGGCGCACTGGCGCGCCCGGCTCGGCGACCCCGACGGCGTCGCGGTGCTCGTCGACGTCGACGGCCACCCGGTGGGGATGGGCGCCGGGTTCCCCGACCTGCCGGGGCTGCTGCACGTGGTGACGATGTGGGTCGAGCCGGCCTGCCGAGGGCGCGGCGTCGGCGGCGTGGTGCTGCGTGCCGTCGAGAACTGGGCGACCGCACGCGGACTCGGGCTGCACCTCGACGTGAACGTCGCGAACCCGGTGGCCCGCTCGACGTACGAGCGATACGGCTTCGTCGGCACCGGCGAGACCCGGCCGCTGCGGGACGGCTCGGCGCAGCGGATCGAGCGGATGGTCCTGCACCGCACCTCATAGCGCCTCATTGACGGTCGTCGCAAAGGGGGCATACGTTGAGGCCATGCAGCTGAGTCCGTCGGGGCACGTCGACACCTTCTGCCGCGACCACCTGCCACCGGACGACCAGTGGCCGGACCTGGTCCTCGACCTGCCGGAGCTGCAGTACCCGGACCGCCTCAACGCCGGCGTCGCGCTGCTCGACGACGTGGCCGCCACGCACGGCGGCGACCGGCCGTGCCTGCACGCGCCAGGCTCCGCCACCTGGACGTACGACGACCTGCGGGCCGCCGCGAACCGGATCGCGCACGTGCTCACCGAGGACCTCGGCGTGGTCCCGGGCAACCGGGTGCTGCTCCGCGGGCCGAACAACCCGTGGCTGGTCGCCTGCTGGTTCGGGGCGCTCAAGGCCGGCGCCGTCGCGGTCGCCACCATGCCGCTGCTGCGGGCCCGCGAGCTGACCACCATCCACGAGATCAGCGAGGTGTCGGTGGCGCTCTGCGACCACCGGTTCCTCGACGACCTGACAGCCGCGTCGCTGGGCGTCCCGGTGCTGGCCTTCGGGGGCGACGCCGACGACGACCTGGTCCGGCGGGCGGCCGGCAAGCCGGACACCGTCGAGGCCGTGGACACCGCGGCCGACGACGTCGCGATGCTCGCGTTCACCTCGGGCACCACCGGCCGGCCCAAGGCCACCATGCACTTCCACCGCGACCTGCTCGCCATCGCCGACACCTTCTCCGCGCACCTGCTGCGCCCCACCGCCGACGACGTGTTCACCGGCACTCCCCCGCTGGCGTTCACGTTCGGCCTCGGCGCGCTCGTGGTGTTCCCGCTGCGCGTCGGCGCGTCGACGCTGTTGGTCGAGAAGGCCACGCCGCCGGAGCTCGCGGAGCTGATCGACGAGTTCGGGGTGACCGTGGTGTCGACCGCGCCCACGGCGTACAAGGCGATGATCGGGGCGGGCAAGGCCGACCACCTCCGCGGACTCCGGGCCGCGGTCTCGGCCGGCGAGCACCTGCCGCAGGCGACCTGGGAGGCGTTCCGCGACGCGACCGGGGTGCGCATCATCGACGGCATCGGATCCACCGAGATCCTGCACATCTTCGTCTCCGCGGCCGGCGACGACATCCGGCCCGGCTCGACCGGCGTCGCCGTGCCTGGATACGTCGCGACCGTGCTCGACGACGACGGCCGCGAGGCGCCGGTCGACATCCCCGGACGGCTGGCGATCAAGGGCCCGACCGGCTGCCGCTACCTCGCCGACGAGCGGCAGCGCGTCTACGTGCAGGACGGCTGGAACATCACCGGCGACACGTTCCGCAAGGACGCCGACGGGTACTTCTGGTACGAAGCGCGCAGCGACGACATGATCGTGTCCTCGGGCTACAACATCGCCGCCCCCGAGGTCGAGGAGGGTGTGCTGGCGCACCCCGACGTGGTCGAGTGCGGCGTGGTCGGCGTCCCCGACGAGGACCGCGGGATGCTCGTGAAGGCGTTCGTGGTGCTCCGCCCCGGCATCGAGGCCGACGACGTGAAGGTCAAGGAGATCCAGGACTTCACGAAGCGGCAGATCGCGCCGTACAAGTACCCCCGCTCCGTCGAGTTCGTCGATGTGCTGCCGCGCACCGCCACCGGCAAGCTGCAGCGCTACCGGCTGCGGGACCGCTAGTGCCCCTCGACGTCCAGCCGCGGCAGCTGATCACCACGCTCTACGGCCTCTACGCGCGCGCCGAGGACGGCTGGCTCTCGGTCGCGTCGCTGGTGCGGCTGATGGAGGACCTCGGCGTCGACGCGGCGGCGGTCCGCTCGTCGGTGTCGCGGCTGAAGAAGCGCGACGTGCTCCGCTCGGAGCCGCGCGAGGGCCGCGCCGGCTACGCGCTCTCCCCCGCGACGCTCGAGGTGCTGCGCGAGGGCGACGAGCGGATCTGGTCCCGCCCGCGGGCGACCGCTGCCGACGGCTGGCTCGTCGTGGTGTTCTCGGTGCCCGAGTCCGAGCGCGAGAAGCGGCACGCGCTGCGCTCGCAGCTGACCCGGCTCGGGTTCGGCAGCGCCGCCCCCGGCGTGTGGGTCGCGCCCGGGACGTCGTACGACGAGGTGGTGCGCACGCTCGACCGGCGCGGGCTGACGGCGTACACGGAGTTCTTCCGCGGCGACTACCTCGGCGCCGGCGACGTCGGCGCCCGGATGCGGGAGTGGTGGGACCTGGAGGCGATGGCGGCGGCGTACGCCGACTTCGTGGCCGGCTTCGCGCGCACCCCGACCGACGTACCGGTCGACGCGGCGTACCGCAGCTACGTGCCGATGCTGACCGCCTGGCGCCGGCTGCCGTACCTCGACCCCGGGCTGCCGCTGGAGCACCTGCCGGCGGACTGGGCCGGCTCGGCCGCGCGCGAGCTGTTCGAGGACCTCGACGCCGCGCTGCGGCGGCCCGCCGAGAAGCACGCGCAGGCGCTGCTGCACCCATGACGTACGACGAGGTGGTCGTCGCGCTCCGCGCGGCGGGCTGCGTGTTCGCCGAGGACGAGGCGCGGCTGATCCTGGACGCACCCGGCGAGCCCGACCCGCTCGTCGCGCGCCGCGCCGCCGGCGAGCCGCTGGAGCAGGTCCTGGGCTGGGTCGACTTCGCCGGGGTCCGGGTGGTGCTCGAGCCCGACGTGTTCGTGCCGCGGCAGCGCACCGCGCTGATGGTCGACGAGGCGGTCCTGCTGCTGGCCGGGACGGCGCGGCCGGTGGTGCTCGACCTGTGCTGCGGCTCCGGTGCGGTGGGGCTGGCCGTCGTCGCCCGTGTCGACGCCGAGCTGCACGCCTCCGACGTCGAGCCCGCCGCCGTCCGCTGCGCGCGGCGGAACCTGGCTCCGGTCGGCGGGCACGTGGTCGAGGGCGACCTGTTCGAGCCGCTCCCCCGGTCACTGCGCGGCCGGGTGCACGCGCTCACCTGCAACGTGCCCTACGTGCCCACCGACGCGATCGCGACGATGCCGCCGGAGGCGCGTGACCACGAGCCGCGGGTAACCCTCGACGGCGGCCCCGACGGGCTGGCCGTGCTCCGCCGGGTGCTGGGCGAGGCACGGGGCTGGCTGGCCCCCGGCGGGTCCCTGCTCGTCGAGGTGGGCACCGCGCAGCTGCCGGCCGCGACCGCGGCGATGCGGGAGCGCGGGCTGACCCCGCGGGTGGTCACCGACGAGGACGCCGGCGCCACGATCGTGGTCGGCGCCCTCTAGACGAACCAGCACAGGCAGAACGGGTGCCCGGCCGGGTCGGCGTACACCTGGAACCGGTCGGCGGCGTCGCTGGGCGCGGCCTCCTGCAGCACCCGCGCGCCGAGCGACATCACCCGCTCGTGGGCCTCCGGGAAGTCCTCGACCCACAGGTCGAGGTGGATCTGCTGCGGCGCCCCGTCGGGCCACTGCGGCGGCACGTGGTCGGGCGCGAGCTGCACCCCGACGCGCGGCGCGCCGTCGACCGCCACCGTGTGCCAGTCGTCCTCCGCGCGGACCGTGCCGTCGAGCACGCCGGCCCAGAACGCGCTCTCGGCGCCCAGGTCGGCGGCGTCGAAACGACCACCTGGTGGTGGATCCTCACCGGTCCTCCTCGCCCGGCTGCGGCGGGTCCTCGCCGACCAGCCCGTCGATCGCCTCGCGCATCAGGTCGGCGTGGCCGACGTGCCGCGCGTACTCGTCGTGCAGGTCCGTCAGCACCCGGCGCACGTTGGGGTGCTCGCCCTCGGCGGTCGTGAACGCCGCCGGGCCGCCGGGTCCGACGTCCGCGAGGACCCGGTCGATGGCGGCGTCGGTGCGCGCCACCGCCTCGCGCCACAGCCGGTAGAGCTCCTCCGGCCGGTCCTGCGCCCCGCTGTGCCACTCCCAGTCGGGGTCGGCCTCGAAGTCGGCCCGCCGCCACGGGCCCGCCATCGGCGTACCGGCCAGCTTCTCGGAGGTGGTGTGGTCCTCGACGAGCGCGAGGTGCTTGACCAGGCCGCCGAGCGTCATGCTGCTCGGCGGGTGCTCCCGGTGCAGCGCCTCGGCGTCGAGGCCGCCCACCTTCCAGGCGAAGGTGGCGCGGGAGCGGGCCAGCGCGAACCGCAGCATCTCCGCCTCGTCGGCGGTGAACGAGGGTTCGGAGATCCGGGTGTCCAGGGTGGTGTCGTCGGTCATGGCGCGACGGTAGCCCGGGTTCCGGACGTTCGGCGTCCGCATGCGGATCAGTCGCGCAGGACCGCCATCCCCTGCACCTCGACCAGCGCCGTCTCGTCCCAGAGCCGGCTCACCTCGACGCCGGCCATCGCCGGGTACTCCGTGCCGACCAGCCGCTTCCAGACCTGCCCGACGTCGCGGGCGTGCGCGCGGTAGTCGTCCATGTCGACGACGTAGACGGTCATCGTGGCCAGGTCGGACGGCTCGCCGCCCGCGGCGCCGAGCGCCGACAGCAGGTTGCCGAGCGCCTGCTCGAACTGCGCGACGACGCCGTCGCCGACGATCCCGCCGTCGGCGTCCATCGCGGTCTGGCCGGCCAGGAACACCACCGTGCCGTGCGCCACGACGGCGTGGCTGAACCCGGACGGCCTGGCCAGCGAGGGTGGGTTGACGCGCTTCAACTCTGCTGCGCTCCTCCGTCGACGTTGAGGCCCTGCCCGTTGACGCTGCCGTTGTCGACGCAGAACAGCACCGCGGACGCGACCTCCTCCACCGTGACCAGCCGGCCGTGCGGCTGCCGGCGCTCGAGCAGCGCGCGGGACTCCTCCGCCGACCGCCCGGTGCGCTCGGCGATGCCGGCCACGCTCGCGTCGGTCATCGGGGTGTCGACGTACGCCGGGCACACGGCGTTCACGGTGACGCCGTGCCGGGCGACCTCGCGGGAGGCGGACCGGACCAGGCCGAGGACGCCGTGCTTGCTGGCGGCGTAGGCGCTGATCATC
>JABFXA010000011.1 GCA_013361955.1 Nocardioidaceae bacterium
CGAGAGGTCACCCGTGTCCCGCCGAGAGGTCACCCGTGTCCCGCCGAGAGGTCACCCGTGTCCCGCCGAGAGGTCACCCGTGTCCCGCCGAGAGGTCACCCGTGTCCCGGGTCGGGACGGAAGTGACGATTCGGGGGGACGGGAGTGACGCTTCGCGGGGACCGGAGTGACGCTTCGGCGGGACCGGAGTGACGCTTCGGCGGTCAGGGGTGGAAGCGGCGGCCGGTGACCTTCTCGGAGATGCCCTCGCGGTCGAGGAGCTGGGTGAGGCCACCGTTCCAGAACGAGAAGCCGGCGCCGGTGATCATCGCCAGGTCGAGGTCCTCCGGGGCGGCGACGACCCCGTCGTCGAGCATCAGCCGGGCCTCCTCGGCCAGCGCCTCGAGAACCCGCTGCCGGACCTGCGGAGCGTCGAGGGCGGTGCCGTCCTCGGGAGGCGCGAACAGCTCGGCGACCTCGGGGTCGACGGTGAAGTCCGGGGCGTACACGCTGGTCTTCCCGGCGGCCACCATGGCCTGCAGGTGGGGGGAGACGTGGAACCGGTCCGGGAACGCGCCGCGCAGCGTCTCGCTGTTGTGCAGCGCGACCGCGGGTCCGACCAGCGACAGCAGGAAGAACGGCGGCATCGGTGCCACGCCGGCGAACGCGCCGTCGGCGACCGGCAGCGGGGTGCCCTCGTCGACGACCCGGCCGACCTCGCCCATGAACCGGCCGAGCAGCCGGTTCACGATGAACGACGGGCTGTCGTTGACCAGGATCGTGGTCTTCTTCAGCGTCTTGCCGGTCGCGAAGGCCGTGGCCAGCGTCGCGTCGTCGGTGCGCTCGCCCTGGACGATCTCCAGCAGCGGCATCACCGCGACCGGGTTGAAGAAGTGGAACCCGACGACGCGCTCCGGGTGCTCCAGGTCGGCGGCCATCTCGGTGATGGACAGCGACGAGGTGTTCGTGGCCAGCACGCACCCGGGCGAGACCACCGCCTCGACGTCGGCGAAGACCTGCTTCTTCACCTTCATCTCCTCGAACACCGCCTCGATCACGAAGTCGGCGTCCGCGAAGACGTCGGCCTTCTCGACGGCGCCGGACACGAGGGCCTTGAGCCGGTTCGCCCTGTCCTGCGACACCCGGCTCTTGCCGAGCAGCTTGTCGACCTCGGCGTGCACGTAGCCGACGCCCTTGTCGACCCGGTCCTGGTCGAGGTCGGTGAGGACGACGGGCACCTCGAGGCGGCGTACGAACAGCAGCGCGAGCTGGCTGGCCATCAGGCCGGCGCCGACGATGCCGACCTTCGTGACCGGACGGGCCAGCGCCTTGTCGGGGGCGCCCGCGGGTCGCTTGGCGCGCTTCTGCACCAGGTCGAAGGAGTACAGGCTGGCCGCCAGCTCCGGGGTCAGCATCAGGTCGGCGAGCGCCTCGTCCTCGGCGGCGAACGCCTCGTCGCGCGACGCGGTGCGGGCGGCCGCGACCAGCTCCAGCGCCCGGTACGGCGCGGGGGCGGCGCCACCGGTCTTGGAGTCGGCGATCCCGCGCCCGTGCTGCACGGCCCGGTCCCAGGCCTCGCCGCGGTCCACCTCGGGACGCTCGACCCGGACCGCGCCGGTGAGCACCCGGGCCGCCCACAGCAGCGACTGCTCGAGGAAGTCGGCGCCCTCGAGCTCCGCGTCCGCGAGGCCGAGCTCGAAGGCCGCGTGCCCGGTGAGCGTCCGGCCCTGGTTGAGCGGGTTCTCGACGATCACCCGCACCGCCTTCTCGGCGCCGACGAGGTTCGGCAGCAGGTAGGCGCCGCCCCACCCGGGCACCAGGCCGAGCATCGTCTCGGGCAGGCCGAGCGCCGGGGCGGAGTCCTGGACGGTGCGGTACGTGCAGTGCAGCGCGACCTCGAGGCCACCGCCGAGCGCGAGCCCGTTGACGAACGCGAACGACGGCTTGCCGCCGTCCTGCAGCTTGCGGAACACGGCGTGCCCGAGCCGGGCGACCAGCAGCGCGTCGTCGCGACCGCGCATCCCGGTCATCGCGCTCAGGTCGGCGCCGGCCGCCAGGATGAACGGCTTGCCGGTGATGCCGATCGCGGTCACGTCGTCGCGGCCGAGCGCGGAGTCGAGGGCGGCGTTCAGCGACGCGAGCGACTTCGGCCCGAACGTGTTCGGCCGGGTGTGGTCGAGCCCGTTGTCGAGCGTGATCAGCGCCATCGTGCCGGCGCCGAGCGGCAGCGCGACGTCGCGCGACTTCGCCTCGGTGAGCACCTCGTCGGGGGACAGCGCGGTGCCGCGGTCGATCAGGTCCTGCAGCGTCATCAGGCGGCCTCTCCCTCGGTGTGGTGCGGGTTCTCCCAGATCACGGTGCCGCCCATGCCGATCCCGATGCACATGGTGGTCAGCCCGTAGCGGACCTCCGGCCGCTCCTCGAACTGGCGGGCGAGCTGGTTCATCAGGCGTACGCCGCAGGAGGCCAGCGGGTGGCCCATCGCGATCGCGCCGCCGTACGGGTTCACCCGCGGGTCGTCGTCGGCGATGCCGAAGTGCTCGAGGAAGGCCAGCACCTGGACGGCGAACGCCTCGTTGACCTCGAACGCGTCGATGTCGTCGATGGTCAGCCCGGCCTGCCTCAGCGCCTTCTCGGTGGCCGGGATCGGGCCGGCGCCCATCACCTCGGGCTCGACGCCGGTGAAGGAGTACGACACCAGCCGCATCTTCACCGGGAGGCCGAGCTCGCGCGCGGTCTCCTCGTCGGCGAGCAGGCACGCGGTCGCGCCGTCGTTGATGCCCGCGGCGTTGCCGGCGGTGACCCGGCCGTGTGCGCGGAACGGCGTCTTCAGGGCGGCGAGATCCTCGAGCGTGGTGCCCGGGCGGGGCGGCTCGTCGGTGCTGACCAGGCCCCAGCCGGCCTCCGCGGTGCGGGCCGCGACCGGGACCAGGTCGGGCTGGATCCGCTGCCCGTCGTACGCCGCGGCGGTGCGCTGCTGCGAGGCGACGGCGTACGCGTCGGTGCGCTGCTTGGTGATCGTCGGGTAGCGGTCGTGCAGGTTCTCGGCGGTCCTGCCCATCACCAGGGCGTCGGGGTCGACGATCCGCTCGGACAGGATCCGCGGGTTCGGGTCGACCGCCTCGCCCATCGGGTGCCGGCCCATGTGCTCGACACCGCCGGCGATGACCACGTCGTAGGAGCCGAACGCGATGCCGGCCGCGGTGGTGGTCACCGCGGTCATCGCGCCCGCGCACATCCGGTCGACGGCGTACCCGGGCACGCTCTGCGGCAGCCCGGCGAGCAGCGCCGCGGTGCGGCCGATGGTCAGCCCCTGGTCGCCGATCTGGGTGGTCGCCGCGATGGCCACCTCGTCGACGCGCTCCGGGGGCAGGCCGGGGTTACGGCGCAGGAGCTCGCGGATGCACTTGATCACCAGGTCGTCGGCACGCGTCTCGGCGTACTGGCCCGTGGCCTTGCCGAACGGCGTCCGCACGCCGTCGACGAAGACGACCTCTCGCAGCTGTCGGGGCACGCGGGTGCTCCTGTCGTGGTCGGGGATGGTGCCCCCAGGCTACTCAGCAGTAACAACGCCCGGAAGGCGAGGTGTGTGTGGCCGTGGTCACCCGCCCGTACGGCGCGGCCGGACCCGCACGTGCATCCGCTCGCCCTGGGGGCCGAACAGGCTGAGGAACTCCACCGCACGGCTGTCGGCGCTGCCGAACCAGTGCGGCTCGCGGGTGTCGAACTCGGCCACCTCGCCGGCCTTCAGGACCAGGTCGAGGTCGCCGACGCAGAGGCGCAGCCGCCCGGACAGCACGTAGAGCCACTCGTAGCCCTCGTGCGTGCGCAGGTCCGGGACGGTGCGGGTGGAGCCGGCGTCGATCCGGTGCCGGTAGGCGCGGATCCCGCCCGGCTGCCGGTTCAGTGGCACCAGCGTCTGCCCGTCGCTGCGGCGCGGGCGCAGCGGCACCCGCGGGTCGGGCGTGATCGCACCGCCGATCATGGTCTCCACGGTCGCGTCGAGCGCCCGCCCGATCGGCAGCAGCAGCTCGAGCGTGGGCCGGCGCCGGCCGGACTCGAGCCGCGACAGCGTGCTCACCGAGATTCCGGTGGCGCGGGACAGGTCGGCCAGCGTGGTGCTCTTCTCCTGGCGGAGGGCGCGCAGCCGCGGGCCCACGGCGCGCAGCTGCTCCTCGAGGTCGTCGGTCATTGTCCTAGTTTGCCGTTCCGGCAATGGCATTTGTCAACCGAGCAATCACCACGCACTCTGGTGGCATGGACGAGCGAGACATGTACGACGTGGTGGTGGTCGGCGGCGGAGCGGCCGGCCTCACCTCGGGCCTGATCCTGGCCCGGTCCCGGCGACGGGTGGTGGTGGTCGACGCCGGCGAGCCGCGCAACGCGCCGGCCGAGGGGGTGCACGGGTTCCTGACCCGCGACGGCCTGCCGCCCGGGGAGCTGACCCGGCTCGGCGCCGACGAGGTCCGCTCGTACGGCGGTGAGGTGCGCGCCGGACGCGCGGTGTCGGCGGAGCGCGACGGCGACGGGTTCCTGGTGGACCTCGAGGACGGCACCCGGCTCGGTGCCCGGCGGCTGGTGGTGGCCAGCGGCGCGGTCGACGAGCTGCCGGAGCTGCCCGGGCTGGCCGACGGGTGGGGGCACGACGTAGTCCACTGCCCGTACTGCCACGGCTGGGAGGTGCGCGACCAGCGCATCGGGGTGCTGGTCAGCGGCCCGACCGCCGCGCACCAGGCGCACCTGTTCCGCCAGCTCAGCGACCGGCTCACGCTGCTGCTCGACGGCGGCAGCGCGCTGGCGGAGGAGGAGGTGGTGCGGCTGGCCGCCAAGGGCGTCGAGGTGGTCACCGCCAAGGTCGTGGCGTTCGAGCGCGAGGACGGCCGGCTGCTCGGGGCCCGCCTCGCCGACGGCCGGCTGGTGCCCCTCGACGTGGTCGCGGTGCAGAGCCGGGTGCTCGCCCGCGCCGCGGTGCTCGACGCCCTCGGCGTGCCGAAGAACGACCTGTGGGCCGGCGAGCACGGCGAGCACCTGCTCGGCCAGGCCTACGCGGCGGACCCGATGACCCACCTCGCCGCGCCGGGTGTCTGGGTGGCGGGCAACAGCGCCGACCCGATGGCCCAGGTCGTGCACGCGGCCGCGGCCGGGGTGCGGGCAGGTGCGATGGCGAACGCCGACCTGGCGGTCAGCTGACCGCCTCGCGGATCGCCGCGGTGTGCTGCGGCGTCGACCCGCAGCACGCGCCGACCAGGTCGATGCCGATCTCCTTCAGGGCGCGGGCGTGCTCGGCCAGGTCGGCCGGCGAGGCGTCGTACTCGAAGCGGTCGCCGACCACCTGGGGGAGCCCGGCGTTGGACTGCGCCACCAGCAGCAGCCCCTCCGGGCGGGCCCGGGCGAGCTCGGCGGCGATCTGCTCCATCTCCTCCGGGCCGCGGCCGCAGTTGGCGCCGACCGCGTCGACGCCCAGCGCCGCGAGCGCGGTGACCGCGTCACCCGGCCGCACACCCATCATCGAGCGCAGGTTGGTGTCGAAGGACAGGGTGGCCACGACCGGCAGGTCGGGCACCACGGCGCGGGCCGCACGCACCGCCGCCTCGACCTCGGCGAGGTCGCTCATCGTCTCGATCAGCACCAGGTCGATGCCGCCCTCCGCGAGCCCGCGCAGCTGCTCCTCGAAGAGCTGCTGCGCCTCGTCGGGGGTCAGCGTGCCGAGCGGGACGAGCAGCTCGCCGGTCGGACCGAGGCCGCCGGCGACCAGCACGCCGTGCTCGTCGGCGACCTCGCGGGCGATGCCCGCGGCGGCCGCGTTGAGCTCGTGCACGCGGTCCTCGAGCCCGTGCATGCGCAGCCGCGGGCGGGTGCCGCCGAAGGTGTTCGTGGTCAGCACCCGGGCGCCGGCGGCGGCGTACTGCTCGTGCGCGGCGCGGACCACCTCGGGACGGTCCGCGTTCCAGAGCTCGCCGGCGCCGCCGTCCTCGAGCCCGCGCTCCTGGAGCAGGGTGCCCATGCCGCCGTCGAGCACGACGGTCCCGTCGCCGAGCAGCTCCGCCAGCCGGTTCACAGCGCCTCCAGGTAGTCGGCGAGCGCCTGCTCGCTCCAGTGCCGCTCCAGGTCGCTGACGACCCGGTCGGCGACCTCGGTGCTGCTGCCGTCGGCGGCGGTCCACGCGCCACGGGTCCAGCCGGCCAGGTAGTCGTCGCTGCCGGTCTCGCCGAGCCGCATCGCGGCCTCGTCGATGGCCTCCTGGAACCGGGGCGCCAACGGGGCCTTGGTCACGTTGTCGCCGGCCCGCGCGACCACCATCGAGGGCAGGTCGCGCCAGTAGGTCACCTGGTACTCCGTCACGCGAGGAGCGTAGACGGTCACAGGTGCTTGAGCGCCTCGCGTCTCGACAGGCCGGACAGCCGGTCCTCGTGCTCGGCCACGAACGCGCGGACCCAGACCGGGTCGGTGCGCGCGTGCTGCCGCAGCGCCCAGCCGATCGCCTTGCGGACGAAGAACTCCCGGCCGAACGGCGTGCCCTCGAGGTTGGCCTCGACGGCGTACCGCAGCAGCTCCAGGTCGGTGTCGCCCTTGCGCGCGAGCTGCGCGATCACCGCCGTGCGCCGCAGCCACAGGTCGTCGGCGACCGCCCACGCCCGCAGCACCGGCGTCACCGCGTCAGCGTGCCCGCCCAGCAACGGGCCGACCCGGTTGCTCGCGACGGTGTCCACGTGGTCCCACCAGGCGCCGGTGACCACCAGGTGCTCGTACAGCGGCAGCGTCCGCGGGTCCTGGAAACCGCGGTAGCGCGGGTGCCCGGTGAGGGCGATCGCCGCATAGCGCTCCTCCCGGTACGAAGCCCCGTCCCACAGCTCGCGCACGCAGGCTTCCCACGCCGTGCGGCCGGGCAGCGGGTGCGCGGCGAACACCGACCGGCACACCGCCGCGAGCGGACCCGCCTGCACGCCGCGGAACGGCATCGCGGACCGCATGTACGCCTGCATCCCGGGCGCCTTCGCCGGGTCGCCCGCGGCCGCGACCGCGTCCCGGACCAGGCGCGCCAGCGTGGATGCGGCATCGGGCATAGTGAGGACCGTAGTGGTGTTGGAGCGACACCACCCGAGAGACGGAGCGTGATGGCGGACAGTCCCGGCTACGTGCACATCGTCGACGAGGTGCCCGAGCTCGACCACCTGGACCAGGGTCCGGTGCTGGTGCACGCCCTGGAGGGGTTCCTCGACGCCGGCAACGCGGGGGCGCTGGCCACCAAGCACCTGCTCGGCCGGTCCGCCGGGCGGGTCGTCGCCAGCTTCGACATCGACGCGTTCTACGACTACCGCGCCCGCCGGCCGCCGATGACGTTCTCGGAGTACCGGTACCAGGACTACGAGCCGCCCCGCCTGGTCGTGCGGCTCAACCACGACGACCTCGGCACGCCGTACCTGCTGATGCACGGACCGGAGCCCGACACGCACTGGGAGGCGTTCGCGGTCGCGGTCAGGCAGGTCGTCGAGCGCCTGCGGGTGCGGCTGACGGTGGCGATGGGCGCGGTCCCGATGGCGGTGCCGCACACCCGCCCGGTGATGCTCACCAACCACGGCACCACGCCCGACCTGCTGATCGCGGAGAACCTCTGGAAGGGCCAGATCCGGGTGCCCGCGAGCGCGCAGGCGCTGCTGGAGATGCGGCTCGGCGGCTGGGGGCACCCGGCGATGGGGTTCGTCGCGCACATCCCGCACTACGTCGCGCAGTTCGACTACCCGTCCGCCGCGGCGACGATGCTCGAGTCGGTCGAGGTGGTCACCGGCCTGGAGTGGGACCTCACCGAGCTGCAGCGTGCCGGCGAGGCGAAGCTGGTCGAGATCGCGGCGCAGATCGAGGAGTCCCAGGAGGTCCTCGACGTGGTGCACGGCCTCGAGCAGCAGTACGACGCGTTCCACCGCCCCCAGACCGAGGGGGAGGCGCTGCCGCTGGCCGAGGAGCAGGAGCTGCCGACCGGCGAGGAGCTCGGCGCCGAGTTCGAGCGCTTCCTGGCCGGCCTCGACCGGCGCGACCGTCCCGACGAGAACGAGTAGGACACCCGTGCCCAGTTCCGCCGACGAGCTGGTCGAGCTCCTCGACCTCGAGACCATCGACCTGAACCTGTTCCGCGGCACCCAGCCGGACACCCGGCTGCAGCGGGTGTTCGGCGGCCAGGTGGCCGCGCAGAGCCTGGTGGCCGGCGCCCGCACCGCCGAGGAGCCGCTGGCCGTGCACTCGCTGCACAGCTACTTCCTGCGCCCCGGCGACCCGTCGGTGCCGATCATCTACGACGTGGAGCGGATCCGCGACGGTCGGTCGTTCGCGACCCGCCGCGTGGTCGCCCGCCAGCACGGCCGGCAGATCTACTTCATGACGGTCAGCTTCCAGAAGCCCGAGGACGGCTTCGAGCACCAGGACAAGATGCCGTCCGTGCCGTCACCCGACGAGTCGCCCGACATGGCGGAGCTGTACCGGCGGCGCTCACCGGAGACCGCCGACGACTGGATGCGCGAGTGGGCCGCGCTGGAGATGCGCTGGGTCGGCGACTCGCGGCCCGGCGGGGTGCTGCCCCACGACGAGCACCCGGCGCAGTCCCGGCTCTGGGTGCGGGTGGCCGGCAAGCTCGACGACGAGACGCTGACCCACGAGGCGGCGTTCACCTACCTCAGCGACATGACCCTGCTGGCGTCCGCCCTGGTCCCGCACGGCGTGGCGATCGCCAGCCCGCACCTGCAGTCGGCGTCGCTGGACCACACGGTCTGGTTCCACCGGCCGTTCCGGGCCGACGAGTGGCTGCTCTACGACCAGGTCTCGCCGTCCGCGACCGGCGCGCGCGGGCTGGCGATCGGCCGGGTGTTCACCGAGGACGGCCGGCTGGTCGCGACGGTCGCCCAGGAGGGGCTGATCCGGCCCCGCCCCTAGCCCTTCTTGGCCGGCTTCTTCTGCTTGGGCGGCATCGCCCGGGTGTGCTCCAGCGAGCGGGCCACCCACGACGCCGACTCCGCGAGGTCCTCGCGGTACGACGCCGGCAGCACGACGTACTCCTTCATCGGCCGGCCCGCCATCGGCTCGAACGGCCGTCCGCCGGCGTCGAGCAGCTCGGCTTGGTCGGCCTCGGCGAGCCGCACCGCGACGTCGTCGCCGAACAGGCACAGGAACATGTTGCCGTTCACGAAGCCCGCGAGGTTGCCGAACATCGGCCGTCGGGTGACGTCGTCGTCGGGCGGCAGCAGCTCGTCGAACCAGGCCCTGCCGGCCTCCGTTGCCTTCTCCATGCCGGACAGTCTGGCTAACCGCGGACCGGCAGCACCACCCGGCTCGGGTACCGCGCGGAGTGGTGCAGCGTGATCACGCCGGCGGCGCCCGGGAGCTGGGTCGCGGTGGGGGACAGGTGCGGGGTGTCGAAGGCCTGCACGGTGATCCGCAGCCGGTGCCCCTTCCGCAGCACGGCGCCGGTGGGGAACACCTCGACGTCGACGGGAAGCACCTTCCCGGCCGGGACCGGCAGCTGCGCGGCCCGGGTGAACGGGTGGTAGGTCTGCAGCACCTCGCCGTCGCGGCGCACCACGCGGGAGCGGTCGACGGCGCGGTGGCTGAGCACCTGCCAGCCGCCGGTCAGCCGGTCGGCGGTGCCGTCGGGCGCGACGTCCTCGACGTGCACCGAGAGCATCCCGTCGGGGGCGGTCGTCGACGCGAACAGCCGCGCGTTCACCGGCCCCATCACGTGCACGGCGCGGCCCAGCGGCGCGGTCTCGTACGACGTACCCGCGAGGTCGTTGAGGCGGTTGTCGCTCTCGCAGCCGGGTACGGCGGCGAGGCCGGCGGTCCACTGCGAGGCGCTGCGCGTGCACAGGCCGGCGACCGGCACCGGGTAGACGCGGTCGGCGCCCGCGGTGGTCCGCGTGGACCGGGTCAGCCGGCCCGGGGTGCCCGGGGTGGCTGACCCGCTGAGCCTCCAGGCCCGCGCGTGCACGGTGCGCGGCAGCCAGCGGTCGGCGGTGCGCCAGCGGCCGGAGCCGATCTCGTAGTAGGTCACCGGCCGCACGTCGTCGCCCAGCGAGGGGTCGGCCGACCCGCGAAGGTAGCGGTCGAACCAGCGCAGCGCCAGCGCGTCGAGTGACGGGATGCCCTGCGCGGGCAGCCCCGGCGCGGTGGCCGCCTGCAGGTGCGTCCACGGGCCGACCAGCAGCCGGCTCGGCACGCCGCTCGCCCGCAGCCGCTGGTAGAGCATCGGCTCGCCACGCTGGAACAGGTCGTACTCGCCGCCGGTCACGAAGGTCGGGACCCGGACCTTGTCGACGACGCTCAGCGGTGACCGGAGCCGGTAGAAGCGGCCGTCGTACGCCGGGTCGCCGCCTGCCACCGCGTCGCCTATCGTCGGGCCCTGGAAGGCCAGCGCTCCGCCGGCGTGCTGCAGCAGGGCCGCGGTGCCGCTCGCCGGGTCGACCGCGGTGTACTTCGGCGGCACCAGGCCGGTGGCGGTGACCAGGCCGAGCCAGAACGGGATGAAGCCGGAGTCGATCTGCCCGCCGCTGGCGACCACGTCGCGGTACACGTCGCCGGCCGCCACGACCGGGAACATCGCCTTGAGTCCGGCGGGGTGCCGCGCGGCGGTGAAGAACTGGTTGATCGCGGCGTACGAGATGCCCCAGAGGCCGACGTCGCCGTTGCTCCACGGCCGGCTGCGCGCGTGCGCCCACCGCACCAGCTCGGCGCCGTCCTGCTGCTCCCGGCTGCCGAAGCTGTCCCAGGTGCCCTCCGAGGACCCGGTGCCGCGCACGTCGGCGACCACCTGCACGTAGCCGCGCTGCACCAGGTAGTCGTTGCGGAACCCGAGCTGCGGCGCGGACTTGTTGTACGGCGTCTGGGTCAGGATCACCGGGAACCGGCGGGGGACCGCCGACCCGTCCGCGCGGGCCGGCCGGTACACGTTGACCCGCAGCACCCGGCCGTCGGACATCGTCACCGGCACGTCCTCGGTCACGTGCACGCCGTACGTCGCCGGGCGTGCGCGCCACCCGGCGCGGCCGGCCGCGTCGCTGGGGGAGACGGCCGGCCCCACGGGGAGGGCGACGGCGAGGGCGACGAGGCAGACGACGAGGGCGCGGCGCATGCCCCTTCAACGACGCGGCGCCGGCTTTGTTACTCGTCGGTCACCCGCTCCGACATCGGATACGTTTCAGTGACCCAGGGGTCACTGAAAGCTATCCGTTGTCGGAGGGAGCGCGCACCCGCCCGACCAGGTGCGGGGCGTCGTCCTTCGGGCGGTTGAGCGCGAAGGCGTGGCCGTCGGCGGTGCGGGCGGACCCGAAGCCGACCCGGCCGGGCAGCAGGATCGGCTTCCGGAACGCCACCTCGACGTTGAGCGCGTCGGGCAGCCGGCCCTCGAGGGCGGCCAGCGACCGGGCCTTGCTCCACATGCCGTGCGCGATCTGCCGCGGGAACCCGAAGGCCTTCGCGGTCACGCCGTACAGGTGGATCGGGTTGTGGTCGCCGGACACCGAGGCGTAGCGGCGGCCGAGGTCGCCGGGCAGGTTCCAGGTGACCGGTCCGGGCGCGGGCTGCTCCAGCGCGTCGAGCGCGGACGGGGCGGCGTCGCGGTCGCCGCCGCCGCGCCGCAGGAAGGTGCTGGTCTCCTCCCACACCGGCTCGCCGGCGGAGTGCACGCGGGTGACCATGTCGAAGGCCCGGCCCTTCGGGTGCGCCCGAAGCGCCTCCGGGTGCACGGTGACCTGCAGCCGCTCGCTCGCGGCGATCGGCCGGTGCTGGGTGATCCGGTTCTCCAGGTGCACGGTGCCGATGGCCGGGAACGGGAACGCCCCGTCGGTCATCACCGCCATGTGCAGCCCGAAGGCGAGCAGATGCGGGTAGGTCACCGGCAGCATCCCGGTCACCCGGAACCCGCACACCTCGGAGTACGCCGCGACGTGCGCCGGGTCGACGGCCACGTCGTGCCGGGTCAGCGCAAGGTCCGGCAGCGCGTCGCCGTGCTTGCGGACGCCGGGCACCAGGTTCACGCCGGGGATCGCGGGCAGCGCGGCCTTGAGCATCAGCGGCAGCGTGGCGGGCGACCCCTCGACGACGGTGGGCTCGCCCATCTCAGGCCCCCAGCATCATCTGGCCGCAGACCCGGACCACGTTGCCGTTCACGGCGGTCGAGGCCGGGTTGGCGTACCAGGCGATCGTCTCGGCGACGTCGACCGGCAGGCCGCCCTGCGACATCGCGTTCAGCCGGCGGCCGACCTCGCGGGTGGCGAGCGGCACGGCCGCGGTCATCTTCGTCTCGATGAACCCGGGCGCCACCGCGTTGATCGTGATCCCGTCCCCGAGGGTGTCGGCGAGGCTGTCCACCAGGCCGATCACGCCGGCCTTCGAGGCCGCGTAGTTGGTCTGGCCGGTGTTGCCGGCGATGCCCGCGATCGAGGCGACGCCGACGATGCGGCCGTTGGGGCGGATCGCCTTCTGCTCCAGCAGCTCCGTGGTGATCCGCTCCGGGGCGGTCAGGTTCACCCCGATCACCGAGCCGAACGTGTCGCCCTTCATGTTCATCAGCCGCTTGTCGCGGGTGATCCCGGCGTTGTGCACGACGATGTCCACGCCGCCGTACGTCTCCATGACGTGCCGGGCGATCCGCTGCGGGGCGTCCTTGGTCGTGATGTCGAGGGTGAGGTGGTCGCCGTCGAGCTCGCGGGTCACCGCCTGCAGCTCGCTCGCGGCCTGCGGTACGTCGACCCCGAGGACCGTCGCGCCGTCGCGGTGCAGCACCCGGGCGATCTGCTCGCCGATGCCGCGGCTCGCGCCGGTGACCAGCGCGACCTTGCCGGCCAGCGGCGCCGTCCAGTCGTCGACGCCCTCGGCCGCGGTCGACCCGTGGCAGCCGATGCGGACGACCTGGCCGGAGACGTAGGCCGACTTGGGGGAGAGCAGGAACGCCAGCGTCGACGCGAGCGCGCCGTCGGCGGCGGGCGCGACGTACACCAGCTGCACGGTGCCGCCCCGGCCGACCTCCTTGCCGAGCGAGCGGGTGAAGCCCTCGAGCGCGCGCTGGGCGACCCGCTCGGCGCCGGAGCCGATGGACTCGGGGGGCGTGCCGAGCACGACCACGCGCGGGCAGGTCTCCAAGCTGCGCAGCAGCGGCGTGAAGAACTCCTGCAGCTCGACGAGCCGGTCGGAGGAGGTGATCCCGGTGGCGTCGAAGACCAGGCCCTTGTACGTCTGGTCGGCCGGGGCGTCGCGCACCGAGGCGATGCCGAGCTCGTCGAGCACCGTCACCAGGACGTCGCCGAGCCGGCCGTCGCCGCCGAGCGCGACGGTGCCGGTCACCAGTGGGGAGCCCTCGCTCCACCGCTCGAGGGTCACCGGGTTGGGCAGCCCGAGGTTCTTCGCGAGCAGCTGACCGATCGGGGTGTGGATCAGGGTCTGGTAGCGGTCGCTCATGTGAAGGGCTCTCCTGTGCCGTCGCGGTCGTCGAGGTCGATGTAACTCGGTGTGCAACTAAGAGTCCACTCTTCGTGACGTGGACCTCAGAACGTTTGCTTCGCGGCCCGGTCGGGCCAGTATGTACCCAGGGACGTACCCAGCAGTAACCAGCGAAACCGTGAGGAGCCCCACCCCATGCCGGCACAGTCGCTCGGTCAGTCCGCCACCCGCCGCGTCGCGGTCGTGGGCGGCAACCGGATCCCGTTCGCCCGGTCGAACACGGTCTACGCCACCGCGTCCAACCAGGACATGCTCACCGCCGCGCTCGACGGGCTGGTGTCCCGCTACGGGCTCGAGGGCGAGCGGCTCGGCGAGGTGGTCGCGGGCGCGGTGCTCAAGCACTCCCGCGACTTCAACCTGACCCGCGAGGCGGTACTCGGCTCGCGGCTCGCGCCCGAGACCCCCGCCTACGACCTGCAGCAGGCCTGCGACACCGGCCTGCAGGCCACCATCGCGGTGGCCAACAAGATCGCGCTCGGCCAGATCGAGGTCGGCATCGCGGGCGGCACCGACACCACGTCCGACGCCCCGATCGCGGTGAACGAGCGGCTCCGCAGGATCCTGCTCGAGGCGAACCGCGCCAAGACCCTGCAGGGCCGGCTCGCCGCGCTCGCCAAGGTGCGCCCCCAGCACCTCGCGCCGGCGATCCCGCAGAACAGCGAGCCGCGCACCGGTCTGTCGATGGGCGAGTCCGCGGCGCTCACCGCCCTGGAGTGGGCGATCGGCCGCGAGGAGCAGGACGAGCTCGCGGTCGCCTCGCACCGCAACCTCGCGGCGGCGTACGACCGCGGCTTCCTCGACGACCTGGTCTCGCCGTTCCTCGGGCTCGAGCGCGACCAGAACCTCCGGCCCGACTCGTCGGTGGAGAAGCTCGCGAAGCTGAAGCCGGTCTTCGGCAAGGGCGAGGCGGCCACCATGACCGCGGCCAACTCGACGCCGCTCACCGACGGCGCGTCGACGGTGCTGCTCTGCTCCGAGGAGTACGCCGAGGCGCGCGGCTGGGAGCCGCTGGCGTTCCTCACCGACTACGAGACCGCGGCCGTCGACTACGTGCACGGCGGCGAGGGCCTGCTGATGGCGCCGGCGTACGCGATGCCGCGGATGCTCGACCGGTCCGGGCTGAGGTTGCAGGACTTCGACTTCTACGAGGTCCACGAGGCGTTCGCCTCGCAGGTGCTGGCCACGCTCAAGGCGTGGGAGGACCCGATCTTCTGCAAGGAGCGGCTCGGCGTCGACGCGCCGCTCGGCGAGGTCGACCGGGCGCGGCTCAACGTGGCCGGCTCGTCGCTGGCGGCCGGGCACCCGTTCGCGGCCACCGGCGGCCGCATCGTGGCCACGCTCGCGAAGCTGCTCGCCGAGAAGGGCTCGGGTCGCGGGGTGATCTCGATCTGCGCCGCCGGCGGCCAGGGCGTGACCGCGGTCCTCGAGCGCTAGGGCCCCACTAGGAGATCCGCTGGGTGAGGACGACCGTGACCTGGTCGCCCTCGCCCTTGGCGATCGCCTTGCGAACCGCCGCCTTGACCGGCAGCTTGTGGGTGCCGTCGCCGAGCGCCATGAACGAGCTCTCGAACGGCGCCCCGTCGATGGTGCCGCGTACCTTCACCAGGCCGCGGGTGCCGAAGTACTCCGCCGACCTCGGCCAGACGACGTAGGTCCAGCCGCCCTTCGCCGGGCTCTTCTGCAGGGTCGCGGTGAACTGCTCCTCGATGGTGTCCATGCCGGGTAGACCGCCGGCCCGGCGCGGACTCATCGCTGGGCGCCCACCGCCATCGCGACGCTCGAGGCGATCAGGTGCCGCTTGACCTGCTCGGCCGAGAGCCGGTCGGTGGTGGGGATCCCGGGGCCGGCCTCCTTGACCAGCATCCCGACCCGGGCGAGCTGCAGCCCGCCGAGGCCGCTGGCGTAGAGGGTGTTCGCCAGCAGGTGCACGTCGTCGGTGTGGAACACCCCGTCGTCGACGCCGGCCTGGATGGTCTCGGCCAGCGGCGCGAGGCAGGTGGAGATGCCCCGGCCGAGCCGGTACAGCGCGCCCTCGCTGATCTCGTCGAGCAGCTCCGGGCCGGTGCGCCGCATCAGCTCCAGCGCGCAGTCGACGAACGCGGGGTACTCCAGCCCGTAGTCGACGAACGCCGCGGTGATCGCGCCCAGCCGGTCGTCGGGCCCGCCCTCCGACGCGGCAGCGGCGCGGAGCCGGTCGGCGAGCTCCTCGAGGTAGCCGACCAGGGTGAGCGCGAAGAGCTCCTCCTTGCCGGTGAAGTGCCGGTAGATGATCGCGCGGTTGATGCCGACCGAGCGGGCGATGTCCTCGATCTGCGCGTCCCGGACGCCGCGGGCGTCGAAGAGGCCGCGAGTGGCGTCGAGGATCTCCTTCTCGCGGCGGCGGCGCCGGGCGGCGGCGGCCGTACGGCGGCCGTCCGCGCGCGGTCCGCCGATGGGCTGGGAGCTCATGCCTCCATGCTACGACCGTGCAACGGGCGGTTGCACGCGTCGTACACCTCAGCGGAGGGCGCGGACCGTGTCGACGGTGTCGGCCTCGTCGGCGGTCTTGTCGTCGCGGTAGCGCAGCACCCGGGCGAACCGGAGCGCCATCCCGCCGGGATAGCGGGTCGAGGTCTGGATGCCGTCGAAGGCGATCTCGACGACCTGCTCGGGGCGGACGTGCACGACGTGCCGCTCGCGGGAGGTCTCCAGGTCGAGGAACCGCTTGGTCTGCCACTCGAGCATCTCGTCGGTCATGCCCTTGAAGGTCTTGCCCAGCATCACGAACCCGCCCTCGGGGTCGCGGGCGCCGAGGTGGATGTTGGACAGCCAGCCCTGCCGCCGGCCGCTGCCCCACTCGACGGCGAGCACCACCAGGTCGAGGGTGTGCCGGGGCTTCACCTTGACCCAGCCGGCGCCGCGCCGGCCGGCCTCGTAGGGCACCTCGAGCGACTTCACCACGACGCCCTCGTGGCCGGCGGCGACCACCTCGTCGAACAGCCGCCGCGCCTCGGCCGGGTCGGCGGTGACGGTGCGCGGTACCACCAGGTCGGGCGGCAGCACCTCGGTCAGCCGCGCGAACCGCTCGTGCCCGGGCGCGTCGACCAGGTCGTCGCCGTCGACGTGCAGCAGGTCGAAGACGTACGTCGTCAGCGGCACGTCGCGGCGCAGCGTGTCGACGTCGAGCCGGGAGGCGGTGCGGGCGCCGGTCTCCTGGAAGGGGCGGGCCCGGCCGTCGGGCGTGAGCGCGATCGCCTCGCCGTCGAGCACCAGCGTGTGCGCGGGCAACGCCTCGACGGCCTGGACCACCTCGGGCACCCGGTCGGTGATCTCGTCGAGGCTGCGGGTGTAGACGTGCACCTCGCCGGAGTGCTTGTGCAGCTGGACGCGGATCCCGTCGAGCTTGCTGTCGACCGCGACCTCGCCGCCGTCGGGCGCCGCCTTGGCGATCGCCTCCTCGACCGTGGTGGCGCTGGACGCCAGCATCGGCCGGACCGGACGGCCGGGGCGCAACGTGAACGCGTCGAGCGCCTCGAGGCCGCCGGTGAGCGCCGCCGCGGCGACCGGGGGAGTGGACCCCGCGAACATCGACGCCCGGCGGACCGCCGCCGCGGGCAGCCCGGAGGCCACCGCCACGGCCTCCAGCATCAGGCCGTCGAGCGCGCCTTGCCGGAGCTCGCCGGAGACCAGTCCGGCGAGGTAGTGCTGCTCGTCGCGGGTGGCCCGGCCGAACAGCCCATCGGCCAGCTCGGTGCGCCGCCCCTGGGAACCGGCGCCGGCGACCGCGGCGAGGGCCTCGAAGGTCTCGTGCACCTCGCCCACGGTCAGCGACGGCTCCTCGGCGGGCTCGGGCAGCTTCTGCAGGCTGCGCCAGCCGAGGCCGGTGCGGCGCTGGCGCAGGGCGCCGGACAGGTAGGAGGTGGCGGTCTCCACCTCGTCGGGCGCGGCCTTCGCGAGCGCGGTGGCGAGCGCGGCCACCTTGGCCTTGCGCGAGCGCGTCGCGCGCACCTCGTGGGAGGCGTGGACCAGGTCGGCGAGCAGCACCTCGCCATTGTGTCCGAGCGCGCCGACAACGACGCCGACCGGAGCGGCCCCGCCCCGCCGGTTGAGGTGCGAGCGGGCTACCGCGAGCCTCGAAACCAGGAGGTGCGGGGCTTGGTGGCGGGAGCGGCTCGTAGCCTGGCCCCGTGTCGGAGCAGGAGCGGGTGTGGCGGCCGGAGTGGCCGTGCCCGGTCGGGCAGGTGCTCCGGATCCTGCGCCACGGCGGGGGTGACCCGACGTTCCGGACCGACCCCGACGGCACGATCTGGCGGGGGATCCGCACCCCGGTAGGACCCGCGACGCTGCAGATCCGGCCGCACCCGGACCTCGGTGAGGTGCGGGCCACCGCGTGGGGCGACGGCGCGGCGTGGGCGCTGGACTCGCTGCCCGCGATGCTGGGCGCCGCGGACGACCCCAGCGGGTTCGCGCCCGAGCACCCGGTGCTCGCCGAGCTGCACCGCCGGCTCGGGCACTGGCGGCTGACCAGGACCGGCCTGGTCATGGAGACGCTGGTGCCGGCGATCATCGAGCAGAAGGTGACCGGGCAGGAGGCCTTCGCGGGCTTCCGGATGCTGGTGTACCGCTTCGGCGAGCGGGCGCCCGGTCCCGGCGCGGACCGGGGCTTGTGGGTGCAGCCCGCGCCGGAGACCCTGCGGCTGGTGCCCTCCTGGGACTGGCTGCGGATGCACGTCGACCCGGCCCGCTCCCGCGCCGTCGTCCGGGCCGCGCAGGTCGCCTCGTCGCTGGAGCGGACCGTCGGGCTGCCGCACGACGAGACCGACCGGCGGCTGCGGTCGCTGCCCGGGGTCGGGGTGTGGACCAGCGCCGAGGTGCGGTTCCGGGTGCACGGCGACGCCGACGCGGTGAGCTTCGGCGACTACCACGTCGCCAAGAACATCGGCTGGGCGCTGACCGGCGCCGAGGTCGACGACGACGGGCTCGCGGAGCTGCTCGAGCCGTACCGGCCGCACCGGTACCGCGTGCAGCGGCTCGTCGAGCTCGGCGGGCTCAGCCGGCCCCGGCGGGGTCCGCGGATGGCGCCGCGGACCCACCTGCCCACCTGAGCACTGTCACCCGGCCGCCGTGCACGACGGCGCGCAGCCGCACCCGGTCGGTGCCCTTGTCGCAGAGCTCGTAACGTCCGGCCGCCAGCGCCGGGAACACCAGCGACGGCACCGTGCCGGCACCCACGGGCCGCGCCACCACCGCGACGTGCGGGCGGTGCCCGGTACGTCGCCGGCCCGCCGGGCGCACCTCCACCTCGACCCCGAGCGTCTCCTCCGGCATCGAGACCACCAGGGCGCCGACGTCGTCGCCGATGTCGAGCAGCACCGAGCCCTGTCCGGCGTACGGGTTCTCACTCATGGCGACGACGTCCCCGGCATGGTCTGGTAGCCGCCGTTCGGCGTGCCCAGGTACGGGAACGCGTCGAGGAAGCCGCCGTTGTCGTCGGTGGTGCCGTCCTTGATGCCGGAGGCAGCCGCGTCCGGCGTGAACGAGGGGTCGACGAGCGGGATCGTGAGCCCCGCGATCGCCCGCAGCTCGACGGTGGTCACGTCGTCGCCGACGCGGCGGCCGTTCGGGAACCCGGCGGGGTCGCCCGCCACCAGGCCGAGCGGGTCCGGGCGCCGGGCGGGCGGCACCGCGACGTTGAGCCGCAGCATGTCCGCCTGGACCGGGCCGGTGAAGTTCTGGAAGCCGGGGACCACCCCCGACGGGATCCCGGTGAGCAGGATCGCGTTCAGGTCCGCGCGGGCCTTCCTGTACGCCGCGAGGTGCGGGAACACGCCGGGGTACAACGCCGGCAGCAGCCGCGCGAGCTCCGGGTGGTCGACGTACTGCGCGAAACGGGCGTCGCCGGCCGGCTCCCGGACGTTCCACTCGTCCTTGTCGGCCATCGGCACCAGCACCTCGTTGAACAGCGGGTTGCCCAGCCGCGAGACCTGCTGCCACGGGCCGTGGGACACCGTCCGGTGCGTGCGCGGGTCGAGGACCCGCGACCGGCGCCGGCTCGCGGTGGCCCACACCCCGATGACCGCCGAGGCGGCCGACACGTCCGTCGGGGTGCCGCCGTCGCGGGTCAGCTCCGAGATCGGCACCTGGACGGCGATCGTGTGCACGTTGAACGTCTTGGTGCCGTTCACGCCCACCGCCGCGGCGGAGGGGATCAGGTGCAGGTTCTGGAACGGCCGCAGGGTGCCCAGGTCGAAGATGCTGCCGAGGTCGACGTGGAAGCCCTCGGCCCGCTGCCCGGCGAAGACCTTCCGGTCGCCGACGGTGTGGAAGGTCTGCGCGGCGAGCGCGGCGTACCGCGGGGTGCTGCGCGGGCCGATGTTCACCGGCGGGCAGGCGAGCCCGGACGCCAGCGGCCGCTCGCGCCCGTCGCGGACCAGGCCGACCGAGAAGGTCTGCGGCCGGTTCCAGGTGGCGTCGGAGACGTCGGTGATCGGGCCGGTGTTGTAGAGGAACGTGTCGGGGTTGCGGATCTCGGTGTGGAACCGGAACCGGTAGCTCACGTCGGAGCGGGCGCGGCCGCCGTTCGACACGTGGATCTCGTAGCGGACGTCGTCGCCGAACTCGTAGAAGTTCGGGCCGCCGTCGGGCTTCTGCAGCGGGATGAAGTTGGCGACCAGCGTGACGGTGTCCGGCCGGTCCGGGCTCACGAACGCGTAGACGTCGGTGTTGTCGGCGACCGGGTCCTTCGAGATCTCCGGGGCCTCGCGGTGGGAGGACACGACTACCTCCCGGCCGCGTTCAGCAGGCGGTGCACCAGGTCGCGGTCGCGGACCTCGACCTCGCGCTCGCCGACGAGCAGGGTCACCCGGTCGTCGTCGGGGTCGGCGACGTACGCGACGACGGACTCCCGGGCACTGCCGGCGGTGCGCTGTGTCTCGGCGCCGAACGCGGCCGCGGGAGCCAGGACTCCCGCTCCGGCCGCGGTCGCGCCGGCTCCGACGACGCCGAGGAAGCGGCGGCGTGTGGGTTCACTCATGACGATCGACCTCCGAATGACGGGCGGCTGCCCGCTCGCAGTCGCATGACTCATCGGGGGTTCGCGGGTGCCGACATCTCGGCTGGGCCGGTCCAGACCGTGCCGGGCCGCCCGGCAGACTGGGCCCCGTGAGCGAACCGGTGCGCATCATCAGGGGCAGCGACCTGCAGCCCGCCGACCCGACGCCCGGCATGGACCGCCGGCTGGCGTTCGAGCTGCCGACGCTGTGGTCGGGCCAGGTGGAGACCGCGCCCGGAGCGGTGTCCGGCTGGCACCACCACGACGTCAACACCTCGAGCCTGTACGTCGTGCGGGGCGTGCTCCGCCTCGAGTTCGAGGGGTACGACGGCTACGTCGACGCCGAGCCCGGCGACTTCGTGCACGTGCCGCCGTTCACGGTGCACCGGGAGAGCAACCCCACCGACGCCCCGTCGCTCGCGGTGATCGCGCGGATGGGCGGCGGCGTCCCCACGGTCAACGTCGACCCGCCGCCGGGTCGGCGGGACGGCTGAGCGAGCGCGGCAGCACTCCCGACGCGAGCACCTGCTCGCGCAGCGGCGCCAGCAGCTCGTGCAGCCGGGTGGCCGCCGCAGGACCCGCGTGCGACCAGCCCGCGAGCGCGAGCCGGTCGGTGTCGTCCTCGATCGTGGTGCGGAACGCCCGGCCGGCCTCGGTGAACGCCCCTTCCTCGTCGAGCAGCCCGCGCTCGCGCAGCCGCGCCGACGCCGCGTCGTACTCGTCGTCGGTCCAGCCGCGGGTCTTGCGCAGGAACCGGGTGGTGCCGGAGTGCAGCCCGCCGAGCACGGTCGCCTCGACGGGGTCGAGCCCGGCCTGCTGCAGCACCGCCACGTGACCATCGCCGCGGTGCTCACGGACCAGGGTGCCCGCGTGCCAGATCGCGGTGAGGTCGTCGTCGGGCCAGGGCAGGTCTGCGTGCGCGGCGTACAGCGGGCGGCCCGCCGCGCCCAGCCCGGCGCACACCTCGCGGGCGAGGCCGACGGCCTCGGCCAGGTCGGGCTCGCCGAGCACCCGGCGCAGCGCCGCCGCGACCCCCGAACGGCGGGCCTCGACGACCTGCTCGGGGGTGGCCCGCTGCCACGAGGACGGCAGCGCCGCCTCGACCAGGCGCGGCGCGAACACGTAGAACGTGGCCACCACCGGCCCCGGGCCGACCGGTCCGAACGCGGCCGCGCGACCGGGGAAGTAGGCGAGCAGCGGGTCGAGGCCGAGGCCGGTGAAGGCCTCGCTCACCTCGGGCGCGAAGTAGCCCACGACGTGCAGCGTCTCCAGGTCGCGCCAGGCCCGCCGGGACGTCCGGGTGAGGTCATCGGTCGGCATGGATCCGAACCTAGACGGGGTTGGTGGACCAAGGCAGGATCGGGGCAGGTGACGGCCCCCACACGAGAGGCACGAGCATGCGCAGCACCATGCAGGAGTTCCCGCTGACCATCGGCGCGATCCGGCGACACGCAGCCGCCGTGCACCCCGACGGCCAGGTGATCACCGCGACGGCGGACGGCTCCCGCTCGCAGACCTACGGCGAGCTCGGCCTGCGTGCCGCCCGTCTGGCCAACGGGCTCCGGTCCCTGGGCATCGACGGCGACCAACGGGTGGCGACGTTCCAGTGGAACAACGCCGAGCACCTCGAGGCCTACCTGGCGATCCCGTCGATGGGGGCGGTGCTGCACACCCTGAACATCCGGCTGTTCCCCGAGCAGCTGGTCTACATCGCCAACCACGCCGAGGACCGGGTGGTCATCGTCGACGACTCGCTGGTGCCGCTGCTCGCCAAGCACCTGCCGCAGCTCGAGACGATCGAGCACGTGCTGGTCGCCGGTCCCGAGGCGGCGTCCGCCGACCTCGACGCGCTGCGGTCCTCCGGCAAGGAGGTGCACCTCTACGAGGAGGTGCTCGCCGACCAGCCGGAGACCTTCGAGTGGCCGGAGATCGACGAGCGCGACGCCAGCGCGATGTGCTACACCTCCGGCACCACCGGCAACCCGAAGGGCGTCGTCTACAGCCACCGGACGTCGTACCTGCACTCGATGGGCGTGGCCCTCGGCATCTGCAGCGGGATGACCTGGCACGACCGGGTGCTGCCGATCGTGCCGATGTTCCACGCCAACGCGTGGGGCCTCCCGTACGCCGCCCTGATGACCGGCGCCTCGCTGGTGATGCCCGACCGCTGGCTGCAGGCCGAGCCGCTGTGCCGGTTCATGCGCGAGGCCCGGCCGACCATGTCCGGCGCGGTGCCGACGGTGTGGAGCGACGTGCTCAACCACCTCGACCAGAACCCCGACATCAACCTGTCCGACCACCTCAAGCTGGTGCTCTGCGGCGGGTCGGCGGTGCCGGTGTCGCTGCAGCAGGCGCTGGAGGACCGGCACGGCATCTACGTGAAGCAGGCCTGGGGGATGACCGAGACCTCCCCGGTCGCGTCCGCGGCCGGCGCGCCCCTCGGCGTCGAGGGCGACGACGTGTGGCACTACCGCGGCGGGCAGGGCCGGCTGCTGCCCGGGGTCGAGGGCCGCATCGTCGGCGACGACGGCCAAGAGGCCGCCCGCGACGGCGAGGCGGTCGGCGAGCTCGAGGTCCGCGGCGCCTGGGTCACCGGTGCCTACTACAAGGACGACGACGCGGAGAAGTTCCGCGACGGCTGGCTGCGCACCGGCGACGTCGGCAAGCTCGACCCGCTCGGCTACATCACGCTCACCGACCGGTCCAAGGACGTGATCAAGTCCGGCGGCGAGTGGATCTCCTCGGTCGACCTGGAGAACGCCCTGATGGCGCACCCCGACGTCCTCGAGGCCGCCGTCGTCGGCATCCCCGACGAGAAGTGGCAGGAGCGGCCGCTCGCCTCGGTGGTGCTGCGCGAGGGCGCGACGGTCAAGCCGGCCGAGCTGCGCGACTTCCTCGCCGACTCGGTGGCGAAGTGGCAGCTCCCCGACGCGTGGACGTTCATCGAGTCGGTCCCGCGGACCTCGGTCGGCAAGTTCGACAAGAAGGTCATCCGCAAGTGGTACGCCGACGGCGACCTGGAGGTGCGGAGCGCGCAGGACTGACCCGGTCGGCCGGCCTACCCGTCGTCGGACTCGAGGCGCTCGACGTCCACGTCGAGCTGGTGCAGCAGTGCGGCGTCGCGCCGGGTGTCCACCGTGCGGGGCAGCGCGCACTCGGCCTGCTGCGCCCGGTCGTGGTCACCCTGCGCGCGGAGCGCGGCCGAGACGGCCTCCTTGTCGACCTGCAACGGGTCTCCCTCCCCAGGGATCGATGAGTCGGTCAGCGAACGTTCCCCTCGACAAGGGCGTACCCAGCGGACGCGGCGCTATTCAGAGCAGCGGGCGGAGCGGTGCCAGCACCAGCTCGGTGAACTTCTTGTGCATCCCGCGCGCGGCCCAGGTCTCGGCGGTCAGCTCGACGGTGTTGGACAGGTCGGTCTCGAAGATCCGCTCCATCTCCGCGGCCAGGTCGGCGTCGATGAACTCCACGTTGATCTCGTAGTTGCCGGTCATGGAGAGCCGGTCGATGTTCGCCGTACCGACCGTCGACCAGCGGCCGTCGATCGTCGAGGTCTTCGCGTGCACCATCGCACCCTGGAACCGGAAGATCCGCACCCCGGCGGCGAGCATCTCGCCGTAGTAGCCGCGGGAGAGCCAGTCGGCGACCACGTGGTTCGAGGTGGCCGGCACCAGCAGGCGTACGTCGACCCCGCGGCGCGCGGCGTCCATGATGGCCTCGACGAAGTCGGCGTCGGGGATGAAGTAGGCGTGCGTCATCCAGATCCGGCTGGACGCGCGGTTGATCGCCTCGAGGTACATCGACCGGATCGGGAACATCCACAGCCGCGGCACGTTGCGGTGCACCCGGATCCGCGGCTCCCAGTCGGCGGCGGTCTCGAGCAGGAGCGGCCGGACGCCGTGCCGGGGCCGGCGGTTCAGGTTGAAGAAGTCCGCGTAGGCCCGCTTCAGGTCCCACACCCCGGGACCGGTGACCCGGACGTGGGTGTCGCGCCACTCGGTGGCGTAGGCGCTGCCGACGTTGTAGCCGCCGACGAAGCCCACCTCGTCGTCGACGACCAGGATCTTGCGGTGGTCGCGGCCGTAGCGGCGCAGGTCGAAGAACCGCCAGCCGGCGTTGTAGAGCGGGTACTCCAGCACCTTCAGCCGCGGGCCGAAGCGCTTGAACGCCGGGCTCACCACGAGGTTCGCGAACCCGTCGTAGATCGCGTACACCTCGACCCCACGGCCGGCCGCCTCGCTGAGCGCGCGCTTGAAGCGCTCGCCCATCTCGTCGCCCTTCCAGATGTAGGACTCGAAGAGGATCTGCTCCCGGGCGCCCTCGATGGCGGCCAGCATGTCGTCGTACAGGTCCTGGCCGTAGGTGTACGTCGTGACCGTGCCGTCGCCGATGCTGACGGTCGACGGCGACGTCGTGGGGAACGGCTTCGGGCGCTTGCCGCGGCGCCGGTAGGAGTCCACCAGCGTCAGCACGAGCGCGAGCAGGAGCTGGAGGCCGAACAGCCCGAGCACCACGCGTCGGACGAGGTCGGCGAGGGTGGTTGGAACAGACGACTGTGACCGGCCCACGACGGAAATCTACCTGTCGGACCCGGCACGTAGGCTGACCGGCATGAGGCCAGTGACCGATCTGCAGCGCCGGGTGGCGCCGTTCAAGGTGGAGTCGGACTACTCCCCGTCCGGCGACCAGCCGACCGCGATCGAGGACATCCAGCGCCGCATCGAGGGCGGGGAGGACGACGTGGTGCTGCTCGGCGCCACCGGCACCGGCAAGACCGCGACGGTCGCCTGGGCGGTGGAGCGGCTGCAGCGACCGACCCTGGTGATGCAGCCCAACAAGACCCTCGCCGCCCAGTTCGCCAACGAGCTGCGCCAGCTGCTGCCCAACAACGCGGTCGAGTACTTCGTCTCCTACTACGACTACTACCAGCCCGAGGCCTACGTCCCGCAGACCGACACCTACATCGAGAAGGACTCCTCGATCAACGAGGAGGTCGAGCGGCTGCGGCACTCCGCGACCAACTCCCTGCTCACCCGCCGCGACGTAATCGTGGTCTCCACCGTGTCCTGCATCTACGGCCTGGGCACCCCGCAGGAGTACGTCGACCGGATGGTCCGCCTCGAGGTCGGCAAGGAGTGGGACCGCGACCAGCTGCTGCGACGGCTCGTGGAGATCCAGTACACCCGCAACGACATGGCCTTCACCCGCGGCACGTTCCGGGTCCGCGGCGACACGCTGGAGGTCTTCCCGGTCTACGAGGAGCTCGCGATCCGGGTGGAGTTCTTCGGCGACGAGATCGAGAGGCTGATGACGCTGCACCCGGTGACGGGCGAGGTGGTCACCGACGACACCGAGCTGCACGTCTTCCCGGCCACCCACTACGTCGCCGGCCCGGAGCGGATGGAGCGCGCGATCCGCGGCATCGAGCTCGAGCTCGAGGACCAGCTGGCGTTCTTCGAGCGGCAGGGCAAGCTGCTCGAGGCGCAGCGGCTGCGGATGCGCACGACGTACGACATCGAGATGATGCGGCAGGTCGGGTCCTGCTCCGGCATCGAGAACTACTCGATGCACATCGACGGCCGCAGCCGCGGTTCCGCGCCCAACTGCCTCCTCGACTACTTCCCCGAGGACTTCCTGCTGGTCATCGACGAGTCGCACGTCGCGGTCCCGCAGATCGGCGGCATGTACGAAGGCGACATGTCCCGCAAGCGCAACCTGGTCGACCACGGCTTCCGGCTGCCGAGCGCGATGGACAACCGGCCGCTGCGCTGGGAGGAGTTCCTGGAGCGGATCGGCCAGACCATCTACCTGTCCGCCACCCCGGGCGACTACGAGCTCGCCAAGGCCGGGGGAGACGTGGTCGAGCAGATCATCCGGCCGACCGGCCTGGTCGACCCCGAGGTGATCGTGAAGCCGACGAAGGGCCAGATCGACGACCTCATCCACGAGATCAACGGCCGCGTCGAGCGCAACGAGCGGGTGCTGGTCACCACGCTCACCAAGAAGATGTCCGAGGACCTCACCGACTACCTGCTCGAGGCCGGCATCCGCACCCGCTACCTGCACAGCGAGGTCGACACGCTGCGCCGGATCGAGCTGCTCCGCGAGCTCCGGCTCGGGCAGTACGACGTGCTGGTCGGCATCAACCTGCTCCGCGAGGGCCTCGACCTGCCCGAGGTGTCCCTGGTGGCGATCCTCGACGCCGACAAGGAGGGCTTCCTGCGCTCCGACAAGTCGCTGATCCAGACGATCGGCCGCGCGGCCCGCAACGTGTCCGGCCAGGTGGTGATGTACGCCGACAAGGTCACGCCGTCCATGGAGTCGGCGATCGACGAGACCAACCGCCGCCGCGAGAAGCAGGTCGCCTACAACAAGGCCAACGGCGTCGACCCGCAGCCGCTGCGCAAGAAGATCGCCGACATCACCGAGATGCTGGCCCGCGAGGACGAGAACACCGAGGAGCTGCTGGCCACCTGGCAGAACATCGGCTCCGGCCGGCAGCAGTCCCGCGGCAAGGCGCCCGTGCCCGGTCTGTCCAAGGTCAACGACGAGGTGGGCCGGCACGCCGCCGACCTGGCCGGGATGCCCAGCCAGGACCTCGCCGACCTGGTCCAGCAGCTCACCGAGCAGATGCACAACGCCGCCGCCGAGCTGCAGTTCGAGGTCGCCGCCCGGCTCCGCGACGAGATCCAGGAGCTCAAGCGCGAGCTCCGGCAGATGGTCGAGGCGGGCGCGCGCTGACCCCCGACGAGCTCCGCGCCTACGCGCTCGGCAAGCCGGGCGCCTGGCCGGACCAGCCCTGGGAGGGCGACCACGTCGCCAAGATCGGCGAGGGCTCGGCGGCCAAGATCTTCGCGTTCCTCGGGTCCGGCTCGGTCGGGGTGAAGTCCGGCCGGACCCGCGAGGAGGCCGACGAGTGGCTGGCCCGCTACCCCGACGACGCGGCGGTGATGGCCTACATCGGCCGGTCCGGCTGGAACACCCTGACCCTCAACGGCGCGATCCCCGACGAGGAGATCCGCGACGCGGTCGACGAGTCCTACGGTTTCGTGGTCGCCAAGCTGCCCAAGAAGCACCGCCCGGCCGGCTGGGACCAGGCGTGACCCGGCCGACCGGTCAGGACTCCGGGCCGCCCTCGAGGGCCTTGCGCTGCTTCTTCAGCAGCTTCTCGCGCTCCCTGGCGACGATCTCCTGCTTGTTCATCAGCACCTGCGGCACCCGCATCGCCACGAACAGCATCGGGAAGATCGGCCACGGGAAGCCGGGCGCGCTGGTGAGCGCCCAGATCGCCCAGGTGATCACCGAGATGAAGATCAGCCCGTTGACCGCCTCGCGACGCTGGTGCTCCCACCGCCGCACCGCCTGCGCCTCGATCTCGTCGGGCGTGGCGCGGGCCAGCTCGGAGCCCGGCCGGGTCGGCGTCATCGGCACCAGGTCGGCCAGCATCGGCGGCAGCTCGCCGAGGGTCTTGGCCGCCGCGGTGGCCGCCGACCGCTCGTCGTACTCCGCCCGGTCGAGCCGGCCGTCGGCGTACGCCTCCGCGAGGACGCCGTGCACGAGGTCCCGGTCCCGGTCGGAGGCGCGCAGCGACGCGCTCTCGGTACGCCGGGGGTCGGCGGAGAAGGTCCCCCACGGCACGGCTTCGGCCATGCCTCGGATTCTAGGAGGCTGTGCCCATGCCCCGTGACGTGCAGGTGACGTTCGACTGCGCCGACCCCGCCGCCCAGGCCGCGTTCTGGGCGGAGGCGCTCGGCTACGTCCTGGCGCCACCCCCGCCCGGCTTCGACACCTGGGAGGCGGCGCTCGACGCCTGGCAGGTACCGGACGACCAGCGCAACTCGCGCTCCGCGCTGGTCGACCCCGAGGGCACCCGGCCGCGGCTGTTCTTCCAGCGGGTGCCGGAGGGCAAGACCGTCAAGAACCGCGTGCACCTCGACGTCCGCGCGGCGCCGGGGCTGGAGGGGGCCGACCGGATGGCGGCCCTGGAGGCGGAGGCGGAGCGGCTCGGTGCGCTCGGCGCCACCCGGGTCCGGCGGTTCGAGCCGGGCGAGGAGATGAGCGGCGGGTTCCTGGTGATGCAGGACCCGGAGGGCAACGAGTTCTGCCTGGACTGACTCACCGGCCTCGGCTCAGCCACCGCGCGAGCAGCGGCGCGAACAGCAGCATCGCGAACACCCGGATCACCTGCACGGCCAGCACGTACGTGACGTCCGAGCCGCTGTCCGCGGCCGTGGCCAGCACCGCGAACAGGCCGCCCGGCGTGGTGGCGAGGTACGCCGTGAGCCGGTCCACGCCCGTGGTCGCGGACAGCAGCAGGCCGAGCAGCCCGCAGCCCACGATGACCAGCGCGATCAGCGCGACCGCCAGCGGGAGCAGCCGGGCGATGCTGGCCAGGCTGGCCCGGGTGAACCGCAGCCCGACGCGGACGCCGATCAGCGCGTAGCCGGCCTGCTCGACGACCGTCGGCACGCCCACGTGGCCGAGGAGGCCGCTCGCGGAGATCGCCACGCCGACCAGCATCGGACCGAGCAGCGCGGTCGCCGGCGCCGTGACCAACCGCATCAGCAGCAGGCCGAGCCCGACCGACAGCACCACGAACGCGAGGTCCGGCAGCCAGTGGGTCGGACCGGTGCTCAGCTCGCCCTGCCCGGACGGCGGGTGGAACACGAAGGCGGTGATCACCGGCATCGCCAGCAGCACCATCAGCACCCGCAGGTACTGCACGACCGTCACCACCCGGTCGTCGGCGCCCAGCTCGCGGGCCAGCGCGACCACGCCCGAGGCACCGCCGGCGATCATCGCGAACGCGCCGGTGGCGACGGAGACGTCGCTGCGCAGCGCGAGCAGCCGGCCCGCGCCCAGGCTCACGACCAGGGTGCCGACCATCACCAGGAGCACCGCGGGCCAGTCGTCGGCGAGCGCGGCCAGCGTCGGCACCTGGATCAGCGCGGCGATCACCACCCCGACCAGCGCCTGGCCGAGACGTGAGCCCCACTCCGGCATCTCCAGCGGCTCGGGGGAGGCCAGCGCGTAGGCCATCCCGCCCAGCAGGGAGCCGAACAGCACCGCCGAGGGCAGGCCGAGCAGCACGAAGGCGCCGCTCGCGACCGCCGCCGCCCCGGCCACCGCGAGCCACCGACGCCGGCTGCCGCGCCGGCGGGGCGGGTGGGCGGTCATCGGCCCCAGCCTAGGCAGCGAGCGGGGACCGTTGGCAGCGCCAACCGCCTCTGAGACGGCGCGCCGCCCGATTGGGAATACCGCGGGGGGTCTGGGACACTTGCTCCCGGTGGAGGGGAGTATTCCTTCGCAGCGGTCGCCGTCATCACGGTCACCGGCCCCGACGGGCCGGTCCCGGTGCCGCTGGTCCGCGAGCAGCGGACGGGAGAGACCTCCGGACGTCATCCGAGTCGGCCTGCGCGCCGACCGTCGTACATCCGGAAAGGTCAGTCTGTGGACGTTCCCACCTGGGTCTGGTGGACCACGATTCTCGTGACGGTCTCCGTCCTCGCCTTCGACATCGTGGTGATCGGCCGACGGCCGCACGAGCCGTCGACCAAGGAGGTGTCGATCGCCCTCTCGGTGTACGTCGGGCTCGCCGTCCTGTTCGGCATCGGCGTGTGGGTGCTCGCGGGGCACGAGTTCGGCACGGAGTTCTTCGCGGGCTGGCTGACGGAGTACTCGCTGTCGGTCGACAACCTGTTCATCTTCATCATCATCATGGCCAAGTTCGGGGTGCCCCGGCAGTACCAGCAGGAAGCCCTGTTGATCGGCATCGTGATCGCCCTGGTGATGCGGGCGGTCTTCATCGCCGTCGGCGCGGCCGCGATCAACGAGTTCAGCTGGATCTTCTACCTGTTCGGGCTGTTCCTCGTCTGGACGGCGGTGAAGCTCGCCCGCGAGGGGTCGAACGATGACGACGAGTACGAGGAGAACCGCCTCATCAAGTGGGTGGAGACGCACCTGCCGGCCACCGACAGGTGGAACGGCGTGAAGCTGTTCGCCCGCGAGAACGGCAAGCGCGTGATCACCCCGATGTTCATCGTGATCCTCGCGCTCGGCACCACCGACCTGCTGTTCGCGCTGGACTCGATCCCGGCGATCTACGGGCTCACCAAGGAGCCGTACCTGGTGCTCACCGCCAACATCTTCGCGTTGATGGGGCTGCGCCAGCTGTACTTCCTGATCGGCGGCCTGCTGAAGCGGCTGGTGTACCTGTCCTACGGCCTGGCGGTGCTGCTCGGCTTCATCGGGATCAAGCTGATCCTGCACGCGATGCACGAGAACGAGCTCCCGTTCGTCAACGGCGGCCACCACGTCGAGTGGGCCCCCGACATCCCGATCCTGGCGTCGCTCGGCGTCATCGTGGGCGTGCTGGCGGTCACCGCGGTGGCCAGCCTGGTGGCGACCATGCGGGGCGCGCCGCAGAAGAGCGCCCTGGCCGAGGCCCTCGAGTCGACCGAGGAGACCGGGTCCGACGAGCACTCCGAGCCCCGCTCCCGCTGATCCCGGTGTGACGATGGGTCCTCGGGGGTAGGCAGCGGTCAGGGACCGACTCGGCGAGCGAGGACTGAGGAGCCATGGAACGACGACGGCTGGGACGCATCGGGCACGAGAGCTCGGTGCTGGTGTACGGCGCGGCGGCGCTGTCCGAGGTGGACCAGGACACCGCGGACGCCTCGGTGCAGGAGGCGCTCGACGCCGGGATCAACCATCTCGACGTGGCGGCCGACTACGGCGACGCCGAGCTGCGGCTCGGCCCGTGGATGCCGCGGATCCGCGACCAGGTGTTCCTGGCCACCAAGACCGGGCTGCGCGAGGCCGAGCCCGCGTGGCAGCAGATCAACCGGTCCCTGGAGCGCCTGCAGACCGACCGCGTCGACCTCATCCAGCTGCACGCGGTCGGCGACCTCGAGGAGCTCGACAAGGTCACCGCACCCGGCGGGGCGCTGGAGGCGGCGCTGCGGGCGGTCGAGGAGGGGCTGGCCGGCGCGGTCGGGATCACCGGGCACGGGCACGCCGCCCCCGGCACCCACCTGGAGGCGCTGCGGCGGCACCCGTTCAGCACCGTGCTCACCCCGATCAACGTGGCGCTGTGGCGCCGGCCCGACTACCGCGGCGACTACGAGGACCTGGTCGCCGAGGTGCGGCGGCAGGACGCCGGGCTGATGACCATCAAGACCGTCTCGCGCCGCAACTGGCCCGAGGGTGCCGAGCACACGCACGTGACCTGGTACGAGCCGCAGGTCGACCCGGAGCGGATCCGGGCCGCGGTGTCGTGGAGCCTGGCCCGCCCCGAGATCACCGGCATCGCGACGCCGGGCGACGTCCGGCTGCTGAAGCACGTGGTGGCGGCCGAGGCGGACCGGATGGACGTCGCCGCGGCCGAGGACCTGGTCACCGGCGACGGCGCCTACGACTCGCCGTTCGTGTCGATGCCGTTCTAGGGCACCTCGACGCGTCCCGCCGAGACCAGCGTGTCGCGGCGGTGCGGCGCGAGGGGCGCGTCCTCGACGTACGGGTCGCCGGTCTCGGGAGCGTGCAGCATCCAGCGGGTGCCGTCGTCGGCGACCGGCCGGGTGACGAACCCGACGTGGTAGACCTTCGCGCCCGGCCGCGCGAAGAAGTACAGGTCGCCGGGCCGGACCTCGGCGAGCGGCACCGGCCGGACCGCGGTCGCCTGGTCGTGCGCGTCGCGGGGGAGCACCGTGCCGAGCGCGCGCCAGGATCGGTGCACCAGCCCGGAGCAGTCGACGCCGGCGTCGCTGGTGCCGCCCCACAGGTACCGCAGCCCGAGGAACCGCCGGGCCACGTCGAGCGCCGGCACGCCGGGCGGCTCGGTCGCGGTCGGCGCGTCCGGCGCGGTCCCGTCGAGGTCGAGGTGTGCGGTCCGGACCCAGCCCGGGTAGCCCTCGGGGTGCTCCGACGACGGCTGCCACGGCGCGGCCACCCGCGACCAGCCCTCGCGACGTTCCAGCACCACCACCGGCTCGCCGCGCAGCAGCTGGGTGTCCACCCGGCCGTGCAGGCCGAGCCGGCCGCCGGGACCGGAGGCGTCGAGGGCGGCCAGCCACGCGGCGACGTCGGGCCGGTCGCGGAGCGCCGCCTCGTCGAGGGCGCGCGGAGCCTCGGGGGAGCGCCAGAGCGTGGCCACGCCGGCGCCGACGACGCCGGTCACGCGAGCGCCTCGATGCCGAGGCCCGGAGCCGTGGGCAGGACCACCTCGGCGCCGTCGTAGCGGAGCCCGCCGACCACCGGCGAGGAGGCCGCCCACCAGGCGGCGTCGAGGTCCGCGACGACGGTGGTGCCGTACGCCGCCACCAGGCTCGCCGCGGCGCCGACGCCCACGTGCGTCTCCATCATCGAGCCGACCAGGGTGCCCATGCCCTGCGCCCGGGCGAGCTCCAGGAGGGTGACCGCGACGCCGAGCCCGCCGCACTTCGCGAGCTTGACGTTGACCAGGTCGGCGGCCCGGCGGCGCAGCACCTCGACGAGGTCGCGCACGCCGTACACCGACTCGTCGGCGAGCACCGGGGTGGCGACCCGGTCGGTGACCCAGGCCAGCCCGTCCAGGTCGGCCGCGGCCACCGGCTGCTCCACCAGCTCGACGTCGAGCCCGGCGTCCTCGATCGCGCGGATCACCCGGACCGCGTCGCGGGCCGCCCAGCCCTGGTTCGCGTCGAGGCGGATCCGGACGTCGGGGCCGACCGAGGCGCGGGCGGCGCGCACCCGCTCCACGTCGGTGGCCGCGTCGGTGCCGACCTTCAGCTTCAGCACCTCGAACCCGTCGGCGACCCGGGCCTTGGCCGCCTCGGCCAGGGACGCCGGGTCGCCGGCTGCGAGCGTCACGTTGGTGGGCACCCGATGCCGGCTGCCGCCGAGGAACACCGGCAGGCTGACACCGCGCCGGCGGGCGGCCAGGTCGTGCAGGGCCACGTCGACCGCGGCCTTCGCGCCGTGGTTGCCGGCGACCGCACCCGCCACCCGGTGGCACAGGTCGACCAGGTCGTCCGGGTGGCGGCCGCGCAGCACGTCGGTCAGCGGCCCGACCACGCAGGCCTCGGCGCCGGCCAGCGACTCGCCGGTCACCTGCCACACCTGCGGGGCCTCGCCCCAGCCGGTGACCCCGTCGGAGTCGGTCACCCGGACCACGACGGTGTCGGTGGTGCCGGTGCGGCGCAGGGCGGTGACGAACGGTGTGTGCAGGGGCGTGCTGACCCGGGTGGCGGTCATGGACTCGATCGTGCTCACCGCTGGGCCTCCCACACCGCGCGGCTGACCGCGGCGTTCAGGTCGTAGAGGGTCTGCTCGGGGGCGTCGGCGGTGCTGCACACCGCCAGCACGTACGGCGCCCGGTCGGCGGGCCGGACCAGCGCCACGTCGTGCGCCACCCCGTCGACCCAGCCGGTCTTGTGCGCGACGTAGGTGCCCGCGGGCAGCCCGGCTGGGACCTGCTCGTCGTGCTCCTGCGCCGCGAGCACCGCCTCGAGCTCGCGGGCGGATCCGGCGCCGACCAGCCGGCCGCTGACCAGCGCGCCGATCACCAGGCCGAGGTCGTGGGCGGTGACCAGGTTGTCGAGACCCGCCTCGCGCGCGGGCGCGTCCTCGATGCCGCGCGGCAGCACGGTCGCGGGCGAGCAGCCGGCGTCGCGCAGCACCGCCGCCACCTCGTCGGTGCCCGTGCGCTCGAGCACCAGGTTGGTGGCCAGGTTGCCGGAGCGCACGACCGCCCGTCGGGCGAGCTCGCGCAGCGGCACCGACGTACCCCGGGCGTCCCAGGTCTCGTCGTCCTGGTCGTGCTCCTGGCGCATCGAGAAGGTCGCGCCGTCGTACGCCGAGGCGAACGCGTCGTGCACCTCGACCGGTGCGTCCAGGTCGAGCTCGCCGCGGTCGTGCCGCCGGTGAGCCGCGACGACCAGCGGCAGCTTCATCGTGCTCGCCGCGTAGTGCGGCACCTCCGCGTCGCGGGCGTACGTCGTGGTGCCGTCCGGGCTGCCCCACCACACCGACACCGCGTCGACGGCCACGCCGTCGAGGTGCCGGGAGACCAGGGCGTCGACGTCGAGAGGGGTGGTCGGCGCGGGCACGCCGGTCAGGCTATCCCGCCGGTAGCCTCGCCCCATGTCAGCCGGCCGGGACCGTGTCCGCATGCAGCCCGACGAGGTCGGCGAGTTCCTCGCCACCCACCGGAAGGTGCAGGTGGCCACCGTGAACCGCGACGGCAGCCCGCACCTGACCACGCTGTTCTACGTCCTGCGCGAGGGCGACCTGGCGTTCTGGACCTACGCCCGCTCGCAGAAGATCCGCAACCTCGAGCGCGACCCGCGCGTCACCTGCCTCGTCGAGGACGGCGAGGAGTACTTCGACCTGCGCGGCGTCACGCTGACCGGCACCGCCCGGCTGCTGCGCGACGAGGCCGACGTCCGGTCGGTGGGCACGGCCGTCGCGGACGCGATGGCGGGCGGGGTCGACCTGGGGGAGGCCGGCGCCGCCGAGGTGGAACGGCAGGTGCCGCAGCGGGTCGGCGTCGTGGTCACCGCCGACCGGGTGGCCAGCTGGGACCACCGCAAGCTGCTCGGCTGAGCCCGGGGTCAGTCGCCGCGCAGCAGCAGCCGCACCGCGACGTCCATCGAGGACTCCACGTCGGCGGCGGAGAGCCGCCCGGTCACCCACTGCACCAGGCTGGCCAGCCACACGTCGCCGATCACCTTGACCATCGCGACCTCGTGCTCGTCGGGGTCGCCGACGCCTCGGGGGTCGTCGGGCGAGCGGAGGCCGGTGAGCAGCATCCGGGTGACCTGCGCGGTCACCACCTCGATCTCGCGGGCCACCGAGGCATCGGCGAACACGTACGCCCGGGTCAGCGCCTCGGTCAGGTGCGGCTCGCGCTGCAGGCTGCCGGTGGTGCGGGCCAGCACGTGCACGACCCGGTCCGCCGCGGTGCGGCCGGGTGGGCGGGTCCGGACCAGTGCGTCGGCCGCGTGCGCGAACTGCTCGCCGAGCACCGAGACCAGCAGGTGGATCTTGGACGGGAAGTAGCGGTACAGGGTCCCCAGCGCGACCTGCGCGCGCACCGCCACCGCGCGCATCTGCACGCGCTCGAAGCCGCCCTCGGACGCCAGCGACGTCGCGGCGTCGAGGATCCGCTGCCGGCGCTCCCGCTGCGCGACCGTCCCCAGGTCGTCGTCGACCGGCGAGCCCGTGCCGCTCATGCAGCGACCCTCCCTTGCTCGAGCGGTGCACCTCACCGCGGGCCGGCCCGGCCCGTACGGCATCATAGGAACACGTTCCAGTCCCAGTATTGACTCGGTGTGACGGCCCCGGCGGCTGTCCGGTCGCGATCGGAGGTCGGGGTTGCGCGTCGCACTCCTGTCCTACCGGAGCAAGCCGCACTGCGGGGGCCAGGGGGTCTACGTCCGGCACCTGAGCCGGGAGCTCGCCGCCCTGGGCCACGACGTGGAGGTCTTCTCCGGCCAGCCCTACCCGGTGCTCGACCCCGGCGTCCGCCTCACCGAGGTGCCCAGCCTCGACCTCTACCGCGAGCCCGACCCGTTCCGGACGCCGCGGCCCAGCGAGATCCGCGACCGGATCGACCTGCTCGAGGTCGCCACGATGTGGACCGCCGGCTTCCCCGAGCCGCGCACGTTCAGCCTGCGCGCGGCCCGGCTGCTGCGCGAGCGGCTCGCGGACTTCGACGTGGTGCACGACAACCAGACGCTCGGCTCCGGGCTGCTCGCCGTCGAGCGCGCCGGCCTGCCGGTGGTGACCACCATCCACCACCCGATCACGTTCGACCGCCGGGTCGACCTCGCCGAGGCCACCACGGTGCGCCGCCAGCTGTCGTTGCGCCGCTGGTACGGCTTCCTGCGCATGCAGGGCAACGTCGCCCGGCGGTCGCGGTACGTCGTGTGCCCGTCGGCGAGCTCGGCCCGCGACGTGGTCACCGACTTCGGCGTCGACCCGGCCCGGATCACCGTGGTGCCGCTCGGCGTCGACGCGGTGTTCGCGCCGCCGACCGTGCAGCGGGTGCCCGGCCGGATCGTGGCGATGGCCAGCGCGGACACCCCGATGAAGGGCATCGCGACGCTGCTGGAGGCGTTCGCCAAGCTGCGCACCGAGCGCGACCTGGAGCTGCTGCTGGTCAGCCGGCCCACGCCGGGTGGGCCGACCGAGCGGATCGTCGACCGGCTCGGCATCACCGGCTCGGTGCGGTTCGTGCACGGCATCTCCGACGCCGAGCTGGCCGCGACCGTGGGGTCCGCCGAGGTCGCCTGCGTGCCGTCGCTCTACGAGGGCTTCTCGCTGCCCACCGCGGAGGCGATGGCCTGTGGCACCCCGCTCGTGGTGAGCCGGGCCGGCGCGATCCCCGAGGTGGTCGGCCCCGACGGGCTGTGCGCGGACCTGGTGACGCCCGGGGACGTGGGCGAGCTGGCGCACGCCCTCGAGGCGCTGCTCGACGACCCCGACCGGCGGGCCCGGATGGGGGCCGCCGGGCGCGAGCGCGCCCTCGCCGAGTTCAGCTGGCGGGCGGTGGCCGAGGCGACCGCCGAGGTGTACCGCCGCGCCGTGGAGACGAGAGGGGAGACCCGATGCTGACCGTGGACTTCGACCGCCTCGGCCTGCTGCCCGGCGACCGGGTGCTCGACATGGGCTGCGGCGCCGGCCGGCACGCCTTCGAGGTGTACCGGCGCGGCGGCGACGTGATCGCCTTCGACCAGGACGCCGACGAGCTCGCCGGCGTCCTCGACCTGTTCGCCGCGATGCGGTCGGCGGGCGAGGTGCCGGACGGCGCCGAGGCCGACGTCAAGCAGGGCGACGCGCTCTCGCTGCCCTTCGCCGACGGCGAGTTCGACCGGGTGGTGGCCGCGGAGGTGCTCGAGCACATCCCCGCCGACACCGCCGCGATCGCCGAGCTGGCCCGGGTGCTGCGTCCCGGCGGCACGATCGCGGTGACCGTGCCGCGCTGGCTGCCGGAGAAGGTGTGCTGGGCGCTGTCCGACGCGTACCACGAGGTCGAGGGCGGGCACGTCCGGATCTACACCGGGGACGGCCTGGTCGCGAAGCTCGTCGACGCCGGGCTCGTCCTCGACGGCCGCGCCCACGCGCACGCGCTGCACGCGCCGTACTGGTGGCTCAAGTGCGCGGTCGGCGTCGACGACGACCGGCACCCGCTGGTGCGGGCCTACCACCGGCTGCTGGTGTGGGACATCATGCGCAAGCCGCGGGTCACCCGGCTCGCCGAGCGGGCGCTGAACCCGGTGATCGGCAAGAGCCTGGTGCTCTACCTGCACAAGCCCGAGGCGGCCTGATGGCGGCCGTCCCCGAGCTGGCCGGGCTGCTCAGCCGCCACGACGTCGCCGCCACCGCGGCCTCGATCGCGGCGGTCCAGGAGCCCGACGGCGCGATCCCGTGGTCGGAGGGTGCGCACACCGACACCTGGAACCACGTGGAGTCCGCGATGGGCCTGCTGGTCGGCGGCCAGTCCGACGCCGCGCACCGGGCCTACGACTGGTGCCTGGCCACCCAGCGCGACGACGGCTCCTGGCCGATGAAGGTGGTCGCCGGGGTCGTCGAGGACGCCAGCGCAGAGACGAACATGTCCGCCTACCTCGCGGTCGGCGTGTGGCACCACTGGCTGGTCCGCTCCGACGAGGCGTTCGTGCGCCGCTGCTGGCCCGCCGTACGCCGCGGGCTCGACCTCGCGGTGTCCCTGCAGCTCGACTTCGGCGGCATCGCCTGGTCGCGCGAGGCCGGCGGCAAGGTCAACGACGAGGCGCTGCTCGCGGGCAGCTCGAGCATCTACCACGCGCTGTCCGCGGGCCTGGCCCTCTCGGAGCTGGTCGGCCGGCCGCAGCCGGAGTGGGAGCTGGCCGCCGGCCGGCTCGGGCACGCGCTGCGCGAGCACCGCGACGAGTTCATGGACAAGTCCACGTTCGCGATGGACTGGTACTACCCGGTCCTCGGCGGCGCGGTCCGGGGCGACGCCGGCCGCGCGCTCGTCGACACCCGGTGGGACGACTTCGTGGTGCCCGGCATCGGGGTGCGCTGCGTCGACACCAACCCCTGGGTGACCGCGGCCGAGACCTGCGAGCTGGTGCTGGCCCTGGACACCCTCGGCGACCGCGAGCGCGCGCTACGGCTGCTCCGCGACGTGCAGCGGATGCGGCACGACGACGGTGCCTACGAGACCGGGCTGGTCTACGCCGACGGGTCCCGGTGGCCGGGCACGCGCACGACGTACACGGCGGGGGCCGTACTGCTCGCGGTCGACGCGCTGTCCGGGACCACGCCCGGCGCGGACCTGTTCCGGGGGAGCTCCCTGCCGAGCGTGTTCCCGGCGATCGGGCTCGAGTGCGGCTGCGCCGACGAGACGTCGCGGCAGCGGGTCGGCTGACTCAGGACACCGGGTCGCCCGCGTCGCCGCCGACGCGGACCAGCACCCGCATCGACCCGAGCACCCGTCGCTCCTCGAACCCGGAGCCGAGCGCGCGCAGGTAGATCCGGTACGGCGCCTGACCGCCGTCGGCCGGGTCGGGGAACACGTCGTGCACCACCATCGTGCCGCCCCGGGCCACCCACCGGCCGAACCCGGTGTAGTCGTTGCCGGCGTGCTCGTCGGTGTGCCCGCCGTCGACGAACAGCAGCGCCAGGGGAGTGCGCCAGTGCGCCGAGACGGTCGTCGACCGGCCCACCACCGCGACCACCTCGTCGAGCAGCCCGGCGTCCTTGAGGGTGTGCCGGAAGGTCGGCAGCGTGTCGAGCATCCCGAACTCCGGGTCGGCCAGCGTGGGGTCGTGGTACTCCCAGCCCGCCTGGTTCTCCTCCGACCCGCGGTGGTGGTCGACGCTGAACACCGTCGAGCCGGCCTGCCGCGCCGCGGCGCCCAGGTAGATCGCCGACTTGCCGCAGTAGCTGCCCACCTCGAGACCCGGCCCGTCGCCCAGCGCCTCCGCGGCCACGTCGTACAGCAGCGCGCCCTCGTCGTCGGGCATGAACCCCGTCGCCGCCCGGGCCTTGGCGAGCAGGTCGGCGGGCATCCGGGTCACCCGCGCGACTCTAGACCCGCGGGGCTTGACGACGCGGTCAGCGGGTACGGACGGGCAACCGTGGTCCCGCGAGTGAGGAGAGTGCGTGTCCCCCCGTCGCCTGGTCGGCCTGTCCTCGGGCCCCGACGCGATCACCCTGGTCCGGCACGGCGAGAGCGTCGGCAACGTGGCCGACGCCGACGCGCACCGCCGGCACGCCGAACGGGTCGAGGTCTCCGACCGCGATCCCGACGTGGCCCTCTCCGACACCGGGCGCGAGCAGGCCCGGGCGGTGGCGCGCTGGCTCGCCGGCGACGGCAGCGACCGCCGGCCCCACCTGGTGCTCAGCTCGCCGTACCGGCGCGCCCGGGACACCGCGGAGATCGCGGTCGAGGACCTCGGCGTCGAGGTGGTCCTCGACGAGCGGCTCCGCGAGCGCGACCTCGGGCTCTTCGACGGCCTGACCGGACGGGGCATCCGGGCGTCGTACCCCGAGGAGGCCCGGCGCCGGGAGCGGATGGGCAAGTTCTACTACCGGCCGCCGTCGGGGGAGAGCTGGACCGACGTGGTGCTCCGGGTGCGGTCGCTGCTCACGGACCTGCGGCACGGGTACGACGGCGCGCGGGTGTGGATGTTCAGCCACCAGGCCGTCGTGATGGGCTTCCGCTACGTGCTCGAGGGGCTCGACGAGGAGCGGCTGTTGGCCGTCGACCGCGACCACCGGCTGGCGAACGCGTCGCTGTCCACCTGGGAGCGGCACGGCGACGGGTTCCGACCCCTCGGGTTCGGCGACACGGTGGCCGTGGAGGCCGCCGACGGCACGGTGACGCGGGAGCGGTCGGCCACCCATGGCTGAGCCGGTCCCGGTCGACGAGGGGCTGCTCCGCGGCTGGCCGCTGCCCGAGCCCGGCTCCGACAAGGAGGGGCGGGGGACCGTGCTGCTGGTCGGCGGCAGCGCCGGGGTCCCGGGCGCGATGATGCTCGCCGGGGAGGCGGCGCTGCGCGTCGGCGCCGGCAAGCTGCAGGTCGCGACGACGTCCAGCGTGGCGCGGCAGCTCGCCGTCGCACTGCCCGAGGCGCTGGTGCGACGCACCGACGAGGCGCCGTCGGGCGACATCGCGGTCTCCGCGGCCGGCGACGTCCTGGAGCTGGCCGAGAAGGCGTCCACGGTGCTGGTCGGGCCCGGGATGATGAGCCCCGACGACGCGGCCGCGCTGCTCGCCGAGGTGCTGCCCGGGCTGGGCGGCCGGCGGGTGGTCGTCGACGCCCTCGGCTCGGCCGCGCTCACCGCCGACCTGACCTGCCTGCAGCACCTGGAGACCACGCCGGTGCTCACCATGAACCCGGGCGAGGTGGCGATCGTCCTCGGCGTCGACGAGGGCGACGTACGCGATGAGCCGCTGGCCGCGGCCGCTCGGCTCGCGTCGTCGGCGCAGGCCGTGGTGCTGTGCGGCGGCACCGCGAAGGTGGTGGCCACGCCCGACGGCGACGCCTGGCGGGCCGAGGTCGGGAACCCGGGGCTGGGCATCTCCGGCTCCGGCGACGTCCAGGCCGGGATCGTCGCCGGTCTGCTGGCCCGCGGCGCCGACCCCGCGCAGGCCGCGGTCTGGGGCGGCTGGCTGCACGGCCGCGCCGGCGACGTGCTCGCCGACCGCATCGCGCCGCTCGGCTTCCTGGCCCGCGAGCTCCCCGCCGTGCTCCCCGCCCTCGTCGAGCGGTAAATGGGTCGCGCCGGTGGGCGCGCGGGGGGACCCTTCTGGCATGAGCACGCTCGACATCCACGGGTACGACGCGGAGGACGCCGCCGCCGCCCGCGCGGCCATGGAGATCTTCAACGCCTCCAGCGCCGTGGACGCGCCGTGGGAGCACCCGTGGCTGCCCGAGCTGTTCCAGGGGTTCGTCCGTCGCGGGTGGGACGGCGAGGCGCCCGCGCCGTACCTCGCGACGCTGGACGGCGAGCCGGTGGCGACCGCGCTGCTGCACACCTCGGAGCGCGACAACACCCACCTGGCCTGGCTGTGGATGGCGGTCCGCCCCGACCACCGTCGTCGCGGCCACGGCAGCACCGTGCTCGAGCGGATGGTCGAGGAGGCCCGGTCGCGCGGCCGCACCAGCCTGGGCGCCGACGGCTGGGAGTCCGAGCGGACGCTCGCGTTCGCGGCACGCCACGGCCTCGAGAAGAAGTCGCAGGCGATCATGCGCCGCCAGCACCTGCAGGAGCTCGAGCCCCACCTGCTCCAGAAGCTGTACGACGAGGCGGCCCCGCACGCGGTCGACTACGAGCTGGTGCGCATCGCCGGGCGGACGCCGCCGGAGCTGGCCGAGGCGATGGCCGAGCTGATGTCGGCGATCAACGACGCCCCCACCGACGACCTCGACATCGAGGACGAGGTGTTCACGGCGGAGCGGCTGGCCGACTACGAGACGTCCTCGATCGAGCGCGGCAACCGGCTGTACCGCCTCGTCGCGCGGCACCGGCAGACCGGCGCGCTGGGCGGGCACACGGTGGTCGCCGTCGACGAGTACCGCCCGCAGTACGCCGACCAGCACGACACCGCGGTCGCCCGCGACCACCGCGGCCACCGGCTCGGCCTGCTGCTCAAGGCCGCGATGCTGCAGTGGCTGGCCGAGGTCGAGCCGCAGGTGGAGACCGTCGACACCTGGAACGCCGAGTCGAACGACCACATGATCGCGGTCAACGAGCAGCTCGGGTACCGCGTGATGGGCCGCGAGCTGCAGTTCCAGCGGTCGATCTAGTCCCGAGCGGTGAGGACCACCGGTCCGTCCGGGGTGATCGCGATCGTGTGCTCCATGTGCGCCCCGCGCGACCCGTCGCCGCTGCGCAGCGTCCAGCCGTCGGCGTCGGTGTACAGCTTGTCGGTGGTCTGCAGGAACCACGGCTCGATCGCGATCACCAGCCCCGGCTTGAGCGGGTAGCCGCGGCCGGCCCGGCCGTTGTTCGGCACGTGCGGGTCGCCGTGCATGGTGCGACCGACGCCGTGACCGCCGAAGTCGGTGTTGATCGACAGCCCCTCGCCGTGCGCCACCGCCGCGATCGCCGCGGAGATGTCGCCGATCCGGCCGCCCGCCTGCGCGGCGGCGATGCCGGCGTCGAGCGCGCGGCTCGCGGTGTCGATGAGGTCGAGGTCCTGCTGGTCGGGGGTGCCGACCACCAGGCTGATCGCGGAGTCGGACACCCAGCCGTCGACGGAGGCGGCGAAGTCCAGGGAGAGCAGGTCGCCGTCGCGGAGCCGGTAGTCGTGCGGCAGTCCGTGCAGCACCGCGTCGTTCACCGACGTGCACAGCACCTTGCCGAACGGCATCGCGCCGAACGACGGGTGGTAGTCGATGTAGCAGGACTCGGCGCCGCGCCCGCGGATCATCTCGTGCGCGAGGGCGTCCAGCTCGAGGAGGTTCACGCCCACGTCGGCGGCCTCGGCGAGGCGGACGAGGACGTCGGCGACGAAGCGGCCGGCGGGCCTCATCTGCTCGATCTCGGTCGGGGTGCGCAGCTCGATCACGGGGCGAGCCTACGGGGCGGGTGCGGGCGTCGCGGACAGGGCGCGCGTCGGCCGGTTCCCGTAGGGTCGCGTCCGTGAGCGAGTCGCTGCACCTGAGCACGTACGTCGCACGCCCGGCCCACGAGGTCTACGCCTACGTCGGCGAGCCCGCGCACCTGCCGGAGTGGGCCGCGGGCCTCAGCGGGTCGATCGAGGAGCGCGACGGCCGCTGGTTCGCGGACTCGCCGATGGGGGAGGTCGAGGTGCGCTTCGCCTCCGCCAACCCGCACGGCGTCCTCGACCACGACGTCACCCTCCCCGACGGCACCGTGGTGACGAACCCGATGCGGGTGATCCCCGACGGCGAGGGGTCGGAGGTGGTGTTCACGCTGCGGCGCCGGCCCGGGATGACCGACGCGGAGCTGGACGCCGACGCCGCCGCTGTCCGCTCCGACCTGGCGACGCTGAAGGCCCTCCTCGAGCGGTGAACGTCGCCCACTGGACCAGCGAGGAGTTCCTCGACGAGGTGCGCGCCTGGGTGGCCGGGCGGCTCGCCGAGCACGGGCTGCAGCCGACCGGCGAGTGGGAGCAGCCGCACGCCCGCGAATGGTCCAGCGCGATCCGGTTCGAGACCACCGGCGGCCGGGTCTGGTTCAAGGTCAACGGCCGCGCCACCGCCTTCGAGCCCCGGCTGGTCCGGCTGCTCGCCGATCTCTCCCCGGGCCTGGTGCCCGACCAGCTCGCCACCGACGTCGAGCGGGCCTGGTCGCTGAGCCGCGACGGTGGACCGCAGATGCGCGCGGTGCACCCGCCCGACGCGCTCTGGAAGCCCTGGGAGCAGCTGGTATCGCGCTACGCGGGCGTGCAGCGCGACCTGGCCGCGCACACGCCGGCGCTGCTCGACTCCGGGACGCCGCACCTCGGCCCCACCCGGCTGGTCGCGGAGCTGCGCGGGCTGCGCGAGCGGCTCCGGGCGCTGCCGGCGGGGGAGGGCGGGATCTCCGCCGCCGACGCGGCGGCGCTGGAGGAGGTGGAGCCGGTGTTCGCCGGCTGGTGCGACGACCTGGCCGCCTCGCCGGTCGCGGAGTCCGTGCAGCACGACGACCTGCACTCGGCCAACGTCTGCTGGCCGGGGGAGGACGCGTCCGCGGCCCGGATCATCGACTGGGGCGACGCCTCGGTGGCGCACCCGTTCGGCACCATGCTCGCGACGCTGAACTCCATCGCGTTCCACGCCGGCGTGTACCGCGACGACGAGACCTTCGACGACCCGCGCGTCGACCGGGTGCGCGACGCCTACCTCGAGCCGTTCACCGACCTCGCCGACCGGTCCGACCTGCTCCGCTGGGTCGAGCTGGCCCGACGTACCGGCTGCGTGTCCCGGGCGCTGTCCTACGAGGCGGCGCTGGCCGACGCGCCCGCGGTCGCGGTCGAGATGGAGCACCCGGTGCGCGAGTGGCTGCTGGCGCTGCTCGAGCCGTGGGCGCTCGCGCCCGTCACTTGACGACGCAGACCGTCTTCTTGGTGAGCCGCACCTTGTTCTGAGCCGTGACGGCCACGTCGGTGACCACCTCCATCGACGTGCCCAGGCAGCCGGTCGACCCGAGCCCCAGCGTGGTGGGCGCCGCCTTGGCGTTGCGCCCGGCGCGTCCCGCCGGACCTCGCGTGCCGTCCTTCCCGTCCAGCCCGTCGGCGCCCGCCTGACCCGCCGGCCCCTCCGGCCCGGGCGCGCCGGTCAGACCGGTCTGCCCCTGCGGTCCCGTCAACGAGTCGTGCATGACCGCCACCGCGCCCACGGCGCCGCCGACGCCGAACACGACGGCCAGGACGCAAGTGAGCACCAGCCGCCCCGTGTGCCCCAGATTCCCCATGGCACGACGGTACGGCGGGCGAGCGCCGCGCGTCCGCGAATGCCGGAAACGGGTGTGCACCGGGGTCACGGCGAATTCCAGGACTGTAGTTCTGCTGAAGCCTTCCGGGGCTGCTGTGGTGGGTGTGAAACTTGAGCGCCACTGTGGTTTGCGGTGGCCGGCCGACCGAGGAGCCCGACGCGATGACCAGCACCCCCCGACTCGCCCCCCGTCTATTGCGCAGCCTCTGCGTCGCCGTGGTCGCGGCCCTCGCCCTCACCGCGTTCCTGGTCGCCGGCGCCCGTCCGGACCGCGCGGCGCCGGCCGCAGCGACCACGTCGACGTACACCCCGGTCACCGGCGCCACGTTCAACCGGCCGATCGGCACGAACGCCCAGCAGCGCCGGATCTTCACGCACGTGAACAGCTCGGTCGCCGCCTCCCCGCCCGGGTCGACGATCAAGATCGCGGTGTTCTCGTTCTCGGACAAGGCGTCCGCCGACCGGCTGCTCGCGGCCAAGGCGCGCGGCGTGCACGTGCAGATGATCTTCGACGACCACACGAAGTACGCCCAGGAGCTGCGGCTGCAGCGAGCGCTCGGCGCGAACCGCGAGGCGCGGTCGTTCGCGGTGTTCTGCCACCTCAGCTGCCGCGGCACGTCCGGCGGCAACATGCACGACAAGATCTTCCTGTTCAGCAAGGCCGGCCGGGCGAGCAACGTGACCATGGTCGGCTCGAACAACATGACCGGCTACAACGCCACCCGGCAGTGGAGCGACCTCTACACGATCGCGGGTGACCCGGCGACGTACTACACCTACGCCGGCTTCTTCGACCAGATGAAGTACGACAAGCCCAGCGGCGGCTACTACCAGCCCGAGATCAACGGCTACCAGTCGCAGTTCTACCCGTACGCCGGCAGCACCAGGTTCACCGACCCGATGTACCAGGCCCTCAGCGCGATCACCTGCACGGGCGCCACCGGCGGCACCGGCGTCGGCGGGAAGACGCTGGTGCGGCTGTCCCAGCACGCCTGGAACGGCAGCCGCGGCATCTACCTCGCGGACAAGGTGGCCGCGCTCCGCAGGGCCGGCTGCGTCGTGCAGGTCATCTACGGCGTCGGGATCGGCAGCCAGGTGAAGAGCATCCTGGCGAACGCCGGCGTGCAGCTCGCGACGGTCCGGCACCGGAGCGTCCGCACGCACCAGAAGAGCCTGCAGGTCAGCGGCGTCTTCGACGGCGACACCGCCGCCCAGGTCGTCTACACCGGCTCGCACAACTGGTCGAACGGCGCGCTCCGGCGCGACGACGTGCTGCTGCGGATCGAGGACCCGGCGGCGTACGCGCAGTACCGGGCGAACTTCGACGACATCTGGAAGAACGGGTGATCGGCGCTCGCTCCGCTCGCGCGTGTCCGCCCCCAGCGTGCGTCACCAGCCGCGCTCGCGCCACTCCCGCAGGTGCGGCCGCTCGGTGCCGAGGGTCGAGTCGGCGCCGTGGCCCGGGTAGAACCAGGTCTCGTCGGGCAGCCGGTCGAACACCTTCGTCGAGACGTCCTCGATGAGCGAGGCGAAGGCGGAGCTGTCACCGAACGTGTTGCCGACGCCGCCGGGGAACAGCGAGTCGCCGGTGAACAGGTGCGGAGTGCCGTCGGGGTCGTCGTACAGGAGCGCGATCGAGCCGGGCGTGTGCCCGACCAGGTGGATCACCTCGAGCGTGCAGTCGCCGACGCGGACCAGGTCGCCGTCGCCGACCCGGACGTCGACCGGCACCGGCAGCTCGTCGGCGTCGTCTGCGCCCGCCACGGTCTCCGCGCCGGTGGCCTCGACGACCTGGGGCAGCGCGCGGTGGTGGTCCCAGTGCTGGTGGGTGGTGACCACCCGCCGCAGCCCGTCGGAGCCGACCACCTGGAGGATCCGCGTGGCGTCGTCGGCGGCGTCGACCAGCAGCTGCTCGTCGGTGCGCTGGCAGCGGAGCAGGTACACGTTGTTGTCCATCTCGCTGACCGAGAACTTGGTGATGGTCAGCTGCGGGAGCTCGCGTACGTCGGGCCGGCCGCCCGGCTTCACCTTGCCGGTGTAGGTCATCGTCTCTCCGTCCTCGCTCGTGCTCACCGCCAGCGTCCCAGCACCGGGAGGTCGCCGGGGGAGCAGGTCAGGCCGGCGCCGTCGCCGCGGCCGACCAGCCAGTAGGCCAGGTCGCCGACCGCGCCGTGCACCTCGGGGCCCTGACCCTCGCCGAACTTCCACAGCCCGGGCACGTCGGTCGAGGACAGCACCATCGACACCCCGCCGTCGTGCGCCAGCGCCATCTCGTCCTGGCGCTGCCGGACCATCTCCTCGGAGAAGCCCGGTGGCCAGTCCGCCGCACGGAGGTCGAGGTCGAGGTCGGTGTGGTGGATCACCACCTCGGCGCGGCGCCGGGACCCGAGGGTGGCCAGCGGGAAGCTCGGCCGCTCGCCGTCCAGCCGGGCGTACGGCGACTCCGGGTCGGCGTCGTTCTCGCGGAGCGCAGCGTCGAGCCGCTCGCAGGACTCGCGCGCGTCGTCGAGGAGCCCGGCCAGGTCGTGCGTGGCGACGGTGTCGTCGATCTCCGCGTTACGCACGTCGTTCGACGGGTACATGGCGGCGGTCTCGCCCGCGGAGGCCGCGCGCAGCACCCGGGTGAAGGCGTCGGCGTTGCGGGACAGGTGCGCCACGACGTGCGCCCGGGACCAGCCGGGAAGCACCGAGGGCAGCCGGACCGACTCGTCGTCGAGTCCTGTCAGTGCGGCCAGATAGCGTGTGGTGGCGACACGAGTCTCGTCGATCAGAGGGAGGGTGGTGGAGGTGCTCACCGGCCCATCCAACCCCGCTGCGCGACCTTGTGCCACCCGCTACCATGACGAACGTTTGTTCGAACGCACCCACTTTCGCGAGGATCCCGAGGACGACTAGTGGCTGACCAGCTGATCATCCGGGGGGCCCGGGAGCACAACCTCAAGGACGTCTCGCTCGAGCTGCCGCGCGACTCCCTCATCGTGTTCACCGGCCTGTCCGGCTCCGGGAAGTCCAGCCTGGCCTTCGACACGATCTTCGCCGAGGGCCAGCGCCGCTACGTCGAGTCGCTGTCGGCGTACGCCCGGCAGTTCCTGGGGCAGATGGACAAGCCCGACGTGGACTTCATCGAGGGGCTCTCGCCCGCGGTCTCGATCGACCAGAAGTCCACCTCGCGCAACCCGCGCTCGACGGTCGGCACGATCACCGAGGTCTACGACTACCTGCGGCTGCTCTACGCCCGTGCCGGCCGGCCGCACTGCCCGGTCTGCGGGGCGCCGATCTCCCGGCAGACCCCGCAGCAGATCGTCGACCGGGTGCTGGCCCTCGACGAGGGGCTGCGCTTCCAGGTGCTGGCGCCGGTGGTGCGCGGCCGCAAGGGCGAGTACGTCGACCTGTTCCGCACCCTGCAGACCCAGGGGTTCTCGCGGGCCCGGGTCGACGGCGAGACCTACCCGCTCGACGCGCCGCCCCAGCTCGACAAGCAGAAGAAGCACACGATCGAGGTGGTCGTCGACCGGCTCTCGGTCAAGCCGTCCTCCAAGCGCCGGCTCACCGACTCGGTGGAGACCGCGCTGCGGCTGGCGAGCGGGCTGGTGGTGTTCGACTTCGTCGAGCTGGCCGACAAGGACCCGGGCCGCGAGATGCGGTTCTCCGAGAAGATGGCCTGCCCCAACGAGCACGCCATCGACACCGACGACCTCGAGCCGCGGTCGTTCTCGTTCAACTCGCCGTTCGGCGCCTGCCCCGACTGCCACGGCCTCGGCACCCGGATGGAGGTCGACCCGGAGCTGGTCGTCTCCGACCCCGGGGCGACCCTGGGCGAGGGGGCGATCGGGCCGTGGTCGGGGGCGCACGTCGCGGACTTCTTCATCCGGCTGCTCGGCGCGCTCGGCGACGAGCTCGGCTTCGACCTGAACACCCCGTGGGAGGACCTGCCGGCGAAGGCCCGCAAGTCGATCCTCGACGGGCACCCGACCAAGGTGCACGTGCGGCACACCAACCGCTACGGCCGCGAGCGCTCCTACTACACCAGCTTCGAGGGCGTCCGGCCCTACATCGAGCGGCGGCACCGCGAGGCGGAGTCCGACACCAGCCGGGAGCGCTTCGAGGGCTTCATGCGCGAGGTGCCCTGCCCGGTGTGCCGGGGCAGCCGGCTCAAGCCGGTCTCGATGGCGGTCACCGTCGGCGGCCGCAACATCGCCGAGGTCTGCGCGCTGCCGATCAACGAGGCCGCCGACTTCCTGCGCGCGCTCGAGCTGAGCCCGCGGGAGCGGCAGATCGCCGAGCGGGTGCTCAAGGAGATCCAGGAGCGGCTCACCTTCCTGCTCGACGTCGGGCTCGACTACCTCTCGCTCGACCGGCCCTCCGGGTCGCTGTCCGGCGGCGAGGCGCAGCGGATCCGGCTGGCCACCCAGATCGGCGCCGGCCTGGTCGGCGTGCTCTACGTCCTCGACGAGCCGTCGATCGGGTTGCACCAGCGCGACAACCACCGGCTGATCGACACCCTGGTCCGGCTCAAGGACCTCGGCAACACCCTGATCGTGGTCGAGCACGACGAGGACACCATCCGGGTCGCCGACTGGGTGGTCGACATCGGGCCCGGTGCGGGCGAGCACGGCGGCCAGGTGGGGGTGTCCGGCACCGTCCAGGACCTCCTCGAGCACCACGACTCCGCGACCGGCATGTACCTCTCCGGCCGCAAGGAGATCCCGGTCCCCGCCGTACGCCGGCCGCGGACGCCGGGTCGCGACCTGGTGGTCCGCGGCGCGAAGGAGCACAACCTCCAGGACATCGACGTGACGTTCCCGCTCGGGCTGTTCGTCGCGATCACCGGGGTGTCCGGGTCGGGCAAGTCGACGCTGGTCAACGACATCCTCTACACCTCGCTGGCCAAGCAGATCTACAACGCCCGCACCGTGCCCGGCCGGCACCGGCGCATCGACGGCCTCGACAACGTCGACAAGGTGATCCACGTCGACCAGTCCCCGATCGGCCGCACGCCGCGGAGCAACCCGGCGACGTACACCGGGGTCTTCGACCACGTCCGCAAGCTGATCGCCTAGACGCCCG